>JASJDA010000059.1 GCA_030065755.1 Prochloraceae cyanobacterium | reverse complement strand
AGTTTCAGTAGTTTCTCCGTGCAATAATTTAGAGAATTCTCCCATACTAAATATACCGATACTAGGACAGCGTTCTTGTTGTTTCTCTCGCAAATAAAAGTAATCGCAAATTGCTTCTTCAAGCCTAGTTTCGCTGTTAAACTCCCAATCTTCTAGACAAGCTCCTGTCAAGTTAGCACCGTCAAAATTAGCAAAAGCAGCTTGACTGCCGCTCAAATTCGCTCCAATCAGATCGGTAGAGCCAAAGTCAGTCTGATTGAGAGTTGCTCCCATCAAGTTTGTTCCTCTCAGATTAGCTGCGCGAAGGTCAGCACCGCTAAGGTCTGCTTGAGTCAGTTGCGCTCCCATCAGATTACATTGAATGAATTGAGCTTGTACTAAATTTGCCCACATTAGATTGGCTATATTTAAGTCAGCTCCAGACAAATTGGCACCGCTCAGGTTAGCTTCTTTGAGTTTGACTCCAATCATGTCAGCCCCAGTCAAGTTTACCTTAGATAAATTAGCTCCATTCAAATTTTTTTCTATAAGATTTGCTTCACTAAGATCGGGAATTATATCAGCATTTTTATCTCTCCATTCATTCCAGGCTTTCACACCTTTCTTGAGCATAGCTATATGTTTTTTATCTGCCATAATATAACCTCCTATTAACGGGATTGTCTGTTAGTAGATTGTGATTTTTGCTCGCTCTCTCTGCTACAACCAAAGGTAAAATTTTGACACCTTATTCAAGGTGAAAATCTAGAATTTATAGGATAACAATAAAAACTATTAAGCTTCCTAGCAATGTTAAATAACTGAAATAATCGCAGTTATCCTCCTCAGTTAAATTAACATAGCCAGCAGCAACTAGCCAAGACTAATATGGAGAGTTGAAATTAAGGAACCCTTCAGATTCAACAGATACCACAAACAAAACAAATCAAAATAAATTGGTTAGCTATAGTTTTTTTCTAGAGTATCAAAAAATTTTAGCTTTATGCTGCTAAAACTGCCTTAAAAAGCGTAAATCGCTATTATACAAGCGACGAATGTCGTCTATTTTGTGCAATACCATGGCGAATCGCTCTACTCCAAGACCAGCAGCAAATCCAGTATAAATTTCTGGATCGTAACCAACTGCTTTGAGCACGTTAGGATCGACCATACCGCAGCCTAAAACCTCTAACCATTTACCTTCCCACTGCACGTCCACTTCTGCTGAAGGTTCGGTAAATGGAAAATAACTGGCGCGGAATAGCATGGGTAGTTCTTCCCCGAAGATCTGGCGCACGAATTCCTTAATCGTACCTTTAAGATCGGTAAAAGTGAGTCCCTTGTCAACTGCCAAGATTTCCACCTGATGAAACACTGCTGAATGAGTAGCATCTACATTATCTCTTCGATAGCATCGACCTGGAGAAACAATGCGAATTGGTGGAGCGTGGTTTTCCATGTAGCGAATTTGGACAGTAGAAGTCTGAGTGCGCAGCACTTTACCGCCAGGTAGATAGAAACTATCCTGCATGTCTCTTGCTGGGTGGTCGGCAGGCATATTGAGGGCTTCAAAATTGTAATAATCCGTCTCCATTTCTGGACCCGTAGCCACGGTATAGCCAAGACCGACAAAAATATCCAATATTGCGTCAATTGTGCCGTTAATCGGATGAATGCGACCCAGAGAATTCCTAACTCCAGGCATAGTAACGTCTAGGGTTTCTGCTTCCAGTCGAGCGGCAATTGCGGCTGTTTGTAAATCTTGACGCTGGCGATCGAGATTGGCTTGTAATGCCTCTTTAACTTCATTAGCTAAAGCGCCAACTAGAGGTCTTTCTTGGGGGCTGAGTTTGCCCATACCTCTCAATATTTGCGACAACTGTCCCTTTTTACCCAGGTAGGCAATTCTGAGTTCTTCTAGACGTTGCAGAGTTGATGAAGCAGCGATCGCTTGAGTTGCTTCTGTTTGTAGTTCTTTTAATTGAGTCTCTATCTGGTTGGGGGAATTGCTCATGCTGTCTAGGTCGAAGCGTAGTCGTCTAGTATTTTTCAAGTCGATCTTTAGTTTACCAGGGTGGCGACTGTGTTAAAGAAAGATATAATCGCCCACAAGTAATGGAAAATAAAAAAGAGAATCTTTTTTAATTTTATTAGCGCGTTCTAGTTTCCGGATGAGCAATGACAAATCTCTCAAACTATTAATCAGCAATGACGACGGTATCTTTGCCTTAGGCTTGCGAACCCTAGCTAATACTCTGGCAAAAGCAGGTCATCAAGTTACTGTCGTCTGTCCCGATCGCGAACGATCTGCTACGGGTCACGGACTGACCCTACACCGACCCATTCGTGCTGAAATGGTCGATTCTCTTTTCCACCCTGAGGTAACAGCTTGGTCTTGTTCTGGAACTCCAGCCGATTGCGTTAAATTTGCCCTCTGTGCGGTTTTAGATACTCGCCCAGATTTTGTTCTTTCTGGAATTAACCACGGTTCTAACCTAGGCAGCGACGTTCTTTATTCTGGCACCGTTTCGGCAGCAATGGAAGGAGCGATCGAGGGAATTACCAGCATAGCAATGAGTTTGGCTAGTTACACCTCCACTGAATTCCAAGTTGCTGCTGATTTTGCCTGTAACCTAGTTGCTACTCTAGCGATCGAACCCCTACCTAAAGGAACTTTATTAAATGTTAACATTCCCCCCGTTAAAGCCGAAGCGATCGCGGGAGTAGCAATTAGTCGTCAAGGGTTGCGTCGCTATATTGAAAGTTTTCAAAAGCGTACCGATCCTCGCGGCAAAAGCTACTACTGGTTAGCGGGAGAGGTAGTTGAAGATATCGATCAACCAGATCCGACCCATCTACCAACCCACATTCCTACAGACGTGCTAGCAATTCGCGATAATTACATTACTGTCGTACCCTTGCAATATAACCTCACCGATGTCACAAGTGTAGAATACTTGTATAACAATAGTTGGTTTGAGAGACTACAAGGAACTAGAACAACAAACGAACAGTCCTCATAAACAAGACCTACAGGCGTTCGGTCGAACGTCTTTATTTTACAAGCCCGTTGTCTCTTGAATCTTTTCGGAATAATCAGTTGTACTGTTACTATAAGCCTCTTGGCTCGACTGGACTCTCAATTAAATTCTATTCAAATCAATCCCTGTTTTATTGATAGCATTTGTAGTTATTATGTCCTCCTATCAATTTCCCGAAGATAATGAGCTATACGATCCAGAAATTGTGATCCTGACTGACGATCGCGATCGCTCTCTTGAATGTTACGTGGAAAATTTTCTCGAAAGAGAAGATTTAATCTATCTGTTACTCAGGCCTGTAGACTCACCTATAGTAATTATCGCTTCAGAGGAAACCACAGAAGATGAAGATATTTCAGAAGCAGTGGAGATCGAAGAAGAAATTGAAATCGAGCAAATCTTTGCTGATGCTAAAGCTGTAATTGCCGAACTAGATCTAACTCTTAAATACACTGCCTATACCCTAACTGTCACTGGAGAACTACCTCCTTTAGAAGACGACAAAATTATTACTCTAGAACTTGACGAAGATAACCAGAAAGAAACAGAAGAATTACAGTTTTTAGCTGGTTTTTATAACGGCGATCGTAAATATAATATCTATACTCCCATAGCGCCTTTACTATTTTTGGCAAGAGACAATAGAGCAGGGCAATTAACTCCAGTTTCACGAGAAGATAGGACTATTCAGCTAATACTAGAAGAATTGTTATTGGAGGAACTAGAATAAAAAACATTGGAATCAGTTGTGATGTTACTATAAGTGCAGGGTCATTTCATTCTAATTTTTTAGATTTTATACTCTTACGAAAATAAGTACTTTCAACTGTACGACTTCCAAAAATTTAATCCTTGAAATCCCCTAAATTCGTTCTGAAGATTTAGAATGAAATAACGCTGCTATAAGTGTCTTCGAGGGACTAGACTCCCAATTAAATTTTATCCAAATCAATCGCTGTTTTATTGACAGCACTTGTAGTTATTATGTCCTCCTATCAATTTCCCAAAGATAATGAGCTATACGATGCAGAAATCGTGGCGTTGCTGAATAAAGGGATGATTTGGCCTAATTCGGAACGAGGTTACGGGGCTGAAAACAATCATTTCATTCCGCATCTCAGCAACGCCAATAATAGAATTAAAGAGAGAATTTTGGGAAGGAATAGATAGCACTTGGTCTATGCACTTTGAATTAGCTCGAAATATTGACGACGCATGGAGCGCTGTAGATTTGTTCCCATTACAACCTGGCGATCCAAGATACGTAGATTGTTCTCAGGTACGTGGCAATACTCTGGAGCGCATCAAGCGGATGCTCAAACGCCATGCGAAAGCAAAAAGAAATTTACATCTGTTATTTACCGGATATCGAGGCAATGGCAAAACAACGGAACTCTATCAGCTTCAAAGCATTATTAAGTCAGATTATGAAGTAATTTATTTCGATGTATCTGAATTAGATGTGAATAATTTAACCTTAAGCGATCTGTTACTAGTTATTGCCAAGATAACAGTTGAGGGCATGACTAAAGCAGGCTATTGCCTGCCAGATAACCTTCTAGAAAACGTGGGGGATTGGTTCTTTGAGAAAGTCTTAGAGCGTTCTGAGAAAATCATCGCAGAAATTGGTGCCAAAGCAGACATTGGTATTCCTGACTGGTTCAGTTTCATTACTACCAAGATCTTTTCTGGTGTCCAGATGAGTACAGACGATCGCCAAATTATGAGGCGAAAACTGGAAAGAGATATTACCGAGTTGATTGACAAAGTAAACTCCTTACTAAGAGAGTCTAGAGCAAGGGTTCAAGATAAAGGCAAAGTCGATCTAATTTTCATTATGGATAGCTTAGATCGGTTAAGATTAGGTTTAGATAAGAATTTATTTCAAGGGAGTGGATCCCTATTAAAACAGCTTCAAGCTAATTTTATTTATGTTGTACCCATCTCTCTTTTTTATGATGAACAAGCAACACTTTTGCCGTTTGATGAGCAACTAATTTTGCCGATGATTCCTATCTACAAGGGTGGATATGAACGAATACTGAATGAAGTAGGCATTGAGCATTTGAAGAAAGTAGTTGAAAAGCGGCTAGTTGTTGAAGAAGTTTTTGCCTGTCCACAAAAGACTGTCGATGAGCTTATTTTAGCTAGTGGTGGTCATTTGCGAGATCTGATGAAGTTGATTGGCTTTGCTTGTAATGAAACGGAGGATAAAATCCAACCCCATCATGCCGAGCGAGCAATCAATAAATTGATCCGAGACTACGAGAAGGTTATTCGAGATGAAGAATACGAACATATAGTCACTGTATACCAAACCCAAGATCCCCCTAATAATGAAACCAATCAAAAACTTATCTATAACAACGTTATCTTAGTTTATACGGAGACTGATGAAACTGAGTGGAAAGATGTTCACCCAGCTGTTGTAAAAAACAATAAATTTCAGAAAGCTTTGAAACAGCGATGAATGTTAAATTGAATCGCCAAAACGAGCTGAAAAGCTTGATGCGGCTCATAAGGCGAGCCGTTAAGGCAGGCAGCTTCGCTTTGATTTTTGCCAATTGCGATTCACTCGGAGATCAAACACATCTTCAGAAGGAACTTGCTCGGCGCTGTTCTCAAAGCAATATAAACCTAACAACTATCGATCTTTGGGGAAAGGCACCAATCGAAAATCTATATTTGATTATACACGAGCATCTTTCTAAGAATTTCCCGAACAAATTGTCTTCTAGTCTAGCCATACAGGTTATGGGTCTTGAGATTTCGATTTTGTTGGATGCCGATGAACGTTTTCCTGCCGTTTTGCAAAACCTTAATCTCAAACGAGAGATCTTTCGAGCAGAGATTACTTATCCTCTTTTGATCTGGCTGCCTGATTATGCTTACATTAAACTGGCCAATGTTGCCCCAGACTTTTGGTCTGTTCGTAACGGGGTTTTCACCTTTCTTGCCAAGGAACAAGCCGATTTAGACTATGACCTAAATCGAATAGTTTCAGAGTATAAAGATCTCACCGAATGGCGAGATAAAACGACTCAAATTCCTCTTATCGAACGTATTTTAAACTCGCAAGTTCCTATACCTGACAAGACCAAGACGGATTTGATGTTGAAGTTGGGTGAGGCTTATCGCTTTGTAGGTAAGACCAACAAAGCTAAAGAAAATTTTGAGAAGGCTCTTCAATTAAATCAGAACCAGCTTGACAATATTGAGAGAAAAAGGATAGCTCTCAATGGACTTGGTTTAGTTTATACAGATTGGGGTGAGTTTACCAAAGCCATTGAGTATTTTGAGCAATACCAAGCTTTGGTTAGAAAGCAACAGAATGACGAAGCACTAGCTGTTGGATATAATCATTTAGGATTTGCCCAGTATAGGAATGGCAATCTCAAGGATTCAATTGAGTCTTATAAAAAAGCATTAGAGATTAACAGAAAGCTGGGCAAAAGGCAAGGTGAAGGTGATGTCCTCGGCAATTTGGGTCTAGTTTATCGAAAGCTTAGGGAATTTGAGCGGGCTATTGAATATCACAGAGAAGCCTTGAAAATTAGCCGAGAATTGGACCGTAAACAAAGTGAAGTGAAAGATTTGGGCAATATTGGGCTGGTCGAGTATGACCGCGAGAATTACAAAGAGGCGATCGACTCTTATGACAAAGCTTTGCATCTGAGCCAGAGAATAGGTAATAAGCAGGATGAGCTGAACCAGTATCTAAACTTGGGTGATGCTTTGCGTAATATGGATAAGCTCGATCGAGCCAAAGAAAACTATAAGAAAGCACAACAAATTGCCGAGGAGCTTGGCTTCAACGGGTTAAATTCAGTAGCTTTGGAAAAATTAGTTGAGCTTCATGGTCCTAAGTTTTTGCAAGACGATGAGGGGGAGGTTGATTGGGTAAAAAAATTTGTCAAACAGAGTAAAATCTCTGGCAATCTGGAAACTCAAAAACATTGCCTCGACAAATTACTGGAACTTTGTCGCCGCATAGATTTACCGCTTCTTCAAAAAAACGACTGGTTACTCGAGGCTCATCATCTTCTTAAACATAATATCCCTCAAGACACAATTACATTTTATGAGAAGTACATTGAGATCTTGCAGAATTTAGGTCAGGCAGATCGAGCGAAACTTCTTCAAGCTAAGTTGGAGGATTTGAAGCGAACTCGACAGTTAATAATCTGGTTAGCGCCAGGTTCTGTTGAAGTAGAAGATGAACAACCTGTTATGCGTACCCACCAGCTCTATACTTTCTATATTCAGCGTGGAGGATCAATCCCGAAATATGCTTGGATCTACCATCGAGATCTCCCAGATGAAACAACCCAAAACAAGATTGAAGAGCAGCCCCGAGAAGGCTTTAGGATTAGTACGATTAGTACTGAACCTGTGAATAACGCTGAATCTACAGAACCAACTAATGTAGTGACTCCTGCTGAGTCAGTGCCACCCTCACTCTCTTCTGAAATTTCAGCTCTAAAGGGGCGAAGCTTATCTAATGTCGGTCGTCGAACAACAGATATAATTCAGAAGAAAGATGAATTATCGTTGATGTATCTCAAATTTCAGAGCGACAATCTGAACCTATCGCCAGTGCTAGTGACCTTGCCTATTCGGGCGAAGCAATCGTCTGATAGAGTAAGTCTGACGGTTAATCCCGAAAAGTCTGGCGATCAGCGAATTTTAGTTACTGTTACCTTCCCAGAACACAAAATCCGAGATGAGTTTGACATTCCCTTGCGAGTAGTAGAAAATATGGCGTTGCTGAATAAAGGGATGATTAGCAACGCCGAAGAAATCGTGACCCTAACCGACGATCGCCAACGATCGCTTGAATGTTACGTAGAAAATTCTCTCGAAATAGAAGATTCAATCTATCTGTTACTCATGCCTGTAGACTCACCTATAGTAATTATTGGCTCAGAGGAAGGCTCAGAAGATGAAGAAATCTCAGAAGCGGTGACGATCGAAGAAGAAATTGAAATCGAGCAAATCTTTGCTGATGCTAAAGCTGTACTTGCCGAACTAGATCTAACTCTTAAGCACACTGCCTATACTCTAACTGTCACTGGAGAATTACCTCCTTTAGAAGAAGACAAAATTATTACTATAGAATTTGACGAAGACAACCAAAAAGAAACAGAAGAATTACAGTTTTTAGCTGGTTTTTATAACGGCGATCGCAAATATAATATTTACACTCCCATAACACCTTTGCTATTTTTAGCAAGAGACAATAAAATAGGCCAGTTAACCTTGGTCTCGCCAGAAGATAAGATGATTCAGCCAATACTAGAAGAATTGTTATTCGAGGAACTAGAATAAAGAACATTCGCTAAAACGAATGAACCCCATAGAGACCACAAGAGTAGATGAAAATCATTAAAAATGTCGTAGGATTCTTATTCTTTGGGCTAATTTTGCCTGTCTCCTTATTTTTTGGCGGTTGGCAAGGATGGAAATTGATGAATTGGTTTTTATCTGCCCCAGTAGCAGATAATCAAAAACAAGACCAAACGATAGAATTCTATATTCCCCCTGGAACAGCAGCAGTGCAAATTGGTCAGAAATTAGAAAACCAAGGCATAATTCGTTCAGCTACAGCTTGGAAATTATGGACTTATTGGCTACAAATAAAAGATAGTGAAGGAGAATATAAAGCAGGTACCTATCAACTATCTCCTACAGCATCAGTCCCAGAGCTTGCTAGCACAATTTGGCAAGGAAAAGTAATACAAGTTAACTTTACTATCCCTGAAGGCTGGAACATCAACCAGATGGGAGAATATTTTGAATCAAAAGGCTTTTTCTCGCGAGATGAGTTTGTCTCAGCAACAAGAGTTATTCCTCAAAATAAGTATGCCTGGTTGCCAAACGATCTACCTCATTTAGAAGGTTTCTTATATCCAGATACTTATAAAATTACTGGCGATCTCATCACTCCCCAACGAGTTATTAACGCCATGCTCGATCGCTTCGAGCAATTAGCACTACCAGTTTACCAACAGGCACAAAATCCCTCGTCATTCGACCTCCTTGAATGGGCAACTTTAGCTAGCATCGTCGAGAAAGAAACCGTAGTCGAAAAAGAACGTTCTCTAATTGCTGGAGTATTTGTCAGACGCTTAAAGGTAGGGATGAGACTGCAAGCCGACCCTACTGTAGAATACGGACTGGGAATTAAACAAACAGCCGATCGCCCCTTAACCTACAAACAGGTAGAAACTCCTAATCCCTATAATACCTATATCAACACTGGATTGCCACCTACTCCTATCGCCAGTCCAGGGATTGCTAGTTTGAAAGCTACTCTTTATCCAGAAAATACAGAATATGTTTATTTTGTCGCCCGTTACGACGGCACTCACGTATTTAGTAAAACTTTAGCGCAGCATAACGCCGCTACTAGGGCTATTCGCCGACAAAGACAGGCTAGAGGGAGATAATAATTAACCCTCAATATTGAGAGAGTGCCACAGAATTGCGGTAACTGAGGACTTTAATTACTGGACCTTGTTGGGGTAAATTTCTTTTGCTAATAGTCAGGCGATCGCTGTTTATTCGACTCACTGGTATGCCATCGTTCAATTGTAAAAACTGTTCTAATGGCACGATATCGCAGGCGTTTTCGTCCGCAGCAGGAGTTAGATAGTGGGTAGGAATAACTATTTTAGGTTTGAGAACCTGCATCGCCTGTTTAGCTTCTCTAGGATTATAAGCTTTTACCCCGCCACCCACTGGGATTAATGCCACATCTGGAGCGCCGAGGAGAATTTTTTGTTCGATTTCAATGGGTGCTGCAGCACCACCTAAATGAGCAATTTTTACCCCTCCTTGAGTCCAATTCCAGGCTACATTAGTCCCAAAGCGCCTTCCTCCCTCGCGATCGTGGGCGATGCCAATTCCCTCTACTTTGAGACCCCGAAAATCGTAAACTCCTGGTTCAAACAAAATTTCGGGATTTCCTGGGAGTCCGTCTACTACTCCTTCATCCAACAATTGGCTGCTAATTAGTACTAAATCTGCCTCGACTCTGGGTAAGCGATATCCCGAAGTGCAACCTATGGTTTGAAAAGGATTTACTAAAATTCTCAAACCATCACCAGTAAATAGGAAGCAGGTATGTCCCAACCATCTAACCACCACTGAACCGCGAGATTGGGCAACAGATTTCTGAAACCCTGAAGCGTAAATGCTTCCCATTGTTGCTAGCAAACTAGCCCCTGCGTAGCGTATTAACTTTCGCCGTTTCATCTGTTTTTTCTTTGTTGCTTGTCGCTCGGTAGTAGATATTAATCGATCGCGCCCCAACTAATCGATTAAAAAATTCCGCAATAATTGTTTTCCTGAAGTTGTTAAAATACTTTCTGGATGAAATTGTACACCTTGAATGTGGGGATAATTTTTATGTCGGAGCCCCATAATCGTACCGTCTTCTAACCAGGCAGTTACTTCGAGAACTTCAGGAAGACTATCTGGTTCGACGACTAAACTGTGATATCGAGTAGCGGTAAAAGGATTTTCCAATCCGCAGAAAACCCCCTCACCCCGATGATAAATTTCAGAAGTTTTGCCGTGCATTAAGACTGGGGCTGAAACAATTTTCCCCCCAAAAACCTGCCCGATACTTTGATGGCCCAAGCAAACTCCCAGTATGGGTATTTCGTTTCCCAGTTGTTTAATTAATTCTAGAGAAATTCCTGCATCTTCGGGACGACCTGGTCCTGGAGAAATAACTATACTACTCGGTTGCAGTTGGCGAATTTTTTCAATTTCAATTCGATCGTTGCGATATACTTGAATTTCTTTGGCAACCGGTAGTTCAGCACCGAGTTCCCCTAAATATTGAACTAAATTATAGGTAAAGCTATCGTAGTTATCGATAACAACAATCACGTAACATCCTCCTACACTAACTTTAGTGCCTCGGAAATAACTATTGCCCAAAGGGGTGGCATCAAAATAAACGCCGCCACCAAAACAGCAGCAACAGCAGAAATAAGCACCGCACCTGCAGCACAGTCTTTAGCTATTTTGGCTAATTCGTGATAGGTCTGCTTTACTGTAAGATCTACAACTGATTCTAATGCTGTGTTTAATAACTCCATTACCATTACCATGGCACAAGTCACCACAATAATTGCCATTTGCGTGTTAGTTACGTGTAAAAAAATGCCCAAACTAACTGCTAGTGAGGCGATCGCGGTATGGATGCGAAAATTGCGTTGAGTCGTAAAAGCATAACTAACTCCAGCCCAGGCATATCGAAAACTCATTATCAGATTCGGTGCCACTTTCCAGGCTAATTCTCGCTTATTCTTTTCTTTGCTGGTGTTTGATGTTTTTATTTTATCGAATGACATCAATAGAAGCTTGGAGGTGAAGATGGGAGATAAAAAAGCAGATGGTTTTGTCGATGGAGTAATACTTGGATTTAGTGCCATAATTCCTCGCCCAAATTTATTTTGGAGTATGGTTGTTTTCTCTAATCGATCGCCAACCTTTCCTTAGTGATAATACCTACAGCTTTAAGCAATATTTCCTGCTGTAATAGCATCGCCTTCAAGCTTTCTTCGTCTAGATGATCCCAGCCTAAAAGATGGAGAAAACCGTGGGCAGCTAACCAACCAAGTTCTGTAGTTAAGGAATGTTGTTGTTGTTTGGCTTGTTTAGATGCCGTTTCTATTGAAATTATCAGATCTCCTAGATACAAAGGCTCGGATAATGACAATTTATCTAACGTCACAGGAAAGTCTACCTCTAGGGCTGCAAATGCCAAAACATCTGTTGGTTTGTCCAACTTGCGGTATTGGGCATTAAGATGTTGAATTTCGCGATCGTCAGTGAGACGGAGGGTAACTTCGTAAACCTCTGCTGCTGGAATATTGGGAGCGAGTAGGTTTAGCCAGGTAGTAAACCAACTTTTCCAAGTACTCCGAGTAATTTGGTAGTTTTCTTCTACACCACTATTACTGGTGGATGAGTTGGTCGAAAAAATATCCTGAACGTTTACTTCTACTACTAAAGTAGGCTTTTCTGCTGGCAGCATCATTAACCTGCTTAGCGAGTTAAATAAGCTAAACCAATAAACAATGCCAATATGCCAATGGTAGTGAGGAAAAAGTGCCTTAAAGATTTACCGCCTTTACTCACCATGTTTCGCATTGCTAGTTTGACAAAGCTAGGTTTGGGTTCGTTGACTTCTCGTGAAGCTGTTGCGGTTGTGGATGAAGCTCGATCGCTCATAGTTAAAGAAACTCGTAAAATTAACAGTTTTTACTTAGCTAATTTATTGTAATAAAGCAGCCAAGATCGATTAGTTGTCGGTTAATACCAACATTTTGTCACCATAACAGGGCTGCCAAAATAATAACGATATTCTCTTTTATGACATATAAATCCCTTGTGAGGCTATTATGCTAACAAACTCTCAACTAAAGGATGAAAGATGAAGGCTAAATTTTCAGGCCCTATACTTTCATCCCTCATCCCTTCTTTATCGGAGGCTGTTGCTTACGAGGGAAAGGGGAACAGTATCCTCGAGATCTTCTTTCCTAATGTTGACGTATAAGATTTCCTCAACTTTTCGGTGAAAATTTTTGAATAGGGTTACAGCCTCCTGCTTGGTGGGTCCTAACTCCGAGGAAGCCTCGGAAATATTTCGCGACCCTTTTGCTCCTCGTGACTATTCCCTATTCCCTATTCCCTATTCCCTCACTTTAAAATTATTCTGGCAAACTTTTTTTGAGTAAAGCTAAACTTTCCGAACCTAAGGTAATTTTAACTTGCACCTGTTTTTGCCGATCTCTAAGCAGAAGAACGTATTTATCTTGGGTAGAAGTTCCTACAATCAAAGGATCTTCGATCTCTACGGTTTGATAAATAATTTCTTCCGTTCCTACCCTAATTACTACTTGTTGTTGAGTTTGGGGATAGACATACAACTTTTGTGCAGTAATGTCAAGTGCTAATTTGTAAGGAGTGAGGTTGCGCTCTCTTTCAGAATCAGGTTTTTGCCAATAGAGGGTAATACCGCGAATTTCTGGAGCGACGATCGCGAAATTTTCGTCAAATTTCTGAGGTTCCCAGTCAATTTCTTTGAGGTTGCCAGTTTCTCCAAGCAATCTTTGAGCAAAAGCAATTTCTTTACCTTTGAGATTTGCCCACCACTGTTTAATAATGGCTAAGTTATCGGGATTATTGGGATCGCTAGTATTTTGTTGCCAAATAATCATATGTAGTTAATTTGTTTTACTTATGGAGGGACATATGGCCTCTAGTGTCGTCTAATCGCTAAAAGTATAATATTTTAGCTAAATTTGCCTTCGTGCCCCATACTATAATACGAGCCTAGCAATATATTTAGTGTGGTAAGAACTCGCGTTATAATAATTACACAACGTAAACTGCGGTAAACGAATCAAAAAATCTTTATCTGTAAGAAGTCATGTTTGTGAGTGCAGTTATTGCGAAGATCGCTATATAAATGCAGCATTAAATATACTTGACAAAACACATAGTACGGCGGGGCACGTCGGAACTTTATCTTCAGATATAAACGCTTGGGAAGATTTAGCCTCTACTATTGCTGGTAGTAACACTTGTGATAGCAAGTTGAGTTAGTTAACCAAGAATCCCTGAGCCTTCAGGCGCTCGGAGTGTCAAAATATACACAGTGTACTGCTTGAGATAATAAAAGATTTTAAAACTATGTCAGTTCTGGCACCGATCTTAGTATTGGCAATTTTAATTTTTGTTCACGAATTGGGACACTTTGCAGCAGCCCGATTCCAAGGAATTCGCGTCAATCGCTTTTCTCTCGGATTTGGCCCTGCACTAGTAAAATATCAAGGAAAAGAAACCGAATATGCAATAAGAGCTCTTCCCTTGGGAGGATACGTAGGATTTCCAGATGAAGATCCCGACAGTCAGATTCCTAAAGATGACCCCAACTTGCTAAGCAACAGACCCATATTCGATCGAGCGATCGTAATTAGTGCGGGAGTAATAGCTAATTTAATTTTTGCTTACTTTCTGCTAGTCTCTCAAGCAGCAACAATTGGCATCCCAGATATTCAGTATCAGCCAGGGGTCAAAGTTCCTCAAGTGATGACTGAAGAAACTTCTGCAGCCTATAAAGCAGGAATCAAAGCAGGAGACATAATTATAGCTGTCGAGGGCGAGAAGTTAGAGGCTAACGAGCGAGCAATTAAGTCTTTGATGGCGACAATTCAAAACTCTCCCGATCGCAATATAGAATTAACAATTTCTAGAGGAGAAGAAATAAAAACCATTGAAGTAATCCCTACTCCAGACGAAAACGGTCAAGGTAAAATTGGGGTCATGCTTCAGCCTAACAACGAGGTCATACGCACTCGTCCTGAAAACATTTTGCAAGCATTTAGTATTGGTGCCAATGAATTCGAGCGAATTACCAAGCTAACCTTTGAAGGCTTTGGGCAGCTATTGAGTAACTTCCAAGAAACAGCACAGCAAGTAGCAGGACCAGTAGCGATCGTTGCTGTGGGAGCCCAAATAGCCCAAAATGACATAGGAAATATGTTTCAGTTTGCTGCCTTAATTAGCATTAATTTGGCAATTATTAATAGTTTGCCCATACCGGCTTTAGATGGGGGACAGTTGGTGTTTTTGGCGATCGAAGGATTGTCGGGCAAACCCGTACCGAATAAACTCCAAGAAGGAATTATGCAAACTGGATTGGTGTTGTTGTTGGGTCTGGGTATGTTTTTAATCGTTCGCGATACGGCAAACTTAGAGTTTTTTCAACAACTTTTTTGATAGGTTCGATTGGTGAGTATCACTAGTAAGTGGGCTAGCAAAAAACAGCGAACCTTAGAAATTCTGATTTTACTCAAACGCCTCTATCCAGATGCTACTTGTACCCTCAACTACGACACTACTTTACAACTGTTGGTAGCTACCATTCTTTCGGCTCAATGCACTGACGAAAGAGTCAATCAAGTAACTCCAGCCTTATTCGCTCGCTTTCCCGACGCTCCTTCCCTAGCTGGTGCCGATCGCGAAGAATTAGAAAACTTAATTCGCTCTACTGGTTTTTATCGCAATAAAGCGAAGAATATTCAAGGTGCTTGCCAAAAAATCGTCGCCGAATATGGGGGAGAAGTCCCCCAGCAGATGCAAGAATTAATTAAGTTACCAGGAGTTGCCCGCAAAACGGCTAATGTAGTTCTCGCCCACGGTTTTGGCATCATTGCCGGAGTGACTGTAGATACTCACGTCAAACGACTTAGCAGGCGGCTAGGACTTACGGAAAAAGAAAACCCCATCCCCATAGAAAAAGATTTAATGCGGCTCGTCCCCCAACCAGATTGGGAAAATTGGTCAATTCGCCTCATTTATCACGGTCGGGCAGTTTGCAAGGCGCGATCGCCCAATTGCAGCGCTTGTAAGTTATCCAGTCTGTGCCCTGCGGCCGAAATTACATAATCGAGCGGATCTTTTCCGGCAGCCCAGTCAAAAGATTAGATAAGATAGAGAATGCTGTGTTTATTCAATAATAGTAGCAAGACTTATGGCAAAAAAATCGATGATCGAGCGTGAAAAAAAACGCGCTCGCATGGTAGCAAAATACTCAGCTAAGCGAGAAGAATTAAAAGAACAATTTCGTCAAGCTTCCTCTCAGCAAGAAAAATTGGAAATTCATCGCCAAATTCAACAATTACCCCGCAATAGCGCTCCATCTCGCAAGCGCAATCGTTGCTGGGTCACGGGAAGACCTAGAGCTTACTATCGGGATTTTGGTTTGTGTCGCAATGTTTTACGAGATTGGGCGCACCAAGGCTTATTACCAGGGGTTGTTAAATCTAGCTGGTAATCTCCAAGTTATCAGTTATTCAGTAGTTATCTGTTAGCTGATAACTTTTATTATCCTATTGTCCGCAGCAGCGATCGACACCCAGACTTTCTAAGAGCAGATCGCCGATCGCATTGGCAATAGCAAATTCGCTAAAAAAACTTGCTCTAAAATCGAAAGCTTGCATTTCAGTTACTATTGCAATTACTAAAGTTCCCAGGTCATTTTCCCCTTCAAGGCGCTGGCGAACAAAAATTTGAGCAGCTCTTTGGGCTATTTTCTCGTTAATCGCTTCGGGTATAAACTCGCGATCGAGCCAGTCCCGTAATGCTTTGGACAACCATTGACCCTCTTTGATGGGATCTTGGCTATTGGGTAAAGTAATTGCTGCAATTGGTTCTACCATCGTTATTATCTATAAAAAATTTTATTACTCCTAAATATAATTTTATAAAAAATAAAATAACAGCAAAATATCCCGTGCTATCTAAACCTATCCTTGACAATATAGTTCGCGGAAATCGATCGCTTTGAAATCGATCGAGATAGTACATTTGACTAAGTTTTTTTAGTCATTATTCCAATTACTTAAATTTGAATTTAGACAACAATTGAATTAAGCAATAGCCTATAGGGAAGGAAAGGTTAGCTTTGGAAGAAAATTTAAACTTACTTGAATTCGTGCTTATTAAAAAACAAAATAACCAATTTACAGCATCAACTACAGACTCTTATAGATTTCGAGTTACCCCTAGAACTGGAGAATTTATCGAACTTAAAGATCCCGACGAAGAGCCGAAATTTTACAAAGTAATTGCTGTAGTACACAATGGAGAGGATCCTGAGGCGACAGATCTTTATGTAGAATTGTTTGCTGCAGACGGAGCTACTTTTCATCGAAAGTTAATCTTGTCAGGAGAAAGATCCACAGCATAACAATAGTTAATTATAAAATTGCAGAGTTAATCGAATAATCTACAGTATAGGTAAAAGTAAATATATTGCTCTCATTAAAAGAAGTTGCCAAAGAATGCCAACTACGGTAATTTATAAATAAAACTTAACAAATTTTATTTAATGCTGAGACTGATTACCGACTTCGACGGGCCGATAATGGACGTGAGCGAGCGCTACTATCGGGTTTACAAATTGTGTTTAGAACAAACCAAACGTCCCCAACAGCCCTTGCGAGAACTATCAAAATCAGAATTTTGGCAATTAAAGCGATCGCGCACTCCCGAACAACAAATAGGAATTATTTCTGGTTTAGACGAAGACCAAGCAGAAAAATTCACTCAACTACGCCGTCAAACCGTGCATCAACTGCCCTATTTAAAGTACGATCGCCCATTATCTATTGCTATAGAAACCCTAAACAAAATACAACAATTAGGATTCGATCTAGTAGTAATGACCATGCGTCGCCAAAAGGAACTAGAAGCAGCATTAGATCGCTACGATCTTCAGAGTTTTTTTCCTAGCGATCGCCGCTACTATTTGAGCAATGACTACATAAAAACTGGCGATGTCAAGGACAAACCTCTGCTCATGGAGAAAGCCTTAAAAGAGTTACCGCCAGCTAGGGAAGTTTGGATGGTGGGTGATACAGAAGCCGATATTGTTGCTGCCAAAACTCACAAAATTAAAGTCATTGCCGTTCTATCTGGTATTCGCGATCGCTCTCAGCTACAGAGTTACCAACCAGATTTCATTGTCAATAACTTTTGCGAAGCAGTAGATTTAGTTACCGGAGGAAACTACTAATCAGCCAGAACAAGAAAAAAGTGAATATAGAAGCAAACTGCTGGGAACCAAAATTTATTCCCCCTCCACTTTGACTATTTAGTACGTCAGCTATTACTGAACCCAATCCAATACCCACAAGTAAACCAACTAGGGTTAATAGTATTGCGCGACCAAAGCGTTGTTCCTTGCGATTGAGGAAGTAGATATTAAAGCTAAATCCTAATGCTACTAGCAGTGGTGGTAGTTGGGCTTTGTCAGGATAAAATATAGCTATAGAGCTTAACAGTATAAATACTCCTGCTGGGATGACAATATCTGCCTGGGAAGGAGTATCTATGAATTGTTGCAACCATCCAGGAGAGTTATTGGTTGGGGTCGAGGTAACATTTTGGGGCGTTTCGTATTCTTTATCAGGAAAGCGAATGCGCTCTGGTACCTTAATTTTCCCTTCCTGACGCATTTTTAAGCGATCCATAATAATAGCGTCATAAGCAGCTTCAATATTTTGAACTGCTTTGGAATTGTCTTTATTCTGTTCGCTCAAGCGTTTTTTTGCCTCTTGGATCTCGTCAAAGGAAGCATTTTCCTTGACCCCAAGTTCTTGATAGGGATTTTTATCGCTCATCTAAAAACTCCTTTGATCTTTCCATCTAGTAGCAACACTTTAGATAAAATGTATGAAGTTGGGAAAAACTGAACCTAAAAATATTATTGAATTCGAGAGCGAGCCGGACAATCGATAGGTTTATCTTAATTGGTGTCATTTTCACTCCTTCTCAAGCTAGTTTAACTTGAATATTCGGGCGCTGGCATTTATAAGACTCATAAGATAATTAAGAAAGCCTTTCCTCTAGTAGTCTAATTAATGAAACACTATAAAAGTCTAACTACATGCTAGCGATTTAACACCAGATTATCCCAGTCACTGTGTTAATACTGTTGGCATCGCTGTAGTTATCCGTCAATAATTGAGTAGAAACGATCGGTGGAACGTTTCGATCGACCATCTTTTTCTCCACCACTACCGAATTGAGATAATAAGCTAGTTTTTGCTAAGAAAAAGTTATGACTATGCCCGCAGCCAAAATTCTTGTTGTGGACGACGACCCCGCAATTCGCAATTTAATCGTTCGCTTTTTGAATCAGAAAGATTATCAACTAGAATCTGCTGATAATGGAAAAGATGCTTTAGAAGCATTTAACAAATTTAGTCCCGATCTAGTTATTCTCGATATTAACCTGCCAGATACAGTGGGTTTTAACTTGTGCGAACAAATGCAGAGTCGAACAGACGTCTTTATTCTCATGCTAACCAACCGCGCTGATACTTCTGACAAACAAGAAGGATTCGGCAAAGGGGCAGATGACTTCGTAACCAAACCTTTCGATCTTGTAGAGCTAGAATGTCGCATTAGGGCTATTCTCAAACGCAAGCGGTCTGTAACTCCTTTAAAACAACAATCTTTAATCTTTGATAACTTGGTAATTGACCCAGAACGCCGACAAGTAACAGTCAATGACAGTTTGGTGTTTTTAACCGCACTTGAATTCGATCTGTTGCATTTCTTAGCCAGCCATCCAGGTAAAGTTTGGCGTCGCCCCGAATTAATTCAAAAGGTTTGGAATTACGAGCACGTAGGGGACGAGCGCGTAGTTGACGTTCACATCGGTCAAATCAGGAAAAAGATAGAGACTGATTCCTCGGAGCCATCGTTAATTCATACTGTTAGGGGAGTTGGCTATAAGTTTGAAACTGCCTTAAGTAATAATTAAGTTTTTTATTGTAAAAAACTTAAGATACACTAAGATGTTCTGAGGCTTAGAAGTTAATTTTTTAAGCCCCAGCGCTCCTATTATTTCTCAATTTTATTTTAGCCGAATAATTGACTCGAGCTTCAAAAAATTTAGATTATTTTGGCAATGGGCAGCAGAAAGAAAAAATAAATAATTATCAAAAAATCCTTGACATAGTAGAAAAATATTAGTAATCATAGGGAGCAGTTTAGGCAGAAATACGGTTGGGAATGTCTCTAGGTAAGTGAAAAAATTTAAGGTAGCTGAGACGATCGAACAGTGGTGGCAAACTTTTGAGAAAGATCCAAAAGGTACCTGGATATTCTCAATTGTCTGGTTAGCAACGATCGTTTGGATAGCTTTTTTATGGAATTTAGGCAATACGGGATTAATTGACGAAACGGAACCTCTTTTTGCTGAAGCAGCTCGTCAGATGACAGTTACAGGTAATTGGATTACCCCCTATTTCAACGGCGAAACCAGATTTGACAAGCCGCCTCTAGTTTATTGGTTAATGGCAATTGGTTACAAGCTATTTGGTCTCAACTCCTGGACGGTCAGATTCCCCTCAGTCCTTGCAGCGATCGCTCTCACCGTACTAGGTTTTTACATCTTGCGCTATTTTGGTTTTGCTAACCCCGCTGCTACCCAACCCCAAGCACTCCAAAGCGGACGAACCCAACGACAATTATGGCTATCTGCTTGGATCGGCTCTGCTCTCATTGCTTTCAATATGGAAACACTCATTTGGGCGCGCTTGGGGGTGTCTGACATGCTTCTGAGTGGTTGTATGGGAGGAAGTCTTTTCTGTTTTTTCCACGGATATGTTTCCAAAACCAAAAAAGAGCATTCTCAATCTATTCTCCAAAATCCCTTTTCTAAAATCTCCAACAGTTGGTATCTCGCTTTTTATATTTTGCTGGGTTTAGCAGTTTTAACGAAAGGTCCTGTTGGTATTGTTTTGCCAGGGTTGATTATTTGCCTTTTTCTGCTTTATGTAGGTAAATTTAGGCAAGTTTTAGCAGAAATGGGAGTTTTTTGGGGAGGATTGATTTTTTTATTAATGACCGTCCCTTGGTATGTTTTGGTTATTTTAGAAAATGGCAGCGCCTATATTAACTCATTTTTCGGCTATCACAATTTTGAACGCTTTACTAGTGTAGTTAACGATCATTGGGCTCCTTGGTATTTTTATTTTTTAATAGTGTTGGGTTTATTTGCTCCTTGGTCGATTTATTTGCCACTGGCGATCGCTCGTCAAAGAGTTTGGCAGCGAAATTTTTGGGTAGCACAACCTCGTTACGCTCAATTAAGTTTATTTGCACTATTTTGGTTTGCTGTAATTTTTATTTTTTTCAGTATTTCAGTAACTAAATTACCCAGTTATGTTTTACCTCTAATGCCTGCGGGAGCAATTCTCGTAGCTCTATTATGGAGTGAAGAATTAACTAAAAATTCACTATCTTCTGGCCAGAAAAACCAACAAAAAAATAGTTACGGTTTTCTACTCAGTGCTATTGTTAATATTTTGTTTTTAATTTTATTAGCAATTGCTTTTGTCTTTGTTACTAATTTTTTTGGTCCCGATCCAACTGCACCTAACTTACGCGAATCATTACGAGCATCTGGTTTGACTGGGCGAGGTGGAATTATTTGGGCAACAACTGCAGCAATTAGCATCATCTTATTGAGTAAAAGAGAGCGATGGGGTTGGTTGAGTTTAACGAATTGTATCGGATTTGTTGCTTGTTTTGTTTTCGTCGTTACACCCGCTTTCTTTATGCTCGATAACCTTCGTCAACTTCCTCTCAGACAATTGAGCCAAACAATTGTTCGAGTTCAACAACCAGGAGAAGACTTATGGGCGATCGGTATTAAAAAACCTTCTATAGTTTTCTATACCCAACGTCCGGTACAGTTTTTTAAAAACCAATTTTTTCTCAGAGTATATGCAAAGGATCCTGAAAATTATTCAAAACACTCTGATTCATTATTGATTTTAAGTCAAAAAAAGTTTATCAGCAAAATACCTCTAGCGGCCCAAGATTACGAGTCTTTAAATGAAAAAGGGGCCTATGAATTAATTAGAGTTGCTAAAGAGAAAGTCTTCGCTCCTGAAGCTGGAGTGAGGGGTCAGGGGTCAGAGGTCAGAGGTCAGAGGTTAGGGGAGATGGGGAGCATGAATTAACAGCAAATAGCCAACAGCAAATAGCCAACAGCAAATAGCTAATCGCTAATTTTAGCTGCAATTTGAATAGCTTGTAGTAAATGAGTCAAAGTTCGTTTTTTGACTGGAACCAAACAGGGAAATACGCTAAGACCTTTTATTTGATTGGCTGCTTCAGTAGTTTTGGCATTCCAAGTAACCAGCGGTAAAGAAGCTAAAGACTCGCATTTACTTAGAGATCGCAAATAAGAAAGGGGTTCGCAAACAGGAGTCCCGTCAAGGACAATTACATCAATCTTCCAGATGCGGGCGAGAATTTCCCCTTGTTCTAGAGAATCAGCTTCTAAAACTCGGTGCTTGAAACCAGATAATTGAGATTCGATCGTAGATCCGACCCAACCTATTTGTTGTGGATCGGGATGGAGGCATAAAATTGTCAGATTTTTTGTTTGAGGAGACAGTTTGAGATCTAGCTGCGGAAAAATCTCTTGTAAAGCTTGTTTGTCGATCGGCAAGGATAAAAAGCCATCTGCGCTTTTTTCTTTACTGATTTGTCGGTCAATTTCTTTTGAGATGGCGATCGCTGGAATTTTTTTAGTGCGATCGTCTGATTTGAGCAGATGCAAAACTTCCCAGCCAGAAAGTACGGGTAAGCCTACATTAACTAAAATAGCAAACGGTTGAAGCTTATAGGCTTTTGAGAGTGCTTCTTTCCCCGATCGAGCAATAACTACTTGATATCCTAGGTCAATAAGTTCTTCTGATATACTGGCAATATTTTGAGATGTTGACTCGACCAGTAACACTATAGGAAAAGTGCAATCGCTTTGTGTTTTAGACTCCCTCGACTCAGTCTCGGCGTTCAAGAAATCTGTGTTATGAGGAAGCAATAAGGTAAATTGAGTTCCTTTACCACAAGAAGAGATAAAAGAAATATCTCCTCCGTGAGCTTTAGCCAAACGTTGGGTTAATATCAGTCCTAAACCAGTTGTTTGTAATCGATCGCTGGGGAGATAATTTTTATCTTGTTGTAATTGTTGGAAGATTTTAGGTTGAGATTCTTGTGGAATTCCTATTCCAGTGTCCCAAACTGTAAAGGCAAGCCAATTTTGCCAGCGATTGACCTTCAAATGAATTTGACCTTCAGCTTCTATTAATTCAATCGCATTTTCTACTAGGTAAACCAGCATTTGATGCAAGCGTAACTCGTCTGCTAGTAGCACCTGCGTGTTTGGTTCAATTTCAATAGTAAATTTAATCTCAGCTCCGATAACATCAGGATATTTTTGCTGTATGGTTTCCCATACTCGCTGAGTGGTCTCTTTAATATTTACTTGTTCTAGGGTTAATTTTAATTGTCCGCTTTCTAAACTAGTTAAATCCTGAAGCTGATTTGCCAGATTCATTAGCTGGCGACCGCTGTGATAAATTTGTTCTGCATAGCGAGCCTGACGTTGATTTAGTTTTCCCAATCTTTTCTCTTGTAAGAGGGTAGATAAACCAACAATCGCTGTTAGCGGAGATTTAATTTCGTGGCTAATACTGGCTAGCAATTCATTCTTCCAATGATTTAATTGAATTAGCTCAGAATTTTTGGCTTTCAGATCTTGACATAATTGTTCTTGTTGTGTTATTTTTTCTCCCATAATTAACCAAATAGGAGATTCTTCCGAACTAGAATCTCCTGAAGGTATTGGATCGCTGCGAGAGGCGCTAGTTGATTCTAAAGCTAATCTAACCGCTAAATCTTCAGAATTCGTTTTGCAATCACCTAAAATATCCTCAAGATTGTCTTTTTTATTACATTCTGCCCGTGCTTTAGAGGAAGAATGAGAATTTGCTTGAATAGAATGAGAAAAAGATAATTTGGTTGGTTCTACTCTTAGGTTTAAGTCTGTATCCGAGGGAATTTTTGAGTCTGTGGAAATTTTCAAGGGAAACTTGGTAAATTGCCATAAATGCTCGTCAGGAGTTTTCGAGCTCAAAGAAACAGTCTCAAGCTGCCCCGTAGTTCTATGTTGTCTTATTTTTTTTCTGGGGCGATCGGGCCTAATTTCCTGTTTTTGGCAGAAAGTTGTAGCTGCCTCCGAGTTGAATTCTAAACCTATATTTAGCTCTTCCTCTCTGCTTTTTGCACGGGCTGAACATCGAGCCAAATGCGTAGTGTTTTCAGGGGCTTGATTTTGCAGGCGATCGGCTTGAAAAGTCGAGGTTTTTTTATGCTTTAAGCTATTTTCTGGTGCGCTGGAAATAGCTTTGTGTTTTTTTGTATAAATTGTCACGTCAGAGGCATTGGAGCTCTTTTCCCCAGCCATAAATTCCCCAATATCGTTGCGCCAAGCCAAATTATGATATAGCATTTGACCTAGAGTATTTTCTAATCTTATGGGAAATGGGAGTTGTTCTAATAAAGATAGTATTGTCTTTTCTATATTTCCGAAAAGAGTTTTGCCATTGTTCTGTTGACAATCTCTAGTTAATGGTAATAAATGTTTCAGTAGACTCCCGATATTTAAAAGTCCCAAAAACTTCCCTTCTGAATCTACTAGAGCATATCTCTTTTGCTCTTTTGTCCCTTGTAAATAGGAGCAAAATTCTTTGACGCTCATTTCGGCGTTTAAGCTCACAATTGGCTCAATTAAAGAGTTGAGTTCCTCTCTAGGTACAATATCTTGTTGCTCGGTTGGATTAAAATTAGAGCCAATTGAATCTATTTTCTTCAACCTATTGTGTTTAATCAAATGAGAGAGGAAGTAGCTACAGGAGATAGCTCCTATGGGATAATTGTATTCGCTCACCAAGACTAGGGTGTCGTACTGACCAGATTGAAAGGCGCTTAGCACAACTTCAAAATTGGCAAGCTGTTTACAAATAGGAGTTAGCTGAATAAAATTTTTGAGGGCGAGTGTAGTTGTTGACATTAACAATCTGTTCGATTGAGAAAAACTTGCTGTTGGAGTTCTTGAAGTTATTGTTTAGCTTCTAGTTGTTTCCAAGGAAGCCTGAAAATAAGGAAGTCTGGAAAGCTCTATAGTTATATTTATATCTTGGGAACCCTGTACTAAAGTAATTAAATATAAGGCAGATAGAATAAGCGATCGGGTTTATATCGGGCATTTTTCGATCGCTGTCGGTAACATTTTGTTACAATTAGACGAGCTGCCCTGTCAACCACTCTTTACTCTACATTGACTATTGACAAAAATCAATCGATGTAATATCTAGGAAGTTGACGTTAGGAAGTAATAATTAATTAGGAACTACTACTTAATTATTACTCTCGAACTAGAAAGCTATAAACCAATTAGTTAAAATTAATTACAATTTTTACATAGGGACAATGGATGTTAAGTTTTTAGAAGAATTAGGATGGAAATTTAAGTGGGCAATTTGAAATTTGTCTCCAAGCCAAAACCGAGGTCAACTATTTGAAAGTAATTTTCGCTCGTAATCCCTTGAACTCTCAATTATCTATTTGTATTTTTGTTACTGAAAAAAAGTTAGCTCAGTCGATAGCTGAATTACTGAGCGGAGATCGCTATAAATTAAATATGGTTGAGTCTCCTGGGGAATTAGTAAAGTTTATCGAAGAACACAAAGAGCAAGTTGATTGTTTAATAGTGCTACTAGAAAAAGCTCTATTACCCTTACTTCATCTATTATACGAGCAAGGAACGCTCTTGCCAGCAATCGTAATTATAGATCGCCAGGGTGAATCGAAACTCCAAAACGATCTCAATCGCTCTGAGGAAGTAGAAGACGACGGCAAACATATATACCATAGTGGGGAAGTTAAACTCTTATCGACGGAATTAGAAGAAATAGCCTCTTCTATCGATTCTGCGATCGGCAAGTTTCTCCACTTAGGGCCAAGTTGTAGTATTGCTGAAAAATCAACTACTCTTAGCGAACCGCAAAAGTTGGAAACCAAACAAAATTTTCTCATGCTCCAACAGCGTCGATTAGCGGAAAAACTTAAGGAAAGGTTGGGATATCTTGGAGTATACTACAAAAGAAATCCTAAGTCTTTTTATCGTAATCTCAACCAAGAAGAGAAAAAAGAATTATTAGAACAATTAAATTTAGAGTATAGGGAAATTATTCTTAATTATTTTGGAGATGATGCTGCGACCAATCAGGCGATAGATCAATTTATCAATCGGGCTTTTTTTGCAGATATTTCAGTTTCTCAAATTTTAGAAATGCACATGGCACTAATGGGTGAATTTGCCAAACAGCTAAAGTTAGAAGGAAGAAGCGAAGAAATTTTACTCGATTACCGTTTGGCTTTAATCGATCTGATTGCGCATCTTTGTGAAATGTACCGTCGCTCGATTCCAAGAGAAGACATTCCCTATGACTTATTGTTTCAAATAGATTAGGAAAAATCGATTGTTATCGTCTGGATTGCCTTATTTAAATTTTCAATCGTTATTCATTTATTACAAAAAAAATATCACTAAGACTTAATTAATATCTTATGAGCGCTTTTAAAAAAACCTATGTTTTAAAACTCTATGTAGCTGGCAATACTCCCAACTCCGTGAGAGCCTTGAAAACACTTAAAAATATTCTCGAACAAGACTTTCAAGGAGTTTATGCTTTAAAGGTGATTGACGTGCTAAAAAATCCCCAACTAGCTGAAGAGGATAAAATATTAGCAACACCAACTCTATCCAAAGTTTTGCCACCTCCCGTACGCAAAATTATTGGAGATCTGTCCGATCGTGAGAAAGTGTTAATAGGCTTAGATCTTCTTTACGAAGAAATTAGAGAGAGAGACCCTGAAATGTAAAGAGTAACTAGATTGATTTTGTTTCTCCAATTTCTCTCTCCTATATTCTTTTTTTAGCTAAACCGCAATATAGGCAAATCGTGATAAATAAATACTAATGAATCAACTTAATACAAATGGGCCACAAAGAGACGAACTAGAAGACAAGGGTGTCAAAAAAATCCGGACAATGATTGAAGGTTTTGACGAGATCACCCACGGAGGTCTACCAATAGGAAGAACCAGTCTTGTTAGTGGAACTTCGGGTACAGGCAAAACCTTACTAGCGCTACAATTTCTTTATAACGGAATCAAATATTTTGATTATCCAGGATTATTTGTTACTTTCGAAGAATCTCCTAGAGATATTATTCAAAATGCCTGTAGCTTTGGCTGGGATTTACAAAGGTTAGTTGATGAGGGAAAATTATTTATTCTCGATGCTTCTCCAGATCCAGAAGGTCAAGAAGTAGTAGGAAATTTCGATCTTTCTGCCTTAATTGAGCGCATTCAGTATGCTATTCGCAAGTACAAAGCAAAGTTAGTTTCTATTGATTCTGTAACTGCCGTATTTCAGCAGTACGATGCTGCTTCTGTAGTTAGGCGAGAAATATTCCGTTTAGTTGCCAGGCTCAAACAGCTACAAGTTACCTCAATTATGACCACAGAGCGAATAGAAGAATATGGCCCTATTGCTCGCTTTGGCGTAGAGGAATTTGTCTCGGATAATGTAGCAATTGTTCGCAATGTTATAGAAGGAGAACGCCGCCGTCGTACCATTGAAATACTCAAACTACGCGGTACGACCCACATGAAAGGGGAATATCCTTTCACTATTACTAACGAGGGGATTAATATATTTCCTCTCGGAGCAATGCGGCTCACTCAGCGTTCTTCCAACGCGCGCATTTCTTCTGGGATCAAAACTCTCGACGAAATGTGCGGTGGTGGTTTCTTCAAAGATTCGATTATTCTGGCAACAGGAGCAACCGGAACTGGAAAAACTTTGTTGGTAAGTAAGTTTTTAGAAGAGGGTTGCAGACGAGGCGAGAGAGCGATCTTGTTTGCTTACGAAGAATCGAGAGCCCAGCTATCCCGTAATGCTTTCTCTTGGGGAATTGACTTTGAGGAGATGGAGAAAAAAGGACTACTAAAATTGCTGTGTTCTTATCCAGAATCAGCAGGTTTAGAAGATCACTTACAAATGATTAAATCCGAAATTATCGAATTTAAACCTTCTCGCATTGCGATCGATTCCCTGTCTGCAATGGCTAGAGGCGTAACTAACAATGCGTTCCGACAGTTTGTCATTGGGGTTACTGGTTATGCCAAACAAGAAGAAATAACAGGTTTCTTCACCAATACCACCGATCAATTTATGGGGGCGCATTCGATTACAGAGTCTCATATTTCTACCATTACAGACACGATTATTATGCTGCAATACGTAGAAATTAGAGGGGAAATGTCTAGGGCTGTTAACGTATTTAAAATGCGAGGTTCTTGGCACGATAAAGGAATTCGCGAATATAGTATTAGTCAGGACGGGCCAGACATTAAAGATTCTTTCCGCCACTACGAACGGATTATTAGTGGTTCGCCTACTCGGATTAGTATTGATGAAAAAAGCGAACTATCTCGCATTGTTAGAGGTATGCGAGATAAGTCTAAAGAAGAATAATACCAATTCTCAGGCATTGAACGGTCAACTTAGTATGAAAGGGAAAAGCTTTCTATCACAAGCTTTTTCCTCTTTCCCTGAGAGATAGATGTATTTATTTTTTAGAGTGAAGTCCTTCTCGATAGGTTGTCATTTAGCAGCCAAGGTTATTGGGATATCTCGGACTGGACTCCACTCTAAAAAATAGAAAAATTGTCACCCTTTGATTTTCGATCGTCAAGATATTCATCTAGCGAATGCATGAGAATTGATTGCTATAAACCTCCAGTTACCTCATGCCAAATAATAAAATATAAGCACAAAATAATAGTTTCTCGACATAATATCTCGCAGCGCTTCACTCGACAAACAGGTTTCCTTTTGCCTTTTGGGAGCTTTTCTGGAATCTCGATCGCTTTTTATGATTTATTCAGCAGAGGAAGTCGATAGGTAGACTTCCTCTCTTTAACTATCAAAATTCCGATTTAACTTGAGTTTTTCAATTTCTTTCTCTATTTTTTTTATCTTTACGCAATTATGCCGAGGGCAAATCGATTCAAGATATAGATATTAGTAAATAAGGAATTATTTTAAAACATAAATTGTGCTATTTGATATTAGCATGGTTTGAAAAAGAAACACTTCCTACAAATGTCGTATTTTTACTGATAAAAAACTGAAACACGGATATTTATCTATTTAGAGTAAACAAGTATAGCAATCATTCTAAGTAGTCGGACATAAATAAACGACTCTGTGTAAAAAACTGTTAGGCGTTGCTGAAACTCTTTTCTCTTCCCTGTTCCCCGTTCCCTCTTCCCTTATCTCACAGTTAACTTTAATTGTGTCCGAGTACTTATATTTTCGAGAATTGTCAAGATGTGGCAAAGAACTTAGTATTTCGTCAGCGATGTAGGTGGTGGGCTCCACATCTTCAATTGCACTTTAACAGAACAATTGGAGGGAACACTTGAAATAGAAAACTGTAACGGTACTTTATTTAAGATCGTTTTTTCTGAATTGAATTACACCAGTCGTTTTTAAAAACAAATAAGGAGAATAACAATGACAACTAACATATTAATAGTCGAAGATGAATTGTTGATTGCTAAAAATTTATCTAGAAAACTCAAAAAGTTTGGCTATTCCATTAATGGAATTGTTTCATCGGGAAAAGAGGCGATCGCAAAAGCTAGTTCGACTAAGCCCGATCTAATCCTGATGGATATTGCTATCAAAGGAGATATGGACGGGATTGAAACTGCTGCCAAAATTAGAGAGATCGATGATATTCCTGTTATTTATTTAACAGCTTATGCAGATGAAGAAACTCTAGAGCGAGCCGCGAAAACTGGCTCTTACGGTTATCTTCTCAAACCTTTTAAGGAAAAAGAATTACACGCCACCATTAAGATTGCACTGAGTAAACATCAAGAGCAAGTAAAAATTAAGCAATCCCTTGCCAAAGATTCCCGCAAAGATTGGATGTATTACGATAGTTTGACCGATCTTCCCAATCAGCTATTGTTACGAGATATGTTCGAGGATATTTTGAGTTTCGGTTGGGAGCAGCAACAAGATATAAATAATCGTTTAAATACTAGAATAGCGGTTATTTGTCTGAATTTAGATCGTTTCGGGAGAATCAATGATTTTTTGGGCAGTTTAAACGGGGACTTAATTTTGCAAATTATTGCCCAACGGTTAAGCAATTGCATTGGTAATAATGGCTCGATCGCTCGTTTGAACAATGATGAATTTGCCATTATCCTCAATCCACTAAGCGGCGAACATTCAGTAGCTAATTATGCTCAAAATATCCTTGGGGAACTTCGTCGTCCTTTCTTAATAGACGAGCGAGAAATTTTTATGACCGCTAGCCTGGGTATTGCTTGCTATCCTTTCGACGGTCAGGAGATTAATAAATTACTTTGCCATGCCACTAAAGCAATGAAATATGCTAAGCAACAGGGTAAAAATCAATATCAGTTTTATGGCGAAGATCTCGAAATTCCTACTAGTGGCGACCTAAGCATAGAAGCAGATCTCTACTATGCCTTAGAAAGAGAAGAATTTCAAATCTATTATCAACCACAAATTAATCTCAAAACTGGTCAAATCGTTGCTGCTGAGGCACTGTTACGCTGGTTTAGTTCCAAGCGAGGAGTCGTTGGTCCTAACCAATTTATTCCGATCGCCGAGGAAAGTGGTTTAATTAACCCCATTGGTACTTGGGTGTTGCAGGAAGCTTGTCGTCAAGTTAGTGCTTGGCATCGAGACGGATTAGAGCCAATTCGGGTCTCGGTGAATCTTTCTGCCAATCAATTAAAGCAACCAGATTTGTACCGCATAATTATGCAAAGCTTATCAGATTCAAAATTAGCTCCTCAGTATCTAGAGCTAGAGCTAACCGAACAAATTCTCATCGATGACGTAGATATTAACATTCAGCGCTTAAATCAAATTAAAAAGTTAGGAATAAAACTGGCTTTAGATGATTTTGGTACTGGCTATTCATCTTTCAACTATTTGAAACAATTCCCCTTCGATATTCTCAAAATTGATAAGTGTTTCGTACGGGACATTAACACAAATCCTACTAATGATGCCATTACCAAATCCTTTATTGAGATGTCAAATCTGCTCGGCTTGAGAACGATCGCCGAAGGAATAGAAACCGAAGCAGAATTGGCTATATTGAGGAAACATCAATGCGATGAAATCCAAGGCTACTTATTCAGTCCTCCTTTACCAGCAGCAGAATTTGAAAAGTTATTATCGAGCAGTAAACAGGGAATAATAAAAGCAGTTGCATGAGAAAACAACTAGTGTAACTGGGATTGATAATAATTGACCAAACAATTTTGGATTTTAGATTTTGGATTGGGGATTAAATTCAGCTTCGAGCTCGATCGTAAGTACGTGCTCCGATTGATTTCAATCCAAAATCATAAATCCCAAATCTGCGCATCGAATTGACTTATCTGGGAGGGAATACTAAACCTGGAACTATTGAACCCCCATAAATTCATGAGCCGCCTCAAACTCAATAATTTCCTCGATTGTTAGTAACAATTATGAATCCTTCTCAAAAGACTAAAAAGATATCTCTGCTTAATCGACCTCACAAAACAAGTGTACTCAATAAAACTTTGTGGTTTTTAGGTGGGTATGCCTTTTTTTTGATTTCGACGATATCAGTCTCAGTTTATTTCATTGCTAGTAGACTTGAAATGATTAACCAATCGCTCCTGGAGTTTGACGAACTTAGCCGTGAAGTAGAAACCGTTAACAAATACTTCATTCGTCAGGCAAAAGACCGCAAAAATTTGTTTTTGCGAGGGCACGATAAGAAGGATATGGACAAATATCTCGGTCGTGTCAATGAGATGAGCGAGAATATTCAAACAAAAATAGACGAAATTTTACAAAACCCTTTGGCGGAAACTTATCGGGCTGACTTAAAGCTGTTTGTCCGCAACCATGCCCAATTGATGGATATCTACTACCAAGGTATCGAAATTTTTGAGAAAACGCAGGATCGCACAGCTGGCGATCGATTTGTTAGGGGAAAAGGCGGTAAAGTCGCAGGAGAGTTAACCCAAGTGTTACAGCAGATTCAGGCTGACCGAGAAAAGCTATTACAAGATAATAAAAGATATATCAGGAATTTCTTACTCATCAGTACAAGCGGACTCATTCTGATGATTCTGGCTTGCTCAGGTATTTTAACGATTGTGGTAATGAACCCCATGCGTCGGATTGTCCGCTTTACAAATTTTCTAGAAGAGAGTCATCAAGCGCGCCAGGCTTATAGCTCTAAAGACCAGATCGGCAATGGACAATCCTCAGCAGACTATTCCCAGGTGTATTACCCGATCGAAGGGCATCAAGACGATGAAATTAGCTATATGATAGATACTTACAGCAAACTGGCCAGTCTCATTCATGACTATAGTCATACCTTGGAAAAAAAGGTTCGAGATCGCACCACTAAACTGCAAGCAGCCAAGGAACAAGCGGAAGTAGCCAGTCAAGCCAAAAGTGAATTTCTCTCTAGCATGAGCCACGAACTTCGCACCCCCCTCAACGGCATTATCGGTTACGCTCAAATTCTCAGGCGCGATCGCCATTTAACTCCCGATCGAGACAAGGGATTAAAAATTATTTATCAAAGTGGCAAACACTTACTGACCTTAATTAACGATATCCTCGATCTCGCCAAAATCGAAGCTCGCAAACTAGAACTATATTTAACCGATATTCATCTGGCCAGCTTTCTTTCAGATGTAGCAGGCATTATTAAAATGCGAGCCACAGAAAAAGATATCTTGTTTCAATACGAAGCTTTACCCGATCTCCCTACAGGTATTCAAGCCGACGAAAAAAGACTGAGACAAGTATTACTCAATCTCTTGGGCAATGCCGTTAAATTTACCGATCGCGGCACAGTTACTTTATTAGTAAGTTCTCTTCAGCAAGAGCAATCAGAGGATAGCAGTTTAAAGCAAACTCTTCGCTTTGAAGTTAGGGATAGAGGGATAGGCATGAGTCCCCAACAATTAACCAAAATCTTCCAACCCTTTGAACAAGCCTCAGATGTCAAACGGCGAGCAGCAGGAACGGGTTTAGGCTTAACCATTAGTAGACAATTAGTAGAACTGATGGGAGGTCAATTACAAGTCAGCAGCGAATTAGGAAAAGGTTCAACTTTTTGGTTTGAAGCGACTTTCCCCGTGGTCGAACAAGTAACGGCTCAGGATACATTAACTCAACAGAGAAGAATAGTCGGTTATCGAGGCAAACGGCGACAGATTCTGGTAGTCGACGATAAAGAAGAGAATCGTCTAGTCTTACAGCACATGCTCGAACCGTTAGGTTTTGAGATAACTCTAGGAGAGGACGGTCAACAGGAAGTAGAGCTGGCACAGCAAATCAAACCAGACTGTATTTTGACCGATTTAGTCATGCCAGTCAAAACAGGCTTTGAAGCAGTTAAAGAAATTAGAGAGATTCCCGAGATCGAGAATGTAATTATTATTGCCATCTCTGCTAGCGTCCTAGAAATGGAGCGAGCAAAAAGTCGGCTCATGGGTTGCGATTCCTTTTTACCCAAACCAGTAGACGAGCAAAAGTTACTTGACTTATTACAAGAGTATTTACAGTTGGATTGGATTTACCAGGATGTAGCCGAATCGAGTTGTCCCGAGCGACTAATAACGGAAGCTGCTGCCACTCAAACTTTTATTGCCCCGCCTCCAGAAGAGATGGAAATACTCTACGAGCTAGCCATGTTGGGGAGTATGAAAAAAATCAGAGAACGAGCAATTTATCTGGCGGAATTAGACGAAAAATATGCTCCTCTGACTGCCAAACTTCAAGCATTAGCTCAAGGTTTTCAAGAAAAAGCGATCGTTAATTTAGTCAAACAATATCTATAGGAAAAATATCATGCTGATTTTGAAAAACAAATCTTTAACTTTTATCAGTTTGGCCTTAATCGTATTTGGTATTGTGGCTTGTAGTCCTCAAAATATACTTAAAACTAATACTTCTCCCAAGAAGGTTTCCGAGCCCAATCAATCGCCTGAAGTACAAAAGACGATTGTGTTGGCGGATATTTCTGATAACCCGCAAAAAAAAATTAGGACAATCCAACCTTTAGCTGATTATCTAGCTGCTAATTCTGACCAATTCGATCTCGGTAAAGTGAAAATTGCTCGTGATATGGATACCATGATCGCCTGGCTTAAATCTGGGGAAGTGGATCTTTATATAGACAGCCCCTATCCTGCGATGCTAGCTATGAATGGTGCTAATGCCAAACCGATTTTGCGTCGCTGGAAAAAAGGTAATGCCGAATATTACTCAGTGATTTTTACTATGAAAGATAACAATATTAATTCTCTGTCAGATTTAAAAGGGAAAATTATTGCTTTTGAAGATCCTTTTTCTACCACAGGCTATATGTTGCCTCTAGCTAAACTTATAGAATCTGGACTCAATCCGATAGAAAAAAGTGTATATAGTACTCAGGTATCGAAGGAATACGTGGGATATGTTTTCAGTTATGAGGATGAAAATAGTCTTGAATGGTTGCTCAGTGGAAAAGTAGAAGCAGCAGCGACAGATAATCAAAGCTTTGAAAAATTATCAGCAGAAATCAAGAATAAATCGCTCATCTTAGCGAAAACAGATAAGTTAGCTCGCAATCTGGTCATGGTTAGGGAAGATATGTTAGTAGACCAAATTGAGGAAATTTCGTCAATACTATTAGCAATGGATAAAACTAACAAAGGTAAAGCAGTACTAAAAAAATTTAATAAGACAACTAAGTTTGACAAAATTCCTAACGATAACAGTTTAAACAAAATCCAAGACCTTTATCAAAAATATCAAAATAAATAAATGAAGTGGAAGCATAAATTCTCAAAACTGCAAATACCTCTAGCTGCCAAACTGACCCTGGTAATGACCGGTTTAGTCTCTATTTCTATTGGTAGTGCAACTTTTGTATCAATTTATCGCAATCACCAAATCTTTCGCCAAGAAATGGAACAACAAGCAGAGGTTCTCTTAAATACTCTGCTCATATCAACTACTGACTCAGTCTATTTTGGTAATTTCGAGCTCCTTAACGATATCATCGATGAATTAACTCTCCAAAAAATCTTACTATCTAGCCGTATTTATAACAAAGACGGCAAGATTATCGCCAATACAGAAACTCAGGAGCAACACCCATTTACCTTAACAGCAGATCCTTTAGGCAAGAAGATTTTACAGCGTCGGACAATCTTGTTTGATTGGCAATCAGATCGTCTGGTTGCTGGCAAGGCGATTATTTTGAGCCACGAAACAATTGGCGCAATCTCTGTAGAACTCTCTACAGCAAAATTACGCCATAAGAATATAGCCGAACGCAATCAAAGTATTATCTTAGCCACGATCGTGGTAATTATCGGCACGACAGTTTCACTGTGGCTGAGTCAATCGATTACCGAACCTCTAATTCAAATGACTAAAGCCACTGAGTATTTAATTCAGGGAGATCTCAATCACCAAATCGAGGTTCATAGTAAAGATGAATTATCTATTTTGGCTAATGCTTTTAATACCATGACTGCCAAGCTCAAAAAAGTAATTGAGAGTTTACAAGAAAGCGAACGGTTGGCTTCACAAAAAGCCATTCAGCTAGAGGAAACCCTAGGGGAATTGCAGCAAGCGAAGGAGAAAGCGGAAGCTGCTAATCAAGCTAAAAGCGCCTTTCTCTCTAGGATGAGTCACGAACTGCGTACTCCCCTTAACGGAATTCTGGGTTACGTTCAAATTCTTAGGCGCGATCGAACTTTAACCTCTAAACAAACTAAAGGTTTAAATATTATCTACAACAGTGGTAATCATTTCCTTACGCTGATTAATGACATCCTCGATCTCGCCAAAATAGAAGTTGGCAAACTCGAATTAGTTATTAGCGAGCTTCACCTTAACAACTTTATTGAGAGCATTATGGGTATTATGGCGATGCAAGCTAAAATCAAAAACTTGGAGTTTCACTACCAGGCTCAATCTTCTCTCCCTATTGGTATTCATGCCGATGAAACAAGACTCCGACAAGTATTACTGAACTTACTTGGTAATGCAATGAAGTTTACCGAGCGCGGACAAGTAATTTTAGATATTAGTCTAGTTCCAGCAACTTCAGAAGACAAACAAATAGAGACCAATCAACAAACTCTCCGTTTTGAAGTAAGGGATACGGGAATAGGCATTAGTCCCTCACAACTAGAACAAATCTTCCAACCCTTTGAACAAGTAGGACAGATAGAATACAGTCAAACGGGAACAGGTTTGGGCTTAACCATTAGCCGACAATTGGTAGAACTAATGGGAAGTCAATTACAAGTCAGCAGCGAATTAGGTCAAGGTTCAACTTTCTGGTTTGAAGCGACTTTCCCCGTCGTCGAACAAGTAACGGCTGAGGATAAATTAACTGAACAAAGAAGAATAGTCGGTTATCAAGGCAAACGGCAACAGATTCTGATAGTCGATGACATAGTAGAGAATCTTCTTGTATTACAGAATCTGCTCGAACCGCTAGATTTTGAAATTATTTTAGGGAAAAATGGTCAACAAGCAATCGAACTGGCACAGGAAATACAACCAGATTGTATTGTAATTGATTTAGCCATGCCCGTCAAAACAGGCTTTGAAGCAGTCAAAGAAATTAGAGAGATTTCCGAGATCGAGAATGTAATTATTTTTGCCATCTCTGCTAGCGTCCTGGAAATAGACAGGAAGCAAAGTCAGATTGTTGGTTGTGATGCATTTTTACCCAAACCAGTAGACGAGCAAAAGTTACTGGCTTTGTTACAAGAGTATTTACAGTTGGATTGGATTTACGAGGATGTAGCCGAATCCAGTTCTCCGGATCTAGTAATAACGGAAGCTACTGCCACTCAAACTTTAATTGCTCCGCCTCCAGAAGAGATGGAAATACTCTACGAGCTAGCTATGCTAGGCAGCATGAAGAAAATTCGCGAAAGAGCGATTTATCTGGCGGAATTAGACGAAAAATACGCTCCTCTTGCTGCCAAACTCCAAGAATTGGCTCGAGGTTTTCAAGAAAAGGCGATCGTTAATTTAGTCGAGCAATATCTGCCGTAAAAAGTGTTCATTATTCAAAAAACATTACATTATCAAAAATTATTTCGTCAATGTCTATCAATATCCCAATATTCAACAAAATAATTGCCTCAGAAGCTGCTTTTGACGAGCTACTAAAACCCTACCGCGAACGTGCCGATCGCATTATGGTTGGTATGAACATTTTCCTGTTTTTGGTGTGTTTAGCGCTCGCTCCTTTACACAATACTTTGATTGCCGTCGGAGTAATTGGGTTGCCAACCTTATTACTATCGATTTGGTTAACGAACAAATACCCAGGAGAGTTAAAAACTCGGTTATTCATGGCATTGGGCTTCATGATTTACACTGCCCTGATTATTCATCAGAATGGGGGTGTCACCGAAGCGCATTTCTCTGCCTTTGGCTTGATCGGCGTGTTGCTTTATTACCGCGACTGGCGCACTATTATTGTCGCGACTGTATCTATCTACTTGCATCATCTGGTACTAGGTTACGCTCAGACTCTCGGCTCACCAATTTATGTCTTTAACAACCCTCATTTTTGGGTCATGTTTGGTTCTCACATCACCTACTTTCTGCCTTTTATCACTATGATGAGTTATCTATCGATTTGGCTGCGTCGTGAGGGTTATAGTAATCAAGAGGATTTGCTCGCTCTCAAACGTGCCGAACTTAAGTTACAACAACTCAACCAAGAACTAGAGCATCGAGTAGAAGAACGTACTGCCCAACTTAAAGAAGCAAAAGAAAAAGCTGAAGTAGCCAGTCAAGCCAAAAGCGAATTTCTCTCTAGCATGAGTCACGAACTTCGCACCCCCCTCAACGGTATTCTGGGTTATGCTCAAATTCTCAGGCGCGATCGCCATTTAAGTCCCGATCGAGACAAGGGATTAAAGATTATTCATCAAAGTGGCAACCATTTACTCACCCTGATTAACGATATCCTCGATCTCTCCAAAATCGAAGCCCGCAAACTAGAACTACATTTAACCGATATTCATCTTGCTAACTTTCTTTCAGGAGTAGCAGGGATTATCAAAATGCGAGCCACAGAAAAAGATATCTTGTTTCAATACGAAGCTTTACCCGATCTACCTACAGGTATTCAAGCCGACGAAAAAAGACTAAGACAAGTATTACTCAATCTCTTGGGCAATGCCGTTAAATTTACCGATCGCGGCACAGTTACTTTAGAGGTGAGTTCGCTTCAGCAATACCGATCGGACGATAGCACTTTCGAGACAACTCTTCGCTTTGAAGTTAGGGATACGGGGGTAGGCATCAATCCCCAACAATTAGCCAAAATCTTCCAACCTTTTGAACAAGTCGGGGATGTCAAACGGCGAGCAGCAGGAACAGGTTTAGGCTTAACCATTAGTAGACAATTAGTAGAACTGATGGGAGGTCAATTACAAGTCAGCAGCGAATTAGGAAAAGGTTCAACTTTCTGGTTTGAAGCGACTTTCCCCGTTGTTGAACAAGTAACGGCTCAAGACCAATTAAGTAAACAGAGAAGAATAGTCGGTTATCAAGGCAAACGGCGACAGATTCTGGTAGTCGATGATAAAGAAGAGAATCGTCTCGTCTTACAGAATATGCTCGAACCGTTAGGTTTTGAGATCGCTCTAGGAGAGGACGGTCAACAGGAAATTGAACTAGCACAGCAAATTAAACCAGACTGTATTTTGACCGATTTAGTCATGCCAGTCAAAACAGGCTTTGAAGCAGTTAAAGAAATTAGAGAGATTTCCGAGATCGAGAATGTAATTATTATTGCCATCTCTGCTAGCGTCCTGGAAATGGATAAGAAGCAAAGTCAGATTGCCGGTTGTGAGGCATTTTTACCCAAACCAGTAGATGAGCAAAAGTTACTGGCTCTGTTACAAGAGTATTTACAGTTGGATTGGATTTACGAGGATGTAGCCGAATCGAGTTCTTCGGATCTAGTAATAACGGAAGCTGCTGCCACTCAAACTTTAATTGCTCCGCCTCCAGAAGAGATGGAACTACTCTACGAACTAGCTATGCTGGGGAGTATGAAGAAAATTCGCGAACGAGCGATTTATCTGGTGGAATTAGACGAAAAATATGCTCCTCTGGCTGCCAAACTTCAAGCATTAGCCCAAGGTTTTCAAGAAAAAGCGATCGTTAATTTAGTCGAGCAATATCTTACTCAGAAGTAACAAAAAGAGTAGCAGTATCGATAGAATGCCTAGTTTTAAGTATCTTATATGGAGTCAATTGAATAGTAAATAAAATAACAGAAATGGGATGAAATCCAAGGCTATTTATTCAGTCCTCCCTTACCAGTAAAAGAATTTGAAAAGTTATTATCGAGCAGTAAAAAGGGAATAATAAAAGTAGTTACATGATAAAAAACCGAATGTAACTGGAACTGATAATAATTTACCGATCGCAAATTTTATACTACTTTTTCTAAGATGAAACGACGCAATTTTCTCACTTATTCCCTTCTGTTTTTAACTGGCTGCACTACAGCCACAAATACTTCAAATGACAAAAAAACAATTCCCAAACTAAAAAAGCTTAGATTTGCCGTCACAGATGCCTCAGGTTTGGAAGAATTAGAGCAAAATTACGGAAAGTTTAAAGACGATCTACAAGAGGTATTAAAAACAGATGTTGAATTTTATCCTGTAGTTAATTATACTGCGGCAACACCAGCCCTATTACAGAACCAAGTAGATTTGGTTTTGGCGGGACCGTCAGAATACGTCATCCTCCATTCCAGGGCCAAAGCAATTCCTGTAATTGCTCTGACTCGATTGCGTTATCGCTCCGTAATTGCCGTGCGTGCCGATAGCGGCATCAAGTCATTGGCTCAGTTAAAAGGTAAAACTATAGTCGTGACTAACCTAGCTTCTACTGCTAGCCATCTCGGATCTATGCAATTGCTAATCGAAGCGGGCTTAAATCCTCAATCGGATCTTAAAGTTGTTGTTTTAGATGATAAGACCCACGGCAAACAGGCCTTAGAAGCCTTAAAAAATGGCGAGGTGGATGCTTGGGGAGTAGTTATTTACAGATACGAAAAATATCTTCAAGATCGAGGTTTATCTCAAAAAGACTTTCCCGCGATCGCGCGAGGAAAACTACTTCCTAACGATGTCTTTATTGCTAACAGCCAACTTACTCCTCAATTTATTCACACCATGCGCTCGCAGATGCTAGCCAATCAGGACAAACTAATGGAGGGCATTATCGCTGCTGAATCCAAGTTTAAAGGAGGTAGTTTAGTTGCAGCTAATGATTCTGATTACGACATGATTCGCCAAGTATATCGAGCGATCGGACAAGGTGAATATATTGATTGACGCTCCCTTCTAAAATATTTAACACTATGTTTTTTTCACATGAAACGACGCAATTTTCTCACTTATTCCTTTCTATTTTTAAGTGGCTGCACTACGGTGAGCACTTTAAATGATAAAAATTCAATCTCTAAAGTGGAAAAGCTTCGATTTGCCGTCACAGATGTGTCGGGTTTAGAAGATTTACAGCGAGATTATGGGCGGTTTAAAGATGCTCTGGAGGAGGTCTTACAAACAGATATTGAGTTTTATCCTGTGGATAATTTTACTGCAGCAGCACCAGCCCTACTACAAAACCAGGTAGATTTGGTTTTGGGGGGGCCGTCAGAATACGTCATCCTAAATTCTAGGGCGAAAGCAGTTCCTGTAATTGGTCTGAGTAGACCTGGATACCGCGCCGCCATCACTGTCCGTGGTGACAGCAACATTAAGTCTTTATCTCAGTTTCAAGGCAAAACCATCGCTATGCGCTCGCAAGGCTCGACAGCTGGTCATCTGGGGCCGACCAAAATTTTTCTAGATGCGGGGCTAAAACCGAACTCTGACTACAAAACTATCATGCTGGGCGATCGAGGAATGGAAGCTTTAAAAAAGGGTGAGGTGGATGCTTGTGGATTGTCTACTTTCTACTATGAAAACTTTCTTTTGAGTGAGGGAGTATCCGAGCAAAAATATCCTCTCATAGCTACTGGGCCTTTTCTTCCTAGCGACGTATTTGTCGTTAATAGCCAGTTTAATCGAGATTTTGCCCGACTCATGAAAGAGCAAATGATCGAGCATCAGCAGAAACTCAAGCAAGCTCTTATTTCTTCTTCTCAATTTCTCTTCCATAAGTTTAATAAGAGCAAGCTAATTTCAGTAAAAGATACAGATTACGACATGATTCGGGAAGTTTATCGCGCTTTGGGCAAGGAGGAATTAATTAGATAAACACCAAATCTCTCACTGGAGTTATTCAGTCAATATTCTATTCGATCGGGAGTTAAATTTTTGATGAAAAGACGTAATTTTATTGGGTATTCTCTATTATTTTTAGCTGGTTGTAGCGCGGCAACAAAGAATTATGACAATTCAGCAATCGCCGAGCCGGAAAAACTTCGATTTGCCGTCACCGACGTTCGAGGTTTAGAACGGTTGCAACAAGAATACGAAACCTTTCGCAACGGGCTTCAAGAAGTTTTGGAGAAACCAATTGAGTTTTTCCCCGTAAACAATTTTATTGATGCTGCCTCAGCCTTACAGTTGGATCGAGTAGATTTAGTACTGGCAGGCCCTTCGGAATATGTAATCGTCAACGCTCGAACTAATGCTATTCCCATTGTTGCTCTCACCCGACCCAGATACCGCTCGGTAATTGCTGTGCGTGCCAATAGCGGCATTAAGTCATTAGCGCAGTTGAAAGGCAAAACTATCGCCGTGTCCAACCTAGGCTCTACGGCTAGCCATCTCGGTTCGATAGATTTACTAATAGAGGCGGGCTTAAATCCTCAATCCGATCTCAAAGTTCTTATTTTAGAAGATAGTAGCCATGGAAAGAAGGGCTTAGAAGCGTTAAAAAACCGCGAGGTGGATGCTTGGGGAGTGGTTATTTACAGATACGAAAAATACCTCCAAGATCGAGGCTTATCCCAAAATGACTTTCCGGCGATCGCCAAGGGAAAACTACTTCCCAGCGATGTCTTTATTGCCAGCAGCCAGCTTGCTCTTCAATTTGTCGAGAAGATGCGCTCGCGAATGCTCGAGAATCAGGACAAACTAATGGAAGGGATTATCGCTGCTGAATCCAAGTTTAAAGGAGGTGCTTTAATACCAGCAAATGATTCCGATTACAACATGATTCGCCAGGTATATGCAGAGATCGGACAAGGTGATTTTCTCAAATAAACCCAACATCAAGATCCTGTAACAGTAACTAACAGTGAAAATTATTCCCAAATTTCCTAACTTGACTATTGTCCAAAAGATCGGCTGCGGCTACGCTTTGGCTATCGGTGTTGCTGCTATAGGAACCATAATAGGTCTATCGATCGGGGATCTTTACCAAAAAGACGCACAAGAAAAATTAATCTTCGCTGGCAAGCAGAAACATCTGCTCCAGAAATTAGAAATTAATATCTTAATGCTGCGTTTTCATCCTCAACAATTGCTAGGTGTTGCAGAAGATTCGATTTGGGTTCAGTACGAAAAGAACAAATTTCGTGCCCATATCGCTCAAATTAACACAATCTTATCCGAGCTGAGAGTTGTTCTTAGGAACAATCCGCAAAATCTGGCCTTAAGTATGAAGGATTATGAAGATCTAGCCCAAAACTACGAGGAGACATTAGAGGAATACTCTCAATCGATCGAATCTTTGTGGGAGGAAATGGATGCTCTCAACTCATCCTCGTCAGAAATTTCACAAATCAAGGATAAAGTGCTGGTGGATATGCAAAGCCAGAAAGCTATTGAGATCGGAATTAAATTTGAACGCCTTTCAGAAAGCTTGATTCGGTTCTCAAATCTAGCAGAAAGCCAATACCAAAAAGCTGCGGCAAAATTAATCAGAGCCAATTCAGTAAGACAAGAGATAACGATCGGCAGTACGTTTCTATCGGTGGCGATCGCAGTTTGGCTAGCACAATATACCAGCAAGGCGATCGCTAGTCCCATCCAAGAAGTTACCCGCGTAGCCCAACGAGTTACTCGTCAATCTGATTTTGAGATTCAAGCTCAGATTAAGACTCAAGACGAAGTTGGTTTATTAGCCGAGGCTTTGAATCAACTTATTGCTCAAGTCAAAAATCTCTTAGCCGATCGAGAAGCAGAAGTCATCCGTCAAAAACAGCAGAGTCAAGAATTGCAACAAGCCAAAGAAGCTGCCGATGCTGCCAACCGAGCTAAAAGCGAATTTGTCGCTAACATGAGCCACGAATTGCGCACCCCTCTCAACGGTATTTTAGGATATGCTCAAATTTTAAGGCGCGATCGTAATTTAAATGCTCAGCAAAAAAAAGGCTTGAAAATTATTAACGACAGTGGAAATCATCTGCTGACGTTGATTAATGACATCTTAGATCTGTCTAAAATTGAAGCCCGCAAGCTAGATCTTTATCCCAACGAGATTAATTTTGCCAGTTTCTTGGAGGGAGTAGTCGGGATTTTTAGTATGCGAGCATTGGAAAAAAATCTGGCGTTTAACTCAGAAACTGCAACCAACTTACCCCCCACCATTTTGGCTGACGAAAAACGCTTGCGTCAGATACTTATAAATCTATTAGGCAATGGGATCAAATTTACCGAAGAAGGACAAGTAATTTTGCGGCTAACTGTTGTAGAGAAGCAAGAAACACCTTCCCCACTGCTGTCAAAAATCCTTCGTTTTGAAGTTATCGATACGGGAATTGGTATTGCTAATGAGAAATTACAGAAAATCTTTGAGCCTTTTGAACAAGTGGGTAACCAAAAACAACGGGAATCTGGGACTGGTCTGGGGTTAACCATTAGTCGTCAATTAATAGAAATGATGGGAGGAAAGTTGCAAGTGAAAAGCGAACTGGGTAAAGGCTCGACCTTCTGGTTTGAGATTGAAGTACCCATAGTAGAAAGTTTAGTAGAAGATAAACCCGCTCATACCAAGCAAATTATCGGATATCAAGGAAAACAACGCAACCTTTTAGTGGTTGATGACAAACCTGCTAATCTTTCAGTATTGTGCAGTATGCTCGAACCGATCGGGTTTGAAATAGTTACCGCAGAAAACGGTCAGCAAGCTGTGGAAATTGCTCGACAAATTCATCCTGACTCGATTTTAAGCGATCTAGTCATGCCCGTTAAAAATGGCTTTGAAGCTGCCAGAGAGATTCGCCAAATAAACTCTCTTAAAGAAGTTCCGATTGTGGCTCTATCAGCCAGTTCCTTTGCTATTACCAAACAGGAAAGTCAATGGGCTAATTTTAATGCATTTCTACTCAAACCAATTGAAGAGCAAAAGTTACTGGCATTGTTAAAGGAGTTGTTGCATTTAGAGTGGATATACCAAGAAAATGTCGAGCTAGAAGAAACCAAAATTACCGTAGATAAATCTAACTCTGACGATCGCATCCTTAAAGTACCTCCTGCTGAAGAGATGAAAATATTATATGAGTTAGCCTTACTTGGCAATATGAAAAAAATTCGACAGCGAGCAGCTTATTTGAAGGAACTCGATGCCAATTACATTCCTTTTGCCGATCGACTCCAAGATTTAGCCAAAGGATTCCGCGAAAAGGCAATTGTCAACCTCGTAGAACAATATCTAAACCCAGTTAAATAAATCGAACTACTTTGAATAATTTTTATAGTTGGCGATCGTTAATTAATATTTAATTCAATAATCTTTTTACCTACAAAAAAAATGACCTTAACTACAAAAAATACCATTAAAGATAATAGAAACTTCGATTTTCAAAAATATACCATCTTGCTTGTCGATGACAACCCGACTAACTTGGAATTAGTAGTAGATTATTTAGAAGATTACGGGTTGACAATTTTGGTTTCTCAAGATGGCGAAAGTGCTTTCAATAGAGCTAAATACGCCAATCCAGATTTAATTTTGCTCGACGTGATGATGCCAGGAATTGATGGTTTTGAAACCTGTCGTCTTTTGAAGGCAGATCCGAAAACCAAAGATATTCCTGTCATTTTTATGACTGCTTTATCTAGTACGGAAGATCGAGTTAAAGGATTTGAAGTTGGGGCAGTTGATTATGTGGTTAAGCCGATTCAACAAGAAGAGGTATTTGCGAGAATTAAGCTCCATCTCCAACTGCATTCTTTGACTCAAAGCCTAGAAGAAAAAAATAAAAATTTAACGCAAACAAATCTGCTGCTCAGACAGGAAATTGAACAGCGTCAAGCAATAGAAATAAAGTTTAAAAAAACCAATCAAAGATTAAAGCAGGTTCTTAGAGAACGCACTGAAGCACAAAAGTCGCTCCAAAAGTTTAATGAAGAACTCGAAACTATAATTAAGCAACGCACCTTCAAATTAATTGAGATTAACAAAAGATTACAACAAGAGATTACACGGCGGCAACAAGCAGAAGTAATAATTAAAAAATCTCTCAAGGAAAAAGAGATGTTGCTCAAAGAAATTCACCATAGAGTTAAAAACAATTTACTAGTAGTTTCTAGTCTTTTAGAATTTCAAACTGACTACATTAAAGACCCTGATATTATCAGCATGTTTGCAGATAGTCAGAATCGCATTTATTCAATGGCACTGATTCACGAGCAATTATATAAATCTAAAGATTTAGCCAAACTAGACTTTGGTACATACCTTGAATCTTTAGTTTATAATTTATTTGAATCTTACAATATAAATCACGAATCTATTCGCTGTCATCTAGAAATACAACCAGTTAATCTCAATATTGAAACAGCTCATGCCTGTGGACTGCTTGTCAACGAATTGATATCTAACGCTATAGAACATGGTTTTCCAGAACAAAGAAAAGGCAACATCTGGATCGGTTTAAAACAGAATTCAAACCAGAAAATTGTCCTTAATATTAGAGATGACGGAATTGGTTTTCCTGAAGATTTAGACTTTCGAGAAACAGAATCATTAGGAATGCAATTAGTTTGTACTTTGACCGAGCAGTTGGAAGGAGAAATTGAAATGAAACGCTGCCAAGGGACTTCATTTAATCTAGTTTTTGCTGAACTAAATTATCGCAGTCGTTTCTGACCTAATCCCACCCTTGTAAAGACGTGCAATTAGATTAAAAGTGTAGTAGCGATCGCATCTTGCACCTATTCTAGACTATAATCGCCACCAGACCCATACTTCCAGGCATCTAACCAGCGATGGTAGTAGTATTGCTGCGCCAAAGACCATTTTTTCGCTAGTGGGGATACTAACTTACCTGCGGGAAACAAAGCGCTATAAACTCCCAAATTAAGGTAATGCACGAGCCAATCTACAAGAATATTTATGCCAACTTGAGGAAGAATTGGCAAGGCTAATTTGGGATTAACTAAGATTAAGGTTTTAGCTAAAGCGGGAAATTGAATCACGTCTTGAAGAAATGGTTTGAGTACTTCATCTCCCAATTTATCCATGACTTCAAAAACACCATTCATTAGATCGTTAATTTGATTTGGAGGAACTTGTTTATCAATTCCAACGCTCATTGTCCTTTGAAATAACCAAGTAACAGCAATATTTGGTTGATATGGTTGCAACAAAGATAAATCCTTGTTATTTAAAGTATCCGCTTTTAATGCTTCGTCGATACCGAAAGTTAGCCGTTTTAGATGTCTGACCATGGCACCAAAACCGCCAAAACTTACAGGAGATTGTCCCCCGCTACTGTCCCCTACTGGTAAAATGCGATTCCAACTCAGATGCAAAGGACTTTGGCGATATGAAGGGAAAAAACCAAATAAAAACCGCTCGAATTTGAGTTGAGATAATTCTACTTTTTGATATTCTGGCAATAGACGCAGATACTCTTCCATAAAAAACTCTAAACTAAAACGGTCTGGATGAGCGTCTAGGTAGG
>JASJDA010000058.1 GCA_030065755.1 Prochloraceae cyanobacterium | reverse complement strand
CTTTTTATATTATCGGAGTCAAGTTTTATGGTATGGGAGCTTGGTTTTTGGGCATCTCTCCAGAGGGAATTGGAACAGTAGGAATGGCTCTCAATTTCTTCATAACCTACGTTGTTTCTCGTCTTACCCCACCACCTCCAGCAGAAGTGCAAGAAATGGTAGAGACATTGCGCATTCCCGAAGACGAACCACCAGCCCTTTCCGATCTTGGTGAAGAACAGCTTGATTGAGTTTATGTTAACTACCAGTTTCGATCGGTAAAGATTGGGGCGTTGTGGCGATCGCCCCAGAACTCAATTTCCATATAATTGAGGCATTTTAGCGGTTCGATCGCTATTTTTTAAAGCTAATTCTTAAGCCTCATATCACAACTAATTAATTAGAATTGTCAAAGATGGGTTGGTCTAAGATCTTGCACCAAAAAAAGTCGATCGGAGTATGAATGGCTGAAGTTATTGTCTAGAGGGGATTAGTTCTCTATTGATGCAAGAAAACTAATCCCCTCATAGCAGCTTCGCTGATACTATTGACGAGTGCGACTCGCCAATAGTATCTTCGCTAGTTCTGCCCCAGCTAAAATAAAAGCTGTTTTAGACAAAGGTTATGGCTTAAGTTAGCGGCATTCCTCTATAGCCCATTAAGCGACAAATTCAAAATCCCTTGAAAGATAGACATTAGTAGTGCTTTGCACCCAAGCGACATTGTTCCCTTCATACTGGATCCAAGTACCTCCCCAGGCTATATCAAAACTGAGATGGTAATTATTAATGCTACCGTGGACTCTGAACTTATCTAGTTGGGTTGCATTAAAGTCGGTAATAACAGCATAGTCAGCGCCACCGCTTTGATAATAAGCTTCCCAATAATCGCCCAGGATAAAGAAATCTGCCCCTTCATCTCCCCTCAAAACGTCAATCTCACCCGATCCAGAATTCCAGGCATTAGGATCTGAGCCCACTAAACTATCATTTCCCGAACCACCAAAGAGATTATCATTTCCCGAACCACCAAAGAGATTATCATTTCCCGAACCACCAAAGAGATTATCATTGTCACCGCCACCAAGGAGATTATCATTTCCCGAACCACCAAGGAGATTATCATTTCCATTCCAGCCATCGATGTAATCGTTGCCTAGTCCTCCGTCATGATAGTCATGATTTCCTCCTCCATAAAGAGCATCATTGCCTTGCCCACCAATGAGGTTATCATTGCCCCATCCACCAAGGATGTTATCATTACCAAAATTTCCAGACAGGTAATTATTAGCGTTGTTTCCAATAATACGGTCATTTCCTATACCACCATAAGCATTCTCAATCAGCGATCGGCTATCACCTTTGTACTGTAGAGCGTTGAACACATGGCCACGGGCATAATGATTGTTACCAAGATGAGCTTGTTGAAAGTGCCCCCCGCTTGTATCGAGGTTAGACCACCTACCTGGATTCAGGTCAACTGATAAATTAGTAGTGTAGTTTGAGAAGTTGTAGGTATCAATCCCATTACCATCCCAGATCGTGCGGAAGATGCGGTTGGAAAAAGGTTTGCCTTGCCCTACACCATTAACAAACATCTCGCCGGTGTTGGTTGAGAAAGTGTAAGTCGTGTTGTTAGAATTATAGTCGAACCACGCACCGTACATATGTTGGATTGCTGCAATGTCGTACATCATTAGCGACTGCGCATAATTCCCTTCGTCGTTCCAATACTGTTCGATCGAAGCGCCTACATAAGAGCGGTAAGTCATAATTGAGAACTCCATTGAGTCTCGATCGGAATTCATGGCGACATTCCTAACACCGCCAGTCTCATGACCGTGCTTCAGACCCAAAGCATGACCCAACTCATGCCCAAAAGTATGGTAGGCATAGGTTCCGATGACTGGGTTATTATAATCAGTCGAGTTAAACCATACATCGCCATCCTCGGTTTGAGTATTTGGAAAGATACCGCCAGCTGGAAAATCAGCGACTCTAGCTGTCTTAAGGTTTGCCTTTGATGTTTCTGCGATACGAATGGTTGCATCACGATCGCTAGCTCCTGTTAGCTCTCTGGGATTGAGCAAGGAGACATTATAATACTGACCGCCAGTACCGATCCATGCCCGCGCAGCTTCTTGCTGTCTTGTACTTAGCTTTTGGAAGCCAGTTTTGTAATTGCTTAAAGGATAGGGCTGTTCGTAGTCTTTAGAGAAGTTGTCGGTGAAACTAAAAGTAACCCAGGTTGATGCCCACTTACTCCCGATTAGCAGTCCATCAATGTTATTGATGTAAGAGGGGGTGACGGTTTTTGTTGGTGTAGCAACGCCAAAGGCATTTGTCGATCTTGATAAATTTGCTAGGTCTAGGAAGCTAGATTGTGAATCTAACGATCTGCTATTGTCTTTATCATTATTGATGCTGTTAGTGACGCTCAAGCTCACTGAGTTAGATGACGACTTAACCCCACTCGGCAAACCATTAATTCGATCGTCGCTGGTTGTTGCTAGGGTCGTTGATGGCTTGAGGAGTATAGAGGGATTTTCTAGTCCGTGTAAGCTTGCTAGCTCTGACAAGCTAGACCTTGAATTCGTATTATATAGCTCAAGAGGATTTAACAACATAATCTTCCTATCTCCTTTTCCTTGTATAACGCGAGTTTGATGAAAAACCTTTGCTCAGGAAGTGATGAGGAGGAATACAGGCTCCAAGCGTTAGGCTAGAATTAGTCTTCCAAATCTTTTCTAAACTCACGTTAGTGTACTATTTTCAATCTGACTACTACTCGGTTTACCCAAAGTAGTGAGATATATCGTGACGCTGAAATAACGATATATCAACAATTAGACTCGATTAAGTCTCTCATTACTTTTTCCAATTTGAGTGTAATTAGCTTTTAGAGCTAATATTCAATGACAAAAATCAAATCACACTGAGGGAGTTTATCGCCAGCAAACTACCTCACTAAAATATATTAGTCTACTCTTCTGACACTTCTGCAACTTAGATGTTTAACAATGATTTTTGGACTCTTGAAACTCGACTCTGAAACTATTCCAATGTATTATCATTGTTGTTTTTTTATTTTGCTTGTATTGCAATTTACCGTCTCAATAACTACTTTTTTTCCTTCTTTTTTGTTCCTCAATTTAATAATGACTTATTCTTTCTAGGTATAATCTACATTGTTACATTTATTAAACTCATTTCGCGACAATATCTAATAGTGCTTTAAGCATGAGATAAGATGAAGTTGCTCCAGGGTCTTGATGACCAGCACTTCTTTCTCCTAAATAACTTGCTCGTCCCTTTTTCGCAACCATTGGAATAGTATTAATCATTCCCTCTTCAGCAGCAGCGACGGCGTTTTTTAACCCTTCTACTGTAGTGCTACCTGCAGCTATAGCTTGTTTAAAAGCATCTACAGCAGGAGCGATCGCATCTACAATCGTTTTATCCCCAAGCTTTGCTTTACCCCTTTGCACGACTCCATCTAAGCCACTTTGAAGTAAAGCAGCCATATCTTCTGCAGTTAATTCTGGCTTTCCTTTCACAGCCATACTTGCCCTAAGAAAAAATGTACCGTAAAGAGGCCCGCTAGCACCTCCTACACTTGAAATTAGAGTCATGCTAACTGTTTTGAGAATGCTTTCTATATCTTTGTCTCCAATATTTGCTAATTGTTGCTTGACCTTTTGAAAACCTCGATTCATGTTAATTCCATGGTCAGCATCGCCAATAGCTGCATCTAATTCAGTTAGATAGTCTTTTTTTTCTTCATAGGTAGTAGTTAGTGCATCTAACCACTTTGTTATTTGCTCTTTAGTTACTGTCATTTATAAAATCTCTGATACTTTTAAGGAGAGCTTCTGGTTGGTCTAACCTAATCAAATGACCGCTATTTTCAAATATTTTCAACTGAGCATTAGGAATAGCTTTAGCAATATTTTCGGAGAATTCAGGGGCACAAATCCAGTCGTGACGCGCGCCAATTACTAGGGTTGGTGCGGTAATTTTATCTAACTGGTCTAGTATATTGTAAGTGCGCAAAAAACCATTGAAAGCAACATTAATTGCATCGGGAGAAAAAATAGTTCTGTTCCAAGTTTTATTTGGCGTGTTGGGGTTGTATTTTAAAGAATATAATGGCCTCATTATTTCCATATATTCTCGCAACTCCGACTCATTGGTAAAATTTCCTTCCCAGAGTTTTTGTGCGATCGCAATTTGTTCTGGCGTACCTTTCTCAGCTAAATTTTCCTTCGCCTGCTCTAAAAATCTCGATTCAGCTGTCGTAGCAATAGCAATTAAACGAGATACATTCTGAGGATAGCGCGCCGAATAAGTTAGGGCAACCATACCGCCGTAGGAAGTACCGATAACGACAATTTTGTCAAGACCCAAATATTGACGCAACGCCTCCATATCTTCCACATTATTATCTAACGTGTAGGTTTCTTTGGGACCGCGAGCCGATCGCCCTTGTCCTCGATGGTCGAAATAGACAAGTTGGGCGCAATCGCTTAAAGTTGAAAATCTGGGTTTGTAGGAGGTGTGATCTACCCCAGGTCCCCCGTGAATGAGAAAAGCCACTGGTTTTTCTCGCATCCTCAATCCATCTGGGACTAAACCAGCCCCAGATATGTCAAAGTATATTTCTGTATCTCTAATTTTTGCGCGCATTTGCGGAGTGAGCTAACTTTATATAACAATATATTTCCGTAAATATAGCAGGGTGGATAGCAGAAATAATGGGCTATAAAAAGGGAGAATTGCCCAATCTTTATTGCCCGATCGCATGGTAGCTGATAAAAACCCAACCCTTTCATACTTTAATAAAATTTGGCGACGGCCAGAGTCGATCTCGCAAAAAAAGACTGAAGAATCTATTGTACTGCGAATACTGGTACAAGCGCTGGTCATTGTGGGGATTATTGCCACAGACGTTGCCGCACAAACCCAGATGAGTCTTTGGGCTATACCTTTGAGTCTTGTGGGTTCCTTCTATAGTTGGCGACAGCGCAAGAAAAACAGCGTAACGCTGAAATTTTTTCTCTCTATCGCGATGATAGGAGTCTTGCTGGCTTTCTTTGCCCATTTAATCGCTAATTTAAACGATACGCGCATGGTACTGGCACAGTTGTTAGTTCAAGTGCAAGTCCTCCACAGCTTTGACTTACCCCGTCGTAAGGATTTAGGCTATTCGATGGTTATCGGGCTAATTTTGTTAGGCGTATCTGGTACGGTTTCTCAAACCTTAACTTTTGCTCCTTTCTTGGTGGTATTTTTAGCGATCGCTATTCCTACCCTAGTTCTAGATTACCGTTCTCGTCTCGGTTTAGAAAGTGTCGATACCTATCTATTTAGTCCCTACAAGAAAAATCAACCAAAAAGAGATGGGCTCAAATTCTCTCCCCTTTCTCCCAAACGTTTAGGGGTATTCTTATTAGTCGTTATGGGGTTGGGGCTAACTATTTTTGCTCTGATGCCTCGATTTCCAGGATATCAGTTGAAAACATTTCCTGTAAGCGCCCCAGCCGATATCGCCGATCGAACTTTTGACAGTGAAAATCGAGAGGTTACTAGCCCTGGTTATGTCAAAGATGGGCAGAAAACAGGTAACGGTAGCGGTTCGAGTCAAGCGCCAACAGAAGGTAAAGGAAAAGTTGACGAGACTTTCTATTACGGCTTCAATAGAAAAATGAACCAAAACCTGCGAGGGGAACTCAAAGAGAAAGTAGTTCTGCGAATTCGTTCCCAAGCCCCAGGTTTTTGGCGCGCTTTAGCATTCGATCGTTACACGGGACAGGGTTGGGAAATTTCTCGCGACAAGCAACTCAGTAACATCAAGCGTCCAAATTGGTCTTATCGCTTTTATATCCCTTCTCCTCTGCGCATCGGTAAAACTAAAAAAGTAATTCAAAGTTATACTGCTGTTTCAGATTTACCGAATATAATTCCTGCCCTTTCTTACCCTCAATTTCTCTATTTTCCCACTAAAGAAGTGGCAGTAGATCCAGAAGGAAGCTTGCGAAGTCCTGCAGGTTTGAGTGAGGGACTGACTTACACGGTTATTTCAGAGGTTCCTTATCGCGATCGAACCTTACTGGGACAAGCATCGCAAGAATATCCCAAAACTGTCAAAAACTACTATTTACAAGTCCCCCCAGAAATTAGCGATCGGGTTAGACAACAAACAGAAGCACTTCTGGCTAAATCTCCCAAACCCATTACTTCCCCTTATGAAAAAGCTTTATTTCTCGCCCAAACACTAAAACAAAACTACAGCATAAAACCAGATCTTCCCTTTTTCGCTGAAAATGAAGATCTAGTAGAAGCTTTTCTTTTCCGCTTTCAGGGTGGTTATAGCGATCACTTCTCTACCGCTTTAACTATAATGTTGCGTTCCATTGGCATCCCTGCAAGGGTAGCAGTGGGTTTTGCACCTGGTCAATTCAATCCTTTTACTGGCTACTATATCGTTCGCAATACGGATGCCTATGCTTTAACTGAGGTGTTTTTTCCAGGATATGGATGGTTTAGTTTCGATCCAATTCCAGGACACCCTTTGATTCCCCCATCCTTTCAACAAGACCAAACCTTCGGAGTTTTACGACAGTTGTGGGATTGGGTAGCTAGTTGGTTGCCATCGCCAGTTACCAGTTTTTTTAATATCCTCTGGACTAAAGTAATTGGGGGAGTGTTGGGATTAATTGTTTGGTTTTGGAACTTCGTTTCTAGTGGGATAATTGGCGTTTTTACAGGTTTGATAGTCGGGACGATCTGCGGATTTTTAGGTTGGCTGGGATGGAAGCAATGGGGAAGTTGGAGTTATCGCCGTCGTCTTGCTAAGCTTTCCCCGATCGAAAGGCTGTATTTGCAGATGCTGAGGGTTTTGGGAGACAAAGGTTTTCCCAAGCATCCAGCACAAACACCTTTAGAGTATGCTAAAAATTCTCGCCAACATCATCAGAAGGTAATTGCTGAAGTTATTGAGGAAATTTCCCAAGCTTATGTTCGCTGGCGTTATGGTTCTCAAATGCCTAATATTCAATATCTGCACCAGCAATATAAAGGATTGATTCGCGGTTTAAAAAGATCGAATTCTTAACTGTTTTTAACTAAACTTAAACTTTTTTTTCCGATACTTAAAATTATGTAATACAAAAAGCTTATTGTGAATAAATATCTCGCTCGATTAAAATCGAGCTAATAATTATAATGCTTGCTCATAGTGCGCTTCGGAACGGAATAGTTAGGGTTAATAATGGTTGAGTTTTATTTCTAATATCGCAAACATTTCACAGTCCAAAACATGGCAATCCCTTGCCCTGGAACCGATCGCAGCTCGATCGTGACATCTATCTTATAACTATTCCTAACTTTTTTATATACTTTTTATAACTTTTTCTCACTTACAAGTTGAAAGAAAAGAGCAATAATAAAAAACAAGAAGAGAGCTAACAAGCTTACTTCAAGGCCATAACACTAATTTTTGCTTGAGAAAAAACAATGTCAAATATTAACAAACATCAACAAATGAATATTCAAATTATAGAAAAAACCTTTTTTCTTCTCAATCCTTATTCAACGAAATTTGCTTCTTTATTTTTGTTACATCTTAGTGTAAACTCTGAAATAAAAAATTTATTGTTTCAGAACAATATCGAAGAAAACAAACTGGAAATTGCAGAATCATTAAGAATGATAATTAGTCATTTAGAAAATATTGAATATTTAAAAAATATCGTCAAAGAAATTCTAGAAAAATATGAAATTTACGATTTTATTTGCACTTATCACCAATTAATAGGTCAGATATGGTTAAAAACCGTCGAGTCCTGTTTAGAAGATGCCTTTACGCCAGAAGTAGAAGAAGCGTGGAAAGATCTTTACAGCCTGATTATTGGCTTAATACTAGAAATAGAAGCAGATAAGTCTTCTCTTAAGGGAATAAATTCGATCGTGAAAAAGCTAAAAGCTAAAGCGATCGCTAAAAAAAATAGCAGAGAAAATTATTTAAATCAAATTAGTTTCCCAAATCAACAATCTCACTTGCAATTAACACCATCTTTGGGCTAAGGTTTCTAACCTGAAATAAAGTTTATTAGCAGAATATCCTAATTACTTTGCTATACAAAGGATATAGCTATTATACTAAATGACATGAACGATACTGTAATCTTAGATCGAGCTCAGTACGAGCGAGTTAGTGATGGAAAAATTTTACCTGTCCTGAGCGGCTGTGATTCGGCAAACCGCTTACTAGTGCTAGTATTGCCGCAATTGGGAGATTTTGACAGCCTCGAATACGCGTGGTGGCTGCAACGGGAACGGGTTACTCTCCAAGAGTCAGGAGTGGCGATCAGAGCCATTGGTATTGGAAATCGCGCTTCTGGCGATCGCTTCTGCGACTACACGGGATTTTCCCGAGAATGGCTATTTGTGGATCCCAATGGAGAACTGCACCAAAAACTCAATCTATACAAAGGTCTTTCCCTCAAAATACCAGGTCTTTCGGCTCCACAAAATGCTTGGTTGAACTTGATATTAATGTGTGCTGGAATTGGCAGCCCTGGAACTCTAGCTGAAGTGTTCCGAGGTTATTGGGGCGATCGTCTAGCACCACAGTTAATAGGAGATGAGGAGGTAGTAAAAGCTTCACCACTACCTCCCCTGAAAGGAGCGTATTTTAAGAAAGCAGGTGGTAGTGGTTTTCAGCGTCCTTTTGAACTAGCGACTTTGCGGCTGAGAAATATGGTAGAAGTTCTCAGTCACTGGAATATTTACGTACCAGATGCGGCTCATATTACCCAGCGTGGAGGAACTTTTCTCTTCGACTCGCAGAGAAAATTGCTTTATCAACATCGCGATCGAGGAATACTCGGTTTTGCTGCTGATATGAGTCGTCCCTTATCTTTTCTAATGGATGCATAAAATTAGCATTACTCTGAGATAGGAGTGGGGAGTGGGGTCTAAATTTAATATTTAACCTAAACAGGTGATAAATTCCATATTCGTCAGTGTAAACTAAAGTACCCAGGGCGATTGTTTGTTGAACATATTTCTAGCCCCGCATTCTCCCTCCGTCCCCAAGACGGGGGGAGTTAGGGGCGGCCACACTTTCCGCACTGTCTATTCAGGACTTTCTTGATTTTGGATGTACTTTTTAAGTACTTCTAAAGGTGCGCCCCCAGCAGAAATCACACAATAAGCACCCGTCCAAAATACAGGTTTTCTATAAAACTTCGCCACGTGACTAGCATACTCTTTTCTGATAGTACGACTAGAAATAGTTTTAAGAACGTTTACTAATTTTGATGGGGCTAGATCGGGAGGTACATCTATTAATAAATGTACGTGATCTTGTTCTCCATTAAATTCTACTAAAACTGCTTTTTGATTATGGCAAAGGCGGGCAAATATTTCTTCTAATCTTTCTAATATCTCAGCCGTAATAACTTTTCGGCGATATTTAGTTACGAATACTATATGTAGATTAATTCGGTAAACGCAGTGTCTTAACGAATGTAACTTAGTCTTGCTAGGCATTACACTATGATATATACTATAAAGATAAGTCTAGCGCTGTCCCTGATGTCTGTTACCAGAAGAATAACTTTTAGACTATATCCTAACCGTACACAGTTACGTCAACTACACGATTGGAGACGTTTACACTGTTTGTTATACAATGCAGCGCTAGCTAATAGAAAAACTCAATATCAAAAGTTCAACAAATCTGTTGATTATTTTGAGCAGCAAAACTGTTTGCCAGAGTTTAAAGAGTTTTGGCCAGAGTACAAACCTCTAGGTTCTCATGCTTTGCAAAGTACCCTAAAAAGGGTAGATTTTGCTTTTAACAGATTTTTTTCTGGTTTGAGCAAATACCCCAAATTCAAATCGGCTCGTTATTATCGTGGTTGGACTTATCCTTGCAGCGCTGGTTGGAAGGCAATAAGCGAAGGTAAAAACGGACATTTAAAATTGTCTAATCTTGGCACCATAAGAATGAGAGGTACTGCTAGAACTTGGGGAAAACCTAGCACTTGTACAATAATCTGGAAATCTTGTACTAATCAGTGGTTTGCTTCGATTACTGTTAAATGTAGTCCAGAAAGACAATTGGGTAAGGGTGCAGTAGGTATCGATTTTGGGACAATAACAGCTGCAGCATTGTCTGGAGGGCTAAAACCTATAATAGAAGACGGTTCTAGAGATTTGGCTACGTTTTTTCATTTCTATCAGTAATTGAACGCTCAAATCTTTATTCCAAAAAGCTTTCAGAATTCCTCTCCTACCTTAGCGCATCCTTGAGTGACAGAAAAGGGATAACCCTCTCCTAAGAAACAGCTTAATGTTTCTTCACAATCATCTCGTGCGCTCGCGCTCGTGGACAGCTTCTGTTACTCTGGTCGCTCGAGATCGCTAAAACCGAGAAGAGAAGACGCTTCTAGAAATTTAGCTGCGTTTTTTATTTTCTGTCAGAAACTGACAGCGAGAATCTTGATACTGAAAAGCTTTCAGAGTTCTTATCCTGACGAGTGCTTTTCAACAGTGACATAAGAGGGATAAACAATAGAAGAACATTAATAGCTTACGAAGAAACAAGTGGAGATGGGTAATAATGAAGAACTACAAAATCATCGGGTTCAATCCTTTAATCCTTGGGAACCCATCCATCTTTGTTCGGGATTTCTCTCGAAGCGTGCTTGAGAATATTATTTCGTTGATAGAGGCGGATGAATTATTAGCATCCTTAAATCCAAGATCCCTGGTCTCATCTGAGCCTTTGAAGACAAACGATGCAAGCGAGAGCTTTCTCAAAAACTCAAATGAGACTGGGCAAAGCTATGGGCAACAATTAACAAACTTTGTCAGTCCAAATTTTACGATCGAGAGCCAAACAGCATTTGCAACCAATAGCTATTCGAGCTATTTAAGTCAGATTGGATCCCGTGAAAATTTTAGCATTTCTGAGATTAAGGTTTCCCCAACAACTAAAATTAACCACACTTTGAGTGAGAAGCTCGATCGGATTGAGCTAGAGTCGGGATTTTTTAGGAACAATGCTAGCAGTTCCAATATTATTTTGGCGAATGCGGTAGTGGAGAAAATCCATTCTAATTTACTCCAAGATATTATTGCCGCCGCTCGGAGAACTCAACTGCAATTTGTCGCCCGAATCAAGGCAGGTACGGACTTGGACGCTTATACTGAGCAGTGGTTTGTTCGCCCCTTCATCGATCCGCTCGGCAGTACGGTTGCTTCGGGTTTTGCCTCAGCCTCAGCACTGCTAAAAATGGCAAGTGATGCCAAGGTTATTTCGCTGCAAAGAGCAGAATCTCTCCTGGAGGTACCAACAAAGTTTAGCGACCCAGACGTTGCAGCAGCAATAGAAGCAAGGTCTCGACCAGAACCGCAGGGCTGGTTCCACACTGGGGGTGCCATCCACGGGTCACAAGAAGCCTGGGCAAAAGGTTACACGGGTAAAGGTGTTCGTTACATGTCTAACGATTCGGGGGCTGACTACGCCCACCCAGATCTGTTGGGCACCTGGGCTTACATCGAAGACCCAGCGAGTCCCTACTACGGCCTGCCCCAAATGTTTGACTCTTGGTCGAGTTACGTAGCTGCCTTCGATTTTCGTTTAGGTACGTCGTTTATTGCTGACGGCGTCGCCGACTACGCTGATACCTCGGCCACGGCATTGGGAAACTTCCGCTATTCGCCGCTAGGCGCAAAGGTAGAACACAACTATATAGTGCCAAATACCAGCCTGAGCGGTGTTTATCACTACGGTTCTCACCCCGACAAAGCACTGGCTAACAAAGCCGAAATTCTGAACGGGATTTTTGGTGACGGTACCGCTGTAAAAGGTGAGCGAGCAGCGATTCTAGTCGTGGATGAGGAAAAAGCTGGGGTTTACGACACGGTATATGTCGATCTTAACTTTAATTTTGACTTTACTGACGAAACTCCTGCACGGCTAACTAGGGACTTTACATATCAGGAAGTAGCTGCTTTAGACTACAATAACGACAACCTCAACGACATCTCTGGCGGTTTAGTTTATTTTATCTCTGACGGCAAAACAGCTTTACCAACACTGGACTGGTACTGGGGTATTCCTGGCTCTTTCTTCGGGAACGGTGATTTGGTTGCCTTTCACGTAATGGACGATAGTGAAGGCGGTGGCGATCACGGCATGGGTACTACTTCGGTAGCAGTGGGTCAAGGAGTAGTAACTGGTTCCGTGTTTGCAGGACCCGACGGAACGCCTCAGGCGGGGGGTCGGGGGCTAGTAGTCGGTCCTGGCAAAGACGTGGCTTCCACCCAAAATGGTAATTGGTACATTTCTCCATTCATTGAAGATGGTTACATCTACGCTGGTCTCGGCTACGACGGGATCTCTGGCACTAGTGATGATATTCAAATTGTCTCTAACTCTTGGGGCTTTAGTGGAATCAACAACGACGGATATGACTACCAGTCTCGGCTAATTGATTCAATTAATCGAACTCTGGCACCAAATACTGCATTGTTGTTTTCAACTGGCAATGGTGCTCCTGGCTACGGTACAGTTGCTCCTCCTAGTCCGGCGAGTGGCATTGGCGTAGGTGCATCAACGCTTTTTGGCTCGATCGGCTTGTTTGAATCGATCGCTTCAGCAAAGCAAATTGTTGGCGGTGATGTAATGTCCTGGTCGAACCGAGGTCCTGGGGTAAATATCGATGCTGGTGTAGATGTAGTTGCCACCGGTGCTTTTGGCACTGGAGCCGATCCACTCAATCAAACTTTGACGTACTCTAAGACCAAGCTGGCGCTATGGTCTTAGATTCTCGGAGGACGTTAACCCTCACTGGCTGCGTCAAGCAGACCCTAGACACTCGGCTAAAAGCTTCGTGCTTACTTTTAAGACCAATATTTAGACTTCCGTTGCAATCAGCATTAATCAGATGACCAGTTTTAGTTTTGTACAATCCGCGTTTTACTCGTCTACCAGAAAAACTGGGTTTGACGGGATTGTCGGCGTTGTAAACGGGCATCTCATCGCGATCGAGACTCGAAGCTTTCGAGGTATAAGATTCTTCTTGCTCAACGTAGTTCAACCCATATCGAGAACAGAGGCTTTGCAGCTTGGCACGAAGGGTAAAAATTGGAATTTGAACAAAGTTCTGGTTATTACGTTTGCCCATGTTGCTGGAATGTTTAAGCGTTGGGTTGTATCCCACAATAACCGTTCCAATTTTTCTCGCTTTGCAGAAGTTAATTATGTATCTAGCGGCTTTATTGAGATAATTATTGACTTGATTTTTGCGCCGATAAGAAAGCCAAGCTTCTCGTTTAGTCAAGTGTTTGATACCTTGCTTATCTTTATGAGATATCAGTTTAGCTCGGTGTTTGTTAAACCACTGATTTTTCGATTTAAGCCAGCACCCGTCAACAATAAAAGACTCGTTGGTAGAACTGACTACTGTAGCAAGATTGTTCAAGCCCAAGTCGATAGATATTGCTTCTTCTTCAAGTGCATTAATTTTTTCATCAGTAGATTCATAAACAAATGCAGCATCCAAAAACTTGCTTCTTTGTTTGGGCAGTATTCGGATTTCCTTGATTCGATATTCTCTCAAGTTTTGAGGAATAGCAATGTAAACAGAACCATGCTCCCTGGTGTATTGACGAGAGGTAGGAATTTTAAATTGCCAATTATCTTTGGCGAAATTGTGCCTAGCTCTAATAGGAATAATCAAGGGGAAATGTCCGTCTTTTGGCAAATACTTTGGAAGATTAATCTTCTCTTGATATATACCTTCTTTCCTCATCAAGAGCAATTTAAAAAATGCTTTAAAGCATCTATCTACATACTTAAGCGTTTGTTGAGCGCAATCTGTAGCCAAGAGTTGATAGTTTTCATTCTCCTTGCACAGATGATAATTCGACTCATAACTGAGATATTTGCCCTCAGTAAAGAAATACTGACGCACCGTGTAAAGTCCAACATTAAAAAGATTTTTGGACAGATGAGACAAGTCAGTCAATATATCTTTTTGAGACTTATTCAGTTTCAGTCGAACTGTTTGAGTCAACAACATAAAACTTATCCGCTATATACTGACTATCTTAGCGGAATAAAATCATTTTGTAAACCTATAATTGGAGGCGCGGAATTCCCCTACGACCAAACTGACGTTATGGTCGCAGTACCCTTCCGCGATTTTTGATGGATTATGATTTAGCAGTGTCATTATCGATCGGCGTTAATGTTTCTAGCCATCAGTTTTCCCAACCGACCCTAGTAGAGAGAATAAAGCAAATTCTCGCTGCAACTGGTTTAAACAGCCAAGATTTGACCCTAGAAATTACGGAAAACGCTATAGTTGAAGCCAAAGAAGCCTCAAAAGTTAGACTCCGCGAAATCAGAGACTTGGGAGTTAAATTAGCTATTGATGATTTCGGTACGGGTTATTCGTCTTTGAGTTATCTGAGCAACTTTCCTTTCAATACTCTCAAAATCGATCGCTCTTTCGTTGACAATATGGAAGTTAAGCGGGAAAACAGGAAGATCGTACAAGCTCTTGTCAGCCTAGCTCAAAATATAGGCATGAATGTTGTCGCAGAAGGTATTGAAACAACAGAACAAACCGCTCTCCTTGAAAAACTACAGTGCCAATACGGACAAGGATACCTTTTTTCTAAACCCCTAGATGCTAAAGCTATAGAAGAAATATTTAAAAATTCACCTAGCTCTACTTTTGACAAAAACTTAATTAAAAGCTACCGCGAATATCAGACCACTAGCGCTCGCGCTTCCACAACTTTGGTAATGAGGAACCCTTCTATACCGTTAACTTAACTGCGAAGGGACAAAATTATTTGAAAAAGGGTTCCTCATTAAAAATAAACACCTCAGTAAGGTGGGGCGCACCTTAACTAACGCTTGGGGAGATTTGTCCTCTAGCTTGGTTGGAGAAATCCTGCCAGGTTACGGCGAGTCTGTGAACCAAGAATACCCGTCCTTCTAGGTCGGGGAGCGTCAATTGTTTAAATCAATGCCAGACTACCAGCGATCGCGCTTGTAAAACTTTGGTATAAACTGCTTCGGTCTGCTTAGCTAATTTTTGCCAACTGAAACGCTCCTCTAAACTAGAGTAAGCATTATCAACTAACCAGCGAGCATAGCCTGGATTTCGCAACACTTCTAAAATTCCCCAAGCCACCGAATCAGCATTGTTAGTATAAGTCACAATACCCGTTTTAGTATGTTGCACCACTTCTGGCAAACCGCCTGTATCGGAAACTACAACAGGTACCCGCGCAGCAAAGCTTTCTAGTGCTACAATTCCAAAAGGTTCGTAGAGGCTGGGAAATACGGCGCAATCTGCTACAGTTTGGAATTTATCTAAATCTTCATCCGGCATAAAGCCTGTAAAATAACACTTATCCCATATTCCTAAATTCCAAGCTTGGTCTTTGAGGCGACCGCTATTACCACCGCCTATAATGACAAATTTTACCTGACCTTCCATTTCCCATATCACTTTAGGCGCAGCATTTAACAACACGTAAACGCCCTTTTCACGTGCCATACGACCTACATAATAAACAATTTTCTCTCTATCTTTAGCGAAGCGAAGGCGAAAAGAGGAGGGATTGAAATCCCTATTATGTTTCTTTTTCTCAGCTCGAATGCCATTATAAATTACGTCTATTTTATCTGGGGGAGTGTGCAGCGCCCGTTGCAATTCCCCGCGCATATACTCGCTACAGACGATCGCTCGCCACGAATTGTAAACTAAATGTCCTTCTTTTGCAGCAATATATTTTTGCTCTTCGGTGTGGATGCCATTATAACGACCGTATTCGGTAGCGTGGATAGTAGCGACTAGAGGAATTTTGAAGTGATGCTTGAGAGCGATCGCCGCATCTCCTACCAACCAGTCGTGGGCGTGAATTAGGTCAAATGACCCTTGCTCTATAATTAACTTGCCTCCATGATGACCCATATTTTCATTCATGTTGGCTACCCAGTGGAAGAAGTCGTTACCGAAAGCAACTGGCACTCTGTGTACGTGAATGCCTTCTACCAATTCATATAGCGGAGCTGTGCCAAATTCTACTGTTATTAAGTGAACTTCGTGGCTTAATTTTACCAATTCTGGATATAATTCCCCTACGTGACGAGCTATTCCCCCAACAATTCTCGGTGGGAATTCCCAAGTCAGTACCAGAATCCTCATCTCTACCTCAGATTTTCAATTTTTTACCTATTCTATACAAATCTACATATTTTTCAAAATTTCTTAATTGTAAACTCGCGATCGAATCTTTAAGAGGAAATTATCGAATCAATTTCTTGACGAAACTCCAGCCAAGCTGCCATTAATTCTGGATTGGAGGTAGCTCCTTTTTCTAGCAAAATTACGCCATTTTTAAAATCTGCGATTCCATATTCTCCTTGGCTAATAATTCTGTCAATTGCTGAAACAGTATCTCTGAGTCTGGTGCGATCGCTCCTAAAAGCGGTTTGATAGCGCTGCAACCTCCACAAGTCAGCGATCGCGTAATCTACCTTAATTACTTGGCGGCGATCGTCTCTTAACTTTAACGCTGGAAGCCTAATAATTTCCCTGCGTCCGGAAAGATGAGAAATAATATAAGTAGTAGCAGAAACGCTAGCATCTGGCGGAATTTTAGCTAGCATCGAATTAATTTCACCAGCACGCTGCCATTGTTGCGGTAAAGAAACATACACCAAGGGATTATAAGAATCAGGAAAAACAAAATAAAGGGTACGATTGGGATTAGAAACAACAGAAAATACTATTGAAAGACAGATACAGCCAATCCAAAAGCGCCGAAACTGAGGTTTGAGCTTTCTCGGTTGGAGATTTTCGACTGATGAAGTAAATTGTTTAAATCCTTGTCCTCCCCACCACAGAATTGCTCCGTAAAATAGTCCTGGGGTTACACTCATGGCATAGCGAATATTAATCGCCAATACTGACTCTCCCTTTCCCAATAAAAGTTTGAGTAAAGGAAAACCCGCGATCGTCCAAGAAACGGGAGCAACTGCTGGCACGAAAGCCAATGGAAACAACTGACCTAATAAATACTTAATGGTGCGATCTAAGGGAGTAAATAACTCTACCAACAAGCGCCAGGGATTGCTAATCATTCCCCAAATTATATCAATTGTCGAAGCTTCTTCTCCTGTAGCGTACTGCCCAAACCTCTCTAGCATAAACCGCTTCGATATATCTGCTGAGAATAATGGCATGATCGCATTAGTCAAGGCCATCATATACAAAAACGAGAGACTGCAAACTGCTAGACCAGTACGAGGATAGCGCCTGCTAAGCACCATATAAACCCCAACACCAAATAAACTAATCCCACTATCTTCCCTTACCGCCAGAATTAAAACAGCTAAAATCCAAAACAACCCCCACCAACGTTTTTCCATTGCTAGCAGCAAGCTGAAGACAAATAAAGGAATCTGACAAATATCGTGGAAATTAGCTAAAGTTGGCCCTAAAATCGCATTAGCACTGTAAAAGCTTACAGTAATTAATACTGCTACAGAAGGTTCTAAATAATGTCTCGCTAAAGCATAGAGCACTAAACCAGCAGCAGTAACCAAAACTGCTTGTATTACCGTCAGAGTTGCTGGGTAAGGAAATAAGGCGTAAATTGGCAGCCACAGTAACAAAGCCGGAGTAAAGTGCTGCCCTAAGCGATGGTAATATACTTCTGCAACTTGGTTACTGTGAACGACATTGGTGGATAATTGAGAAGAAAGGGAACTTTGAAAAAAATTCCCGCTCAACCCATTCCAAAAAACTTGATTGAAAATCCCCTGGTCGTAAGAAGAATAAAAGGTGAAGTGGCGGTGTAAAGTCAGCAGGAGAGTGAAGATGAGAAAGGCGATCGCCGCTCCTATTGCCAATCTCACTCCTGATAATTTTTCTAGTTTCAATAACATCGCTCTTTAACTCAGGGCGTTGTACTGTATACTTTCTCACCCAGTAAGCAATTGCTGCTCATATTAAAGGGTGCCTTTATAATTGACCTGATTTTTGGCGATCTAAGAAGTAGAAGAATTTAATGATGAATCCTTTTGTTTTTGGGCTTATCCCAGGACTTAGTTAGCCTCGATCGACGATCCCTGTGTGAATTGACCTAATCATAAGCAGTGTTTTCAGTATATTTACCTATTATTCCTCAATTAATAAAAATTTCCTTAATGCTATTAAAAAACCATATCAAATTACTATTGGTAGATTACAATATAAATAGCGGAGACAAATGTTTCCGTTCACTCCTCACACCACACTACGCCCGGATTCGTTTCGGGCGGTTCCTTTTTTATGGTTATTCCAACCACCTTACCGAAAAATTTGAAAAAACAAGGGGTATTCTCGGCAAATTATCTTATTTCAATCCATAATTAACTTTATTTTTACTAGGGCTACTATTTACTACAGCGTGAGAGCATAATAGCAGATAAAGAGGGAGAAAAGTGACCTCTAAAAAAATTACGTTTAAAATTATAGACCTTTTTGTTGAAACGGAGTACACATTTGCTACGATATTATCTTAGATAATCATTAACAATCTGTTCGAGGAAGGATTTTTTGGCATGTCAGCAACTGCCCCAGTTACAGATTCAAGTTTCAAAGAAGACGTTTTAGATAGCGACGTTCCCGTTCTTGTTGATTTTTGGGCACCTTGGTGCGGCCCTTGTAGAATGGTGGCACCAGTAGTAGATGAAATAGCAGAACAATATGCGGGTCAAGTAAAAGTCGTAAAACTAAACACTGACGAAAACCCTAATGTTGCTAGTCAGTACGGAATTCGCAGCATACCAACTCTAATGATTTTCAAGGGAGGTCAAAGGGTTGATATGGTAGTAGGTGCCGTTCCTAAAACTACCTTGGCAAATACTATAGAAAAATATCTTTAAGTACTAGCTAAAAAAAATATAAATGCTTAACTCCCCCCCTCTTTCGAGAGCGGGGAAAGAGCATTCAAAATAATACTACAGATATCCAGGCAATTCCTCAAGCGAAAAAAATGGGATATTAATATCGCCTTGATTCTATTTTTAATCGAGTTCCCCTCTTTTGAAGAGAACGATTAAATCAAGTGTTATAGTTTTTCTCTAAAAAATCACGCACGCTTTTTAAATACGCATCAGAATCTTCTAACATGGGAAAATGACCAGTTCCTGATATTTCTTGATATCTAATTCTTTCGTTTAAATCTGCAGCCATGCGACCCATTTTTGGTGGAATAATCTGGTCTTTTTCACCAGAAATTAATAGTGTCGGCACTTCGATCCGAGCAAATTCTTTAGGCATTACTTCTACCGCCTTTTTGCTAACAGAAGTATAAATAGTGCCTACAGCAGCTTCAAAATCAGCTAATAAGAAATCTTCTAAAAACTGCTTTTTTCCCTTTTGTTCTATAGAGCGACTGAGGAAGCGCGCCATAAATAATGTTTCAGCGAAAGGAACTTTTAAAAACCACTTATAACGAAACTTAACTACATAGGCACCGAATTTATGGAAAGCGGCAAAGGCTTTCTCATCGTATTCAAAAATACCGTTACAGGTTAAAATGGCTTGTTCTACTCTTTCAGCATAAGAATTGATAAAAAATACTCCTACCGAAGCTCCCATTGAATGAGCATTTAGGGAAACTTTTTCTATTGCCAAAGTGTCTAGAAGCGCTGCTAGATCGCGGGCGTATTCTTCGAGTTCGTAACTTAGAGAAGAACTTTCTCCAGATGAAGATACCGATCTCCCAAAACCGCGAAGATCGTACAACAAGCAGTTGTAACGATCGCTCAATTGTAGGGCTGTACTTTCCCAGTATCTCGAGGAACCTCCCCAACCGTGGATAAACACCATTACTGGTTTGGAGTTATTCTCTTGTGACTTACTAATCCACTCGTAGTAATGTTCGACACCGCGAACTTTTACTGTAGCCATTGCCTAAATAACCACTTACTTGTATCCTATTAAGCCGTTTCTTGTTTCGGTAAAGATGATGGATGTAACAAAAGTTCTGCGGTCGATCGCTTCTCTACCATTTCTTTGGTGATCGAGCAATAACCTAGGTCTTTGCGAGAAGGTAGCTCGTACATTATATCTAACATGAGTTCTTCGACAATTCCTCGCAGCGCTCTCGCACCTGTTTTGCGCCTGTAGGCTTCTGCGGCGATCGCTTTGACTGCATCTGGCTTAAACTCTAGCTCTACGTCGTCCATGTTCAACAGTTTTTGATATTGCTTGACTAGAGCATTTTTGGGTTCGGTCAAGATTGCTATCAGCGCTTTTTCATCTAAGGGATTGAGGGCGGCGATCGCGGGTATGCGTCCCACAAACTCTGGAATCATCCCGAATTTAACCAGATCGTCTGGTTCTAAATTTTTCATAATTTGTGCTGTCCGCTTTTCTTTGGACTGCACTTCTCGCCCTTCCTGGACGAAACCGATCGTCTTTTTGCCAATCCTTTGTTCTATTACCTTTTCTAAGCCCACAAAAGCCCCGCCGCAGACGAAAAGAATATTGCTAGTATCTATCTGGATGCAGTCTTGATATGGGTGCTTTCTCCCTCCTTGGGGGGGAACGTTGGCTATAGTTCCTTCCAGCATTTTCAATAATGCTTGCTGTACTCCTTCCCCAGATACGTCACGGGTTATAGAGGGATTTTCGCTCTTGCGAGCCACCTTATCTATTTCGTCGATGTAGATGATTCCTCTTTGGGCTTCTTCTACATCCAAATCAGATACTTGAAGTAGTCTCAGAAGGATATTTTCTACATCTTCCCCCACGTATCCTGCTTCGGTGAGGGTGGTTGCATCAGCTACAGCAAAAGGAACTTGCAATATTTTTGCTAGGGTTTGAGCTAGCAGAGTTTTCCCCGAACCTGTAGGACCGACTAAAAGTATGTTAGTCTTTTGCAGCTCTACCCCTTCATCTATTTCTCCTTTGGCGGCACTATTTTTTTTCGCCTGCAGCCAATTTAGACGCTTGTAGTGGTTGTATACTGCTACAGAGAGGACTTTTTTCGCCTCTTCTTGACCTATTACGTACTCGTCCAAGTATTTTTTGATCTCTCTCGGCTTCGGTATTTCTTTCAACGACAGCCGTTCTGATTTAGATTTCGGCTTGGCTAGTTGTTGTTCTTGCCGAGATGTCGTTGCTGTGACTGTAGCTGAGGCGTCTATTAGCTCCTCATCCAAAATTTCGTTACACAGTTCCACACATTCATCGCAAATGTATACTCCAGGACCTGCTATTAGTTTGCGTACTTGCTCTTGCGATTTACCGCAAAACGAACATTTTAGATGAGAGTCATACTTGGACGGCATAGATATCCTCTTATTTGAGTGATGTTAGTGGAACTGTCGATTGATTTGACGTTTGCCGCGAGATTACTCGATCGATCAAGCCATATTCTACTGCTTCTTTTGACGACATGTAGAAATCTCGCTCCGTGTCTGCTGCTATTTGCTCAAAAGGTTGACCCGTGTGAGCAGATATTAGCTCGTTTAGCTTTTTCTTTATATAGAGTATTTCTTTGGCTTGTATTGCTATCTCAGACGCTTGACCTTGAGCCCCTCCTAGGGGTTGGTGTATCATTATCCTAGCGCTCGGCAGAGCCATACGCTTGCCTTTCGTGCCGCCTGAGAGTAGGAAGGCTCCCATACTAGCAGCTAATCCAAAACATATCGTTACTATGTCCGGACGAATTTGCTGCATGGTGTCGTATATTGCCATTCCCGCATAAACCGACCCTCCAGGGGAGTTTATGTATACTTGAATGTCTTTTTCTGAATCTTCTGCTTCTAAGTAGAGTAACTGAGCTACTACTGAGTCAGCTACGTTGTCGTCGATCGGAGTGCCTAGAAATACGATTCTTTCTCGCAGCAGTCGAGAATAGATGTCAAAGGCTCTTTCTCCGACACCAGACTGTTCTACTACCATGGGGACAACATTGACGATGCTGCTCGATTTACGATCGCTGATGGCGTAGACTTTCTTGTCAGTTTGATTGATAATTGGATAGTTGGCGGCTTGGGAGCGAATCATTGCTTTTAAACTAAATAAGTCGAGCGAACATTTCTGTTGACGGGGTTTGGGAATTTCTCGGCCCCCGATCGTGCCTTGTCGATTTTCCTTTTGTCCTCCTGTCACTATTATGCCGCAACTTTTTATCAGTAGTTAGCTTATCAAGATCAGCTTAAAAAGGACAAAAGTTCGGAAAAACTTTACTTTTTTTAATGTTTATCCTTCTGGCGATTCGGCGGGAGTTTCTGGTTCTGGTTGGCTTTCTTCTGGGGTTTCTTCGGATTGATTTAGAGTTCCTTTGGCCACTAACTCAATGTTAGCGCGATCGCTCAACCAATCTAAAGTTTTTTCTTGAACTAGATCTTCTGTCACCATATTTCGCAGGCGCTCGAGATCTACTTCTTGACCTGATAGTTGCTCTCGAACTTCTTCAATCTTAGCTTCTATGGCTTCGGCTTCCACCTCAATAGATTCTCGTTTGCCGATTTCTTTAAGAATTACCTGTTGTTTGAGGCGATCTACTGCTTCAGTGCGCGATCGCTCTCGCATCTGAGGTAAATTTTCTGGGGTAAACAACTTCTTAATATCTACTCCCATTTGTTGCATTTGCATTGCGGTTTGAGTCAGCAGTGCGTCTACTTCCTCCTTAACCATAGTTTCTGGAAGTTCGAGTGACTGGTTGATTTCTACCAATTGCTCGATTATTGCCTTGTGAATGCTGTTTTTCGTCTCTTTTTCGGCTTTTTCCTTAAATTGGGACTCCAAGGACTCTCTCAACTGCGCCATTGTCTCGAACTCGCTGGCTTCTTGAGCGAAGTCGTCATCTAATTCGGGCAGTTCTTTTTCTTTAATTTCTTTAAGGGTAATAGTAAAAACAGCTCCATTCCCAGCTAAATCCTCATTGGGATAATCTTCTGGGAACGTCACGGAAACTTCTTTAGTTTCTTCTGGCTTCATTCCCACTATTCCTTCTACCATTCCCGCAATAAAGCGTCCCTCTTCAAGCTCTACCTGGAAATCTTTTGCCCCTGTACCTGGAATTTCTTCCCCTTGTTGTCCTTCTTCTGAAGGCGATCGACCTTGGTAATCTATTACTACCACGTCTCCCATTTGCGAGGGGCGTTCTTCTACAGGAACTAGAGTGGCTTGTTCTTTGCGACGCTGTTCTATAAATTCATCTACTTGAGAGGGTTCGTATATTGTTTCTTCTGCCTTAACACTCAAGTTTTTATATTCTTCTCCTAGCTCAACAGTGGGAGGAACGTCCACAGAAGCAGAAACGATCAAAATTTCTCCTGGCTTGTACTTTTGAAGTAATTCTTCAAAATCAGAACGCAACTGGTAGTTACCAAGACTTTCTATTGATTCTTGTTTAATTGCACTCTCAAGAGTGTTTTGAATCATTTCTTCTAAAGCTGCTGCCTTAATTCGTTGAGAGCCTAAACGCTGCACCAAAATATGGCGAGGCACTTTCCCTTTGCGAAACCCAGGAATGTTGGTCGTGCGAGCTAGGTTTTGTACCACCTTGTCGTAAGCATTTTTCGAGGTTTCAGCAGAAATTTCTATTTCCAAACCAATTTGGCTAGCAGGAAGCTTTTCCTGGGTTACTTTCATGTATATACCTTGAAACGTTGAAACCGCCATTATACATATAGCGGACGAAACGGACGTAGGAATTATAACCGCTACGCGTACAGGTTTTTTCAGTGGAAACCTGCAAAACCCACCCATACTTACTCCCTCGCCTTGCCGCAAAGCAGATCGCGTTGTGCTTTTTGGGGTGAGGAAAGCCATTGCTTTTCCCTCGCGGGCGGGTTGCTGACAGATGTTTATGTCAACAATAAGTAATTTTTTATTATACTACCTCTAACTGTTACACAAAAGGTGTAACCTACCTTCAGTAGATCCCAAAGTTATCGGTCAAGGCTGCAGGAGGGCAGGAGAGCAGGAGAGGTTATTTTTTAAATTAAATGTAATTATCTATAAAATTAAACTATTTAATGGAGGAAATTGATTTGTCCGATCGAGTTAGAGTCGCCATTCTCGGAGCAACAGGAGCAGTAGGGACGGAATTAATCGAACTGCTAGAAAATCGTCAATTCCCAGTTAAAAAATTAAAGTTGTTAGCTTCTCCTCGTTCTGCGGGCAAAACTATAATTTTTAGAGAGGAAAAGCTAGTAGTAGAAGCAGTTAACGAGAATTCATTTGACGATATAGACTTGGTTTTAGCGTCTGCTGGCAGTTCGACAACGAAAAAATGGGCTTCTATTGCCATAAAAGCAGGAGCGGCGATCGTTGATAACTCCAGTGCTTTCCGCATGGATCCCCAAGTGCCTTTAATCGTGCCAGAAATAAATCCTGAAGCTGCTGCCGCTCACCGAGGTATAATAGCTAATCCTAACTGCACGACAATTTTAATGGCGATGGCAGTTTGGCCCCTCCATAAAATACAACCAGTAAAGCGGATCGTAGTTGCTACTTACCAATCTGCCAGTGGTGCTGGGGCTATGGCAATGGCAGAATTAGAATCGCAGACGCGATCGATCTTAAATGGCGAAACTCCCAAAACAGAAGCATTTCCTTACCCCTTGGCATTTAATTTATTTCCCCACAATACTCCTCTCAACGAACAGGGGTACTGTACCGAAGAAATGAAAATGATTAATGAAACTCGCAAAATATTTAACGAACCCCAATTACGCTTGAGCGCTACTTGCATCCGAGTACCAGTATTGAGGGCGCATTCAGAAGCGATTAACCTAGAGTTTGAAACACCTTTTGATGTTTCTGTTGCTAGAGAAATTCTCTCTAAGACAGAAGGAGTCAAACTAGTAGAAGATTGGCAGGCTAATTATTTTCCTATGCCAATAGACGCTAGTGGAGCTGACGATGTTTTAGTAGGTAGAATTCGTCAGGATCTCTCTCACCCCTGTGGATTGGAATTATGGATTAGCGGAGATCAAATTCGCAAGGGAGCAGCACTAAATGCAGTGCAAATAGGCGAGTTGTTGGTAAAAGAAAATTTATTGGGAACCCCACAAAAGACAATATCTGTTAATTAGTTTGTTGAGAGCGAGAAAAAATGAGCCCAGAACCTTATTTTGGCAGAGTGATTACCGCTATGGTAACGCCATTCAACCCCGATGGCAGCGTCAATTATGCTGTAGCTGAAGAATTGGCCGTCCATTTAATATCTTCCCAAGCTAATGACGGTCTTGTAATCTGCGGGACTACTGGAGAATCCCCGACTCTGACCTGGGAAGAAGAGTACGAGCTGTTTAAAGTAGTACAAAAGGCGGCAGCAGGTAAAGCTAAAGTAATAGCAGGTACGGGCTCTAACTCCACATCAGAAGCGATCGCGGCTACACAAAAAGCTGCTATGCTAGGATTAGACGGAACACTACAAGTAGTTCCCTACTATAACAAACCACCCCAGGCAGGACTCTACGAGCATTTTAAGGCGATCGCTTTAAATTGTCCCGATTTACCCATAATGCTCTATAATGTCCCTGGTCGCACCAGTCGCAATCTAGATCCCGAGACTGTAGCTAAACTAGCCCAAATAGAAAATATCGTAGCTATCAAAGAAGCTAGTGGTAATTTGGAGAAGGCTTGTGAAATTCGCTCTCTGACACCAGAATCATTTAGTATTTATTCTGGGGAAGATTTTCTGACTTTGCCCATGCTAACCGTTGGCGCAAGTGGTGTAGTTAGCGTAGCTAGCCATTTAGCGGGCAAAAAAATCCACCAGATGATTGTAGCTTTTGAATCTGGGAATACTAGTGTTGCTAAAGAAATTCATCTGAGACTATATCCTTTGTATAAAGCCCTGTTTTGTACCACAAATCCTATCCCTGTTAAAGCAGCTTTAAATTTACAAGGCTGGAATGTAGGAAAATTACGCTTGCCTCTTTGCGAGCTAGATAACGAGCTAAAAGAGAAATTAAAAACAGTTTTAAAGGAGTTAGATTGAGTTAGCTTGGTTAGTCGGTAAATGAGAAATAAATATTCTAGATTGCTAAATTATATTTGAAAATAACAAAAATATAATCAAGAGTATTGTGGCTCGTACAGGGCAGGAAACCGAACTGTCCTAATTTGTTAATATTAGTACTATTAGATAAAGGAAGAAAAACATAAGGGAAGCGCAGTAAATAGATTGAGAATGAATATAAAATGGATGAAATGAAAAAAACTACACTAATAAGAATTGTCATAAAAAAGAAGGGAAAAATATTTTATTAAAGAGAAAATAAACAAGCAAAAAGCAAGAGGAAATAAATCAATTTAAATACCACAAAAAGACCGAATAATCTAAGGAGGACAATGAATAAAAACGAATCGAAACCCAATCTAAAAATAATACCCTTGGGCGGACTGCACGAAATTGGCAAAAATACCTGTATCTTCGAGTACGAAGACGAAATTATGCTCTTAGATGCAGGAATTGCTTTCCCGACAGATGAAATGCACGGGATAAATATAGTACTCCCAGACATGACTTACCTGCGGGAAAATCGACACAAAATTAAAGGCGCGATCGTAACTCACGGACACGAAGACCACATCGGCGGTATAGCCTATCACCTAAAACAATTCGACATACCCATAATATACGGGCCGAGATTAGCCATGAATTTATTGGCTGACAAATTAGAAGAAGCAGGAGTGGCAAACCGTACTAAACTCAAAAGTGTTCTTCCCCGCGAAGTGGTTAGAATTGGCAAAGCTTTTGTAATTGAATTTTTGCGGAATACCCATTCAATTGCCGATAGCTTTACGGTAGCTATTAACACTCCTCTTGGGGTAGTAATTCACACTGGAGACTTTAAAATCGACCACACTCCAGTAGATGGAGAAACATTTGACCTGCAAAAATTAGCCGAGCACGGGGAAAAAGGAGTATTATGCCTCCTCAGCGACTCCACTAATGCAGAAGTACCAGGACATACCCCCTCAGAAAGATCGGTTTATCCAAATCTAGACAGAATTATTGCTGAGGCTCCTGGGAGGATAATGATCACAACATTTGCCTCGTCGGTTCATAGAGTAAATATAGTTCTCGAATTAGCACAAAAGCGCAATCGCAAAGTGGTAGTAGTAGGGCGATCGATGCTAAATGTAATTGCTCACGCTCGTAAATTAGGTTACATAAAGTGTCCGGACAATATATTCGAGCCGCTAAAAGCAATTAGGAGTTTACCAGACGAGAAAGTATTAATTCTTACAACTGGCTCCCAGGGAGAACCTCTAGCAGCAATGACCCGAATCTCCAGAGGAGAACACCCACATATTAAAATACGTTCTGGAGATACAGTAGTATTTTCCGCTAATCCAATTCCTGGCAATACGATCGCTGTAGTCAACACAATCGATCGCTTGATGATGCTAGGAGCCCGCGTAATCTACGGTCGTAACCAAGGAATTCACGTTTCCGGTCACGGCTCTAGAGAAGACCACAAACTAATGCTAGCTCTAACTAAGCCCAAATTCTTCGTACCAGTACACGGAGAACATAGAATGCTAGTCAAGCATGCTCAGATGGCTCACAGCATGGGAATTCCTGAAGATAATACCGTAATTATCAATAATGGAGATATTGTCGAGTTATCAGAAGATAACATTGAAGTAATTGGTAAAGTCCCTTCAGGAATTGAACTAGTCGATCGCGCTGGAGTAGTTCACCATCAAGTCATGAAAGAACGACAACAGCTAGCAGAAGATGGGGTTATTACTGTAGCTGCAGCAGTAGACTGGCAAGGCAAAATGATTGCGACTCCAGAAATTCACCTGCGAGGAGTAGTAACCGAAGTAGAGCGATCGCTACTGCAACAGTTAATTATTAGAAGCATTGAAAATAGCTTGAAAGAGCTAGGAAGTGAATTTAGTCAAAATGGGAATGGCAATGGATTGAGCCCAGAAATTGACTGGAAAGAGGTTAGAGAAGCAATTCAAAGTAGTTTACAAAGACTAGCACGAAGAGAACTACAGAGCCGTCCTTTAGTAGTATTTTTATTGCAAATACCACAAAAACCAGCATCGACAAGAACTTATCGCCGACGTCGATCGAGCCAAGTTAGCGAGTTAGTCGATCGACTTTAGATTCAGTAAGTGTGGGAAGTTTGGGGAGTTTGGGGTGATGGGGTGATGGGGAGAAACAAACAGCAAACAGCAAACAGCAAACAGCCCTCAAACCTCCCACAACTATGACTATTTATTTTTACAGCAGCAGAGAAAAACCCTACGGTTGTTTTTCTAATTTCTCCAGACACGGTTTTGAGTTAGACGGTTTTTGGTGGGTAACTAGCGAACATTATTTTCAAGCACAAAAATTTGTCGATACCGATCGGCTTTGGGCTGATAAAATTCGGGAAGTAAAAACCCCCAAAGATGCTGTAAAAATGGGACGCAGTCGCAGCCATCCCTTGCGCAGTGATTGGGAAGAAGTAAAAGACGAGATTATGAAGCAAGCAGTGCTGCAGAAGTTTCAAACTCACGGGGATATTCGCGAGGTGCTGCTTTCCACAGGAGAAATGTTAATTGTAGAAAATTCTCCGATTGATTATTATTGGGGCTGCGGGAAGGATGGCAGTGGCAAAAATCGGCTGGGAGAAATTTTAATGGAAGTTAGAGAAATATTGTGCTATGGAAGGATTGCCGATCGATTTTGAATCCTCTAGGCATCGATCGCCACCTTTCCGAGGTGGCTTAGCAATGCAAGCGAGAATATAGCCTGGTTCGCAATCAGGTTCTCGGTCATAGCGTACTTTTCGTTCGAGCAGACAGACTTTACAAGTGCCACATATTAGGAACAATACAGATATTTTATAAAGATATGACTAAAAATTAATTATGCATCAGGTTGAAACAAGCGTTCGGCATAAAGTTTTATGGTTACAGGTTTGGGCTTTAGCTGGAATTCAAGGAGCCTTTATCCTCAGTTGGGTCATTTATAATCTCTACTTAGTCGATCTGCTTGGCGAGTTTGACTTTCCTAAACCTTTAGCAGTAGGAATTCTGATGGTAGAAAATGCTCTAGGGGCGGTAATGGAACCTCTTATGGGAAGCTTTAGCGATCGCTTTCAACATTGGGTAGGAAGTCGTTTACCAATTATAGCCTTTGGCATGATTCTTGCTTCAAGCTGCTCGATCGCCATTCCAGCAATATTAGTTTTTGGTAATTCTCAAGGTGTAATGCGCTGGATCTTGCCCACTGCTCTGCTATCCTGGGCGCTGGCGATGACAGTATTTCGCAGTCCAGCCCTATCTTTGCTCGGTCGCTATGCTTTTGCTACTAACTTGCCCCAAGCAGCGAGTATACTAACTCTTGTCGGTGCTGTTGCCGGAGCCATGGCACCTCTTGCCAGTGAATTTATACTCGGTCTTGGCAAAGAGTTTGCTTTTGCGATCGGCTCTTTTGTACTCCTCGGCGCAGCAGCAGCATTACGTTTTGCTAATCCCGATCGTCTAATTTCTAGTTCTGATACTTCCAAAACCGACCGAAATTCCAGAGGAAAAATCTCGATCGCTTGTCTCAGCTTAATTTTTGGTGCAGGAGTGGGCGTTACCCTCGGCTTCCGATTGCTAATGCAAAACTTCCCCAAGATTATCAAACTACAGGTTCCAGGAGCAAATACTGGAATTATTCTCGGCTGCATTTTTATTGCTCTGGCTATAACAGCAATTCCTTCAGGACTTTTGGCTAGGCGATTGGGTAATCGTCGATCGATGTTATTGGGGCTGGGTCTGATGGCGGTTTTCTGCGGCTCGATCGCTTTAACTGGTAATAGCATTACGGCAGTAGGTATTGCTATCTTTCTAGGAGCGTCTTATAGTCTGGTATCTAACGGAACAATTCCTTTTGCACTTTCTTTGGTGCCTTCAGAGAAAGGTGGGTTGGGTACTGGTATGTTTTTTAGTGGCGGAGCAGTTGCTTCTAGCTTCTTTTTTGGAGTTATCCTGAGTTCGCCAGAAGGTATAGCGCCGCAATTTGGAGCTATTTTAGGGGCTCTTGCCTTTATCTTTGCTGCTGCTTGCGTTACTTTTAGTGCCAGGATCGGTAGTTATAATTAACTGTATTATTTATTAAATGAAAAAGAGTTGAGAAATTTTTCCTGGTTTATGTCTGAACTGTTATTTTGTTTTGTTAGCGTTATGACTTGATACAATCGATTTTGTTTGACGCAGGTCAATCCTTTAATATGAATTAAATGTTCTTGTTTTTTACCGTGGGATTTAAATTTTATACAGGCAGTTGCATTCACTTGTTTCGGTTGCTGCTCTTCTATTTTTCCCTGAAATTGTCGGTCGTAATCTTTAATTCTTTCAGCTAAGAATTTTTGTATTTTTTCTGAATCCCGATCTTTTCCAAACAAATTAAATGGGTAATCGGAGTAAGCAACTAAATAAACTTGTTCGGCTTTTTTTAAATTAACACTAATAATAGTAGTAGGAATTATTCGCTCGTTTTCAGTTGCAATTGATTTTTTTATTTGTTCGGGTTCTCCAGGTAGTAATACAGAAAAATCTCCTTCTGAGGATAAATATTTTTGCCATTGAATAGAAGAAGTTTGGCTGTTAAATATGTTATCTGCTAATGGTGGAATGATTAATTGTTTTGCTGCTACCGCAACTAAAGCTCCTATGACGATTGACAAAATATATTTTTTCACGATCGCTGCAAAAATACTATCTTAACAAGTTGTAAGCTATTTTAAAACCCGTGTATAAATTCCACGATGGCAACAATTAACGACAACTACCTCAAACTTAAAGCAGGTTACTTATTTCCAGAAATTGCAAGAAGAGTCAATGCTTTTGCTGAAGCTAATCCTCAAGCAGAGATTATTAAGTTAGGTATTGGGGACGTGACCGAACCTTTACCAGAAGCTTGCTGCCAGGCAATGATTAAAGCAGTCGAAGAAATGTCCGATCGCAGCACCTTCAAAGGATACGGCCCCGAACAAGGGTATGCTTGGTTAAGGGAGAAAATTGCCGCCTCTGATTTCCAAGGAAGGGGATGCGAAATAGATGGGTCGGAAATATTTGTCTCTGACGGCGCTAAATGCGATACGGGAAACATTCTCGATATCTTTGGAAAAAATAATACGATCGCCGTTACCGACCCAGTCTATCCAGTTTACGTAGATACTAACGTGATGGCAGGTCATACGGGAGAAGTAAACAATGGAGGGGAATATGAAGGCTTAGTTTACATACCCATTACAGAAGAGAATAACTTTACTGCCGAAATTCCTTCTAAAAAGGTAGATTTAATTTATCTGTGCTTTCCTAATAATCCTACTGGCGCAGTTGCTAGTAAAGAATATCTTAAAGCATGGGTGGACTATGCCAAAGCAAATGATTCGATTATTTTTTTCGACGCAGCCTATGAAGCTTATATAAGAGATCCCGAACTTCCCCATTCTATCTACGAGATTGAGGGAGCAAAAGACTGCGCGATTGAATTTCGTTCTTTTTCCAAAAATGCTGGCTTTACTGGAACTCGTTGCGCCTATACAGTAGTGCCAAAAACCCTCAAAGCTACAGCTTCGGATGGAACGGAAGTAGAGTTACATAAATTGTGGAACCGTCGCCAGTCTACTAAATTCAATGGGGTATCTTATATAGTTCAGCGCGGTGCAGAAGCGGTATATTCTGAGGCAGGACAGGCGCAAGTCAAGAAACTGATTGATTTTTATCTGGAGAATGCTAAGATTATTCGCGAAAAATTGACTGCAGCCGGATTAAGTGTATATGGCGGGGTCCATTCCCCTTACATTTGGCTGAAAACTCCTCAGGGTTTGTCTAGTTGGGATTTTTTCGACAAATTATTGCAGACTGTGAATGTAGTTGGAACTCCTGGCTCTGGTTTTGGCGCTGCGGGTGAAGGTTATTTCCGCATTTCTGCGTTTAATAGTCGAGAAAATGTAGAAGAAGCGACTAAACGCATAACCGAGAAGTTTAAAGTTTAGTTTTTCAACTTTGTTTGCTGTTGGCTGTTTGAAAAGTTTCAGTATTTGACCGTCGAACAGCTAACAGCTATTTCGTCAAAATCTTTTGGTTGGGTTGTTTAACCCAACCTATCACAAAGGAATGAGTAATTTTGTCATTTGTTCGCCAGATAATGGGGGATAAAACCAGAAACCTTGCCCAGAATGGCAGCCAAGTTTCTTTAGAAATGTACGTTGTTGTGCTGTTTCTATACCTTCTGCAATCACGTTTAAGCCTAAGTTGAGACCTAAATTAACGATCGCTCGTACAATTTCGACTTTTTCTGAATTTGGATGCCAATCTTTAACAAAATAGCGATCGATCTTCAAGGTTTTAATGGGAAAACGATGGAGATAGCTTAATGAAGAATAACCAGTACCAAAATCATCGAGACAAATTTCAATATTTCTTTGACGCAATTGTTTTAGCACTTCTGTAGCTAAGCTAGCATTTCGAATCAAGATGCTTTCAGTAATTTCTAACTTAATAAACTGTCCTGGGATCTTTGTCTCCTTTAATACTCGATCGATATCGCTAATGAGATTCGATTGAGAAAACTGCCTTCCCGAAAGATTAACACTCATTCTCAGGGGTAGGAGGGAAGGAAATTTCTGTTGCCAAAGACGAAGTTGTTCGCAAGCTTCTTGAAAAACCCACAGGTCGATCGCGCAAATCAGTCCGGTTTCTTCTGCTACGGGAATAAAATCTGCGGGAGAAATCAATCCGTCTTGGGGATGTTGCCAGCGTACGAGTGCTTCAAAGCCTTCGAGACGATTGCTAGCAAGGGAAATTATGGGTTGGTAAAAAACTTTTAGCTCTTGAAGCTCTAATGCTCGGCGCAGGCTATTTTCTAACTTTAGTCTTTTTAAGGCTTCCTTGTGCATGGAATCGTTAAATATTTCGTAGCGTCCGCGACCTTTATTTTTAGCTTGGTACATAGCTATGTCAGCATCCCGCAGTATTTGAGAAGGTCGCTCGTAATTCGAGGAACTCAAGACAATCCCGATACTGGCACCAACAAATATTTCTTGTCCTTCGAGAGTAAAAGAGGAAACTAATACTTGATGAAGGCGTTCGGCTACTTTAACTGGATCTCTGACATCGCCGAGATCCTCTATTAAAACTACAAATTCGTCTCCTCCCAAACGAGCAACTGTATCGCTGGCTCGCATACAGCTTTTGATACGACAAGCTACTTGCCCAAGTAAACGATCGCCGACTACGTGACCTAAACTATCGTTTACTACTTTGAAGCCATCTAAGTCAATAAATAAAACTGCAAATTTATAAGTACACTCGTCCCCCAAACTTGCCAGTCGTCGCTTATTAATCTTAATAGCTTGTTCTAGACGATCTAACAATAGGGCTCGATTTGGCAAACCCGTGAGATGATCGTGAAAGGCATCGTGGCGTAGCTGTGCTTCTATGCGTTTTCTTTCTCTTAATTCTGCTTGTGCTTTCTGATATAGTTCTGCTTGGTGGATAGCAATGGCACAAGCATCTGCAATAGCTTGTATTAGAGTTAACTCATTTTCAGTCCATTTTCTTTCCCTATCCCACTGGTGCAGACTTATAATTCCCAACAGAGACTGCTGATATAGCACGGGGGTAAATATAGCCGATAACACCCCTAATTTTCCGGCAGCTTCCCTAATTAGTTCGGGAACGCTATTATCGTCAAGTTTTTCAATGAAGATGCTTTTACCTTTTTTCAAACTATCTTCGTAGTGTTTGCACGCAGGGCAACTCAGACCCAGTAGCTTTTCTGTTTTTATAGTGGATTGGCTGACGTAATTAACTGTACAGTTTTCCTTAGCATATTGCATGAAGATGCTAGTACTGACATCGAGTTCTTCGTGCAGTTGGTCTAGAGTTGTTTGCAAGACTTCTTCGAGTACTAAGGTTTGCCGCATTGCTTGCACGATGCGGTTGATAATAGCTTCTCGTTTGACTTGCTGTTGTAGTTGAGCGATCGCTGCTTTTTTCTGACGGCGCAGTTCAAATTCTTGCAAAGCCCGCTCTAGTACTGTGGGTAAGCGAAATAAGCGCTCCTTGAGGACGTAGTCCGTCATTCCTGCTTTAATACACTCAACTGCGGCTTCTTCTCCTAAAGTTCCTGTTACCAAAATCAAAGGAATCTCTTGTCCTGACTCTTTTAGTAGCTTTAGTACTAGTTCGGCATTGCCATTAGCGATACGATAATCTGATAATAATGCGTCGTAGTTATTCTTTTTTAGGAATTCTTGGCACTCTTGGGCTGTCTCTGCATTGTCGTATGTAAATATAGTTCCTGCTTCTTCTAATGCCAGAGCCATTAGCTGCACGTCTTCCCATACATCTTCTACTATTAATAAATTTAAAGAGCTGCCCTGCATCTGCCTTAGAAATCTGACGTTGTGTTATTGTAGCATCGTCCTACTCGATCGCGAGGGAACGAGGTATTTGATTTATTCTCATCCAGTAAGTACCCGTTCGCCTAGTCACTTCAAGAAATTCCTCGAAGTTTAATGGCTTGACTACATAGCTATTGACACCAAATTCATAACAAGCTTCTAAATCCCGATCTTCTGCTGACGATGTCATTACCACGACCACTAGCTTACTGGTACGCGGGTGGTTGCGGATGGTTTCTAAAACTCTAATCCCATTGATTTTAGGGAGTTTTAAATCTAATAAGACTAGGCGAGGCAGAGGGTTAGTAGGAGGGGATCCATTTTGTCCGTGCAAGTACACTAATGCTTGCTCTCCATCTTCAGCTATATCTATCTGATTGATAAAGTTGTATTGACTTAAAGATAATTGAATTAGTCTCACGTCATTAGGGTCGTCTTCAACTAGTAAGATTCGCCTTGGCTCAACAAATACCACTTCTTATTCCTAAAGATACTTTTTTAAGTTTTGTTATTTTTAATACGTATACATCCTATCATTTGTAATATAATGATTAGTTTAAAGTTTTTAGCTCGTTTTTTAAGTTTTTGGTGAACAATAGGAAGAGAAGATGTGACGTACTCCCACACCGTAATCTTTGATTACGGTGTAGGCTTCTCAACCTCACAGTTGAGAATTCCTGCGTTGCACTTATCTAGGCGGTTAACCCCCGACAGTACGCAGCCAGCAGGCAGTTTCCGTTCCCCAACGTCCATGGGTACTATATTATTTTCACCACGTTGTTTAATTACTTGGGCTGATGCGATATCCCTTGTAGTTGAATAACCACATTCAGAACAATTATGCTCGCGTTCACTGAGTTCTTTTTTACCCGTATGTGCGCCACAATGAGGACATATTTGAGAAGTATATTTATGGTCTACCTCAGCAAAATACTTGCCTCTTTTCCAACATACCCAAGATAATATTGTTTTGAATTGTCCAAAAGAAGCATCGAGCATATTTTTGCCCAAGAAACCTTTAGCACTGACTCTATAGTCTATATCCTCTACAAATATCATATCTGCATGGTCGCATAATTCATGGGCTACCTGTAGATGAAAATTCTTTCGGGTATTAGCTATTTTGTGGTGTAGTTTAGCAACTTTGACTTGTGCTTTTTCATAGTTTTTAGACCTCTTATTCTTTCTACTAGCTTTACGTTGTAGCGATTTCAGCTCACTGTGTAAGTCTTTGAAGAAACGAGCAGGTCTCACTGTGAAACCGTCAGAAGTTGTGAGAAAGTTTTCAAGACCGATATCAATTCCTATGGCTCGACCGTAAGGAATAACATCAGGAACAGATACATTTGATTGGATGGTGACGACAGCATACCACTTAGTATTTCTTGCTCTTGAAACTATCCGCACAGCTTTAACCTTAAATCCTTCTGGAATAGGTCTGTGTTGATTAATCTTCACGTTACCTATCATTGGGAGTTTAATTTGGTATCCAGTAATTGGATTCTTTTTAAACTGTGGATAGTAAAAAGAACGATATTGACCAAATTTTTTAAAACGTGGAAAACCAAATCCTCTTTTTCTGAAAGCTTCCCAAGTATTGTGTATTCTTTTGACTACATCTTGAGTTACTTGAGAATATACCTCTTTAAGATAAGGAGCGGTTTTTTTCCATTGGGTAAGCTGCTTTTTCTGCTCTATATAGCTAGGAAAAGGAATGTCAGGAGAGATAATATATTCCCTATCTATCGAGCAGCAGTCAACACTACATTTACGTGAATTCAGCCAATCTTTTAAGTCTCGCAGACACTTATTATATAAACGTCTACAAGTCTCTAGCCAGGATAACATTTGTTGCTGCTGGTCTATTGTTGGCTTGATTTCGTAAGTGTAGTTTAGTGTTAGCATACTAGTATATTAACACATAGTTATCAAAATTTATTTTTGCGATAACTATAATTTTGATAAAAAAATATTAAGTCAATTGGCTCGTTTCCTTCATGTCTTATACTTATTTGCTACCCATTTTGAGCATAAGATTGCTTTTTTCGCTCAACTTTAATCAGAACCGCTATTAGCTGCCAATTTTAGGGGTCATTTCCGTGCCATGAAAATCCGTGATCAATGCGCATTAAGCTAACTTTTTTTGAGATTAATGTAAAAAGTAGCCCCACTACCCAATTGACTCTCTGCCCAGATTTTGCCTTGGTGACGCTGAACAATGCGCTGCACGATCGTCAACCCAATACCCGTCCCTGAAAATTCACTTTGGGAATGCAATCGTTGAAATGGTTCAAAAAGTTGGTCTGCATAAGCCATATTGAAGCCAACTCCGTTATCTTTGACAAATATAGTTTCATCCGACGAGCTTGCAACCTCAATCCGAGCTGGGGAGGAATTGCGGCTGAACTTAATTGCATTAGCGAGCAAATTATTAAATAACATTTGCAACATGGTAGAATCCCCTTCTACAGTAGGCAAAGTTCCAATAGTCCATTCTACGATTTGCCCTGAAGTGTTAATTTGAGTCTCAAGTGAAGCGATAGCCTTTTTGACTATAGTTTGTAGGTTAACTTTCTCCCGTTTTAATTTTCTCCGTCCGATGCGGGATAGAGTCAGGAGCGAATCAACTAGCTCGGCCATTTTGCGACTGCTATTATCAATAATATCTAGATAATCGACCACTTCTCGATCGTCGATGGTTGCTCCCTGCTTTAACTTTTGCCGCAATGCTCCAACAAAACTGTTGACGTGCCGGATGGGGGCTCGCAAGTCGTGAGCAACAGAGTAGGAAAAGGACTCAAGTTCTTTATTAGCTGCTTCTAGTTCAGCAGTCCTTTGTCGAACTTTTTTCTCTAAGTTTTCTTTTAATAGGCATAAATTTTCTTGGGATTTAGCCCTCTCCAACCAAGCGCCAAGGATGCTACAGACTGAGGAGATGAGGTCAGTTTCTAGATTATCTCGCAGATTTCGGGAATTAGGGAATTCTAGGCTCAGCAAACCAATAACATTATTATCTATAGCCACAATAGGGAAAATTGCCAATTTACCGATCGCCAGATGTCGAAAAGGAGCGGGAAAATCTTCGATCGATAGAGGTTTGCCAGTTTCAATCACTTGCGAAATTACGTCGCGATCGCAGGATTTGCTTTGAGGAGTAATTGGGCGATCCAAGTTGAAGACTAACTGAGCTGAGAAACTCTGAGACAAGGTATTTGCGCGGGTGTAAGTGTTAGTTTTTTCAATTACTTTGACCTCTCCAAAGTTACATTCCATACTCTCGACTAGATAGTCTAAAGCAAACTGAGCAATGTCGTTAATTTTTCTATAATTTTGCAGCTTCTGAGTTAAATTCAATAAAAAAGACAGTTTGTCAACTTCCTTCATATCATTTTTGCTGGTTAGTCTTCGGTTGGTAGTTACAAATCCCCTAGTTGAAAGTAAAAAGTGGCGCCGAAATCGGGTTTGCTGTCAGCCCAAATTCTACCGCCGTGGCGGTGGATAATTCGCTGTACAATTGACAGACCAATGCCGGTGCCTTCAAATTTTTTCTTCGAGTGCAGGCGCTGAAATGCTCCAAAGAGTCGATCGGCATATTCCATCGAAAAACCGACTCCATTGTCCTTGACAAAAATCGTTGAATCTGGTAAAGAGCCAATTTCGATTTCGGGGAGGGAGCGATCGCGGCTGAACTTGACGGCATTGCTGGCGAGATTGGTAAAGACTTGCTGTAATAAAGCAGGATCTCCCTTAACTGAAGGCAAATCGCCAATTTTACAAATAATGCGACCCTGTTGGAGTTCTGCAGCTGGAATAACTAATTCGATCGCCCTTTCAGCCAATTGAGGCAAGTTAACCGTACGAATTTCTAATTCTTGTCGTCCGATCTGAGATAAGCGGAGCAATCCTTCAATTAGTTGTTCCATCTTTTTACCGCTATTGTCTATTATTTCGAGATATTCCCTAACTTTAGGATTTTCAAGGGCATTATCGGCGTGCAATTGTTTCTGTAAAACCTGTAAAAAGCCATTAATATGTCTTAAAGGGGCGCGAAGGTCGTGAGAGACCGAATAAGAAAAGGATTCGAGTTCTTTTTTGGTTGCTTCTAGTTGTGCGGTTCTCTGTTGTACTCGTTGTTCTAATTCCTCATTTAGTTGACAAATTGCTTGTTCGGCAACTTTACGATCGCTAATGTCGTTGCTGATACCTAAAAGTCTAACTTTATGAGGATCGGGCAGTGGGGTGATGGTAGTTCTAATGTATCTGCGTTGGCCTCTAAATGGCAAATATTGCTCGTAGGTAATGGGCTTGTCAACTTGAAGACAATTATAGAGATCTTGGCGTATTTTGGCAGCTATTTTCGAGTCCCAAAGTTCTTCTATTCTTTTTCCCAACCAATAACTGGCAGGAATTCCGCTTACTCGTTCCACTGCTTGATTTATACTTATTACCCAAAATTCTCCGTCATTTAACTGTTCTACCACCCAGATTACTTCTGATGCGGATTTGTAAATGTTGCTCAGGAATTCTTGGCGCTGGCGCAGTGCTGCTTCAGCTTGTTTAATTGTCGTAATATCTCTTGCTTCTGGAATTAGCAATATTACTTGTCCGCGATCGTCTGCGATCGGTTTGAGTGAAAAGTCGATAGTAATAACTCGATCGCCTGCTCCAATTATGTCGGCTTCGTAGCGAATAAATTCCCCTTTAGCGGCATCTGCGATCGCCTGCTTTAACTGCTCTAGTGTATCTAGAGAAATTTGCCACCAAGGAGCTTCCCAAAAGGGTTTTCCAACTATATCTTCGATATTCAATCCGCTAAAATCTAATAAAGTTTGGTTAGCTTCAATTAAGGTACCGTCGGGTTTGAGAAGACCGATAAACTCAAAGGCGCGATCGAAAATAGCACGGAATTTTTTTTCGCTCTCGCGCATTGCTTTTTCTGCTTGTTTGCGCTCGGTAATATCTGTATTAGAACCAGCCATGCGCACTATATTACCAAATTCATCCCGAATTGCTTGACCTCTACCACAAATCCAAGTATAGCCTCCCTGTTTGTTACGCAGGCGAAACTCCATTTTGTAAGGAATTCCCTTCTCGAAGTGGTCTCGAAGTGCCTTATCTACTAACTCTCTATCTTCTGGGTGCAAGCGAGAAAAAAAGGCTGTCGGCTCGTTTTTGATTTCATTGTCACAATAGCCGAGAATTTCTTTCCACCTGGGAGAAAAATAGACTTCATCGGTGGGAATATGCCAATCCCAAATTCCATCTCCAGCTCCGCTAACTGCTAGTTCAAAGCGATCTTCTGCTTTTTGTCTTTGAGAAATTTCGTTTTGTAGGGATTTATTTAGTTCTTTTTGCTGCTGGAGTAAACGAGCGTTGTCAATGGCGATTACTGCTTGGGAACCTAGCAGATTGAGCATCTCTAAATGCAGGGGAGTAAATGCTCCTACATTAAGGTTATTTTCTAAATAAATAATTCCACTCAACCTCCCTCGATCGATCAGTGGGTAACACGCAACAGACTTGGTTTGATTTTGAATAATATAAGGATCTTCTTTAAATTGCTCTTGTTCTGCAGCATTATCCAAGATCGCGCTTTTTTTAGTGCGAACTACATAGTTAATAATCTTCAAGGGTAAACAAGGGTTCGTATTGTTTTCTATTTCTTCAAGAGGAATAGACCCCGTGGCACTAACCTCAGCGCGATCGAATGATTTCATCGCCTCAATGCGCAGATCGTCTTGATGAGAAAGAATCAAATAACCACTTACAGCACCAGCATTTTCTATGAGAATTTCCATCAATTTAACCAGCAGTTTATCTAAAACGATTTCGCGAGAAATTGTTTGAGAAGCCTTCATTAGAGTTTCTAAATCTAGCTCTATCGTGCTGGTAGAAGTAGAAATTTCTTTATCTACAGACAATTTAGAAGTAGTTGGAGCGCTTTGTTTTTGTAACAGATCGCCGTAATGGTTTTCTAAGTCATGAACTTTGGCTGTCGCTCCCCATTTCAAGTAGCAGTATCTGGCTTCTTGTAGGTAAGCTCTAGCAATAGTAATTTTACCTTTTTGTAGATAAAATTTAGCCGCTAGCTCGTTTGCTAGTGCTTCTTCGTTAAGGTATTCGTATTTTTTTGCTAGTTCAATTGCGCGATCGTAATATTTTATTGCTTGAAACTCTTTCCCAACTACTCGATGCCGCTCTGCTTCCACTAGATAATATTTGTGTAAGTAATTCATTGGAGCAGCATCTGCCCACTTTTTTAGCTTTTTTTGGTTTTTATTAACTTTAGTAAGAGTAGATTTTTGTTTTGATTTACTGCTATTAGAAAATAACGCTAAAAAAGTCAAAGAACTATAAAAATTAAATAATATCAATACTAATCCCATTGCGCTGTCTAAATTTTTTTCTGCATTTTTTATGTTTTCAACTCCCTGACTTAAATCGTTAAACAAATATGATAAGATAAGTTTATTTGCATAAAGTGTAAAAATAGCTGTGCGATCTCGATCTTTTAGATGCACGGATATCATATCTTTTTCGTTGTAAACCTTACCATTTAAAGAGCATTTTTCCTGCGATTTTCCTCTTAAATTTAGTACCATTTGACGAGACATCTTGTGTAACGCAAGAGTACTAGATTGGTTAAGCCTAGCGATGGCATTTTCATACAATGCCATTTCTCGTTCTACTTTACCTAATTGTTTGCCAATTATATAAGAACAGTAACAGTAGGAGCTTAAAGAATAAGCAGAATACTGCAGGTCGCCATTTTCTCTACTATCTTCTGCCAATTGGAGGAAATGATTTAATGTTTCTTTTATATGATGTCGCCCAGGTTTAATACAGTAATTAAACATAAAGTTTATCTTGGTTTTAATTCCTGGATCGTTAAACTTTTCCGATAAACTTAAAGCCAGTTTACCAAATCGATAGCCAGAATCAATATCTAACCAAACTTCATAAAGAATGATTGCGTAGATCCCGTAGGCAAAAGCAGACTGATAAGAATTACCACATTCAAGCGATAATTTAATTTGTTTAAATACAATTTGGCCGTAAATATTAGGAAATCCTTTATGTGCAGAAACTAATATATTTTTCATAATATTAATTGCTGCTATTTTATAAAGATCTTTCATTTCTGGCATGTAAATTAATTGGTCAATACGCTTAAAATAAAAAGCGATTCTTATTTTAATTAAATCTAAGAAAAGACCGAATTTGCTTGGTTTTGAAGGCAATTTAATTCCTAATAATTTGAGACAATGTAAACCAGTTTCTATTGCTTCCTGTAGCTTAGTTTGAGATTCATAAGCTTTGATTCTAATTTGATAAACTTTAACTTTGTCTAGGATCGATCGAGCTTTTTTCAAGACTAACTCGATCGATTTATCCATTGCTTCAAATTCAGTATTAAGGTAAGCTGCTTCCGATGCTGTTACGTAAAGGTCTAAGGTTAAATTATATTCAGTTTTCCAGCTATGTTCTTCTAATAAACTCAAACCAATCTGTAAATACTCAAAAGCTGATTCATAAGCAGATGAAGCTATTGCTTTCTTTCCAGCTTTCAAATTTAATTTAGCTAGTTCTTTTTTTTCCGATCGACAGTCGATCGAGTAAATACCGAGGTTGAGTTGGTTGACAATATCGAATATTTTTTGTTCTTGTTTTTCTAACGTAATATTCTGGAGTAATAGCTGCCCAATTTGGTAATGTAATCTCGGTTTTTCTCGTTCGTCAACTAAAGAATAGGCTGCTTGTTGAATGCGATCGTGAGCAAATTTATATTCTACGCGATCGTCTGCTGATAATTTAACTCCTAGTTCCGCAGATTTATAGACATTATTTAAAGGCGATATCAACCCAATGCAAATTGCTTTATGCAAAATCAAAGCTATTTCTTGTAAGTCTTTTTTCGCCGCAATTGCTAATATTTTTAATTCAAATTGATGGCCAATACAAGATGCTAAGCTCAATATTTGTTGGACTGGTTGCTCTAACTTATGGATTTGACTTGTCATCAATTCCACTATATTGTCAGTAATTTTTTTCGATTGAATTTCTTCTAAAGACCAGTCCCAAGTAACATTCTTCCAATCAAAATAAAGCGAATTATCTCTATAAAGTGTTTTTAAGAATTCATTAATAAAGAAAGGATTACCACCTGTTTTAAATTGCAATAATTCAGCTAGAGAAATTGTTTTTTCAGGAGAACAGTGCAAAGAATCTGCGATTAAATTATTAATGTCTGATAACTCCAAGGGAGAAAGAGTAATACGATCTGCTGATACTCCTGCACTGCTAATTTCATCTAACATTAGCATCAGAGGATGAGTTGGACTAACTTCGTTGTTGCGATATGCTCCAATTAATAATAAACAGCGCTCGTTAGCTTGACAAATTAACTGTTTAATTAGCTTTAGAGAGGCTCGATCTGCCCACTGCAAGTCATCAAGAAATAATACTAAAGGATGCTCTGCTTTAGCGAAAATTTTGATAAATTTTTCAAAGGCTAAATTAAAGCAATTTTCTGCTTCTTTTGGCGACAGCTTACCTATTGAATTTTCAGGAGAAATAATCAATCTTAAACTAGGAATTAAATTGACGATCGCCTGAGAATTTGAGCCTAGTTCAGATAAAATTTTTTCTTGCCACTGATTCAGCCGCGTTTGAGTTTCTGTTAATAGCAGTTGTATTAATCCCTCTAAAGCTTGAGTAATGGCAAAATAAGGAATATTACGTTGATATTTATCAAATTTTCCTCTTAAAAAATAACCATTTTTCAACGTAATCGATTGATAAAGTTCCTGTACTAATGTAGATTTACCGATACCTCCACAACCAGAAACTAATATGATTTCACTTCTTTTTTCTCTGCTTTCCGCAACGCGATCGAACGCTGCTAGTAACTTTTTTACTTCTGGCTTTCTGCCATAAAGTTTTTGACTAATTTGAAATCGCTCGTCAATATCGTTGCTTCCAAGAGCAAAATCTTCAATATAACCCTTAGTCTGTAATTGATTTAAACATTTTTCTAGATCGCTTTTAATACCCCAACTGCTCCGGTAGCGTTTTTCGGGCATTTTAGCTAAGAGTTTCATAACAATATCTGAAACTGGTTTAGGTATTTTAGGGTTAATTGAATAAAGTGGAGTTGGTTCTATTGCTAAGTGATAGTGAACCATTTCTAAAGCATCCAAGCATTCAAAAGGTAGTCGATCGGTTAGTAACTGATAAAATGTTGCTCCCAGTGAATAAAAGTCAGTCCGATAGTCAATTACTCGATTTATTCTTCCAGTTTGTTCTGGCGAAATATATGCTAAAGTACCTTCTAATTTAGTTGGGTTTGTGAAAGTTGTTTTTTCTCGTGAAAATGTAGTTGATATTCCAAAATCAATTATTTTAAGTTTTCCAGTTTTTCGATTTAAAACAATATTAGATGGATTGATATCTTTATGAATGACATTAGCAGCATGTATTTCTCCTAAACTTTGTGTGATTTGAATTGCAATTCGAAGTAATTCTCTAAAACTAAAATTATTAAACGTTATTAATTTATCTAGAGATTTTCCGCCAAAATCTTCTAAAAATAAAATAAATTTGTTATCTGTTTCCTGCAAATCGTAAGCTTTAATAACATGATTTATATTAAGACTATAAGTTATTTGGTATTCTTGCTGATAGCGAGTAATTTCTTCTGGAGTGGGATAAGTTTTATTTAAAACTTTGAATATAATAGGTAGTCGATCGCTTTCTCTTATTCCTCGGTAAACTTGTGAATTAGAACTCTCGTGAATTTGAGTAAATATTTGATATCCAGAAATTTTTAAACCCATATTAAATCAATACAAACGGTCTTATCTGTTTAAAAAAAAAAGTTTAATTAGTTATAGAGATCTTCAACTAATCCAACTGAGTTTAAGACTAATGTTAAATTAGAATTTAAAACTTACAACCATAAGATACAAGCTAAATCAGTGACTTTCCGTAATCCCGCACCAACAGTTGATATAATTATTGAGTTAATCGATCGTCCCCATCGACCGATTATCCTAATTGAACGTCTCAATATCCCTTATGGCTGGGCTATTCCAGGAGGATTTGTCGATTATGGCGAATCAGTAGAAACAGCAGCAAAACGAGAAGCAAAAGAAGAGGTTAGCTTACAAGTTAAACTAATTGAACAATTCCAAGTTTATTCCGACCCTAAACGAGATCCTCGCCAACATACTTTGAGTGTAGTTTTTATCGCTACAGCATCTGGCGAACCCCAAGCAGCTGACGATGCAAAGAATATAGGCATTTTTCACTCCTGGAATTTACCTAAAAATCTCTGCTTCGACCACGACAAAATCCTTGAAGATTACTGGCTATATCGCTACTATGGTATTCGTCCCGTAGTTAGGGAATGAGATCGAAAGAAATTTATTTTGCAAGCACTTGTAAAATTGTGGATAAATATAGCCAAATCTTTTCTAGGTGCTTTAGTTTTTTACACTACTATACCTCTACCATCCTTATGGGTTTTGGATTTGGAAAGGATTGCTCGCTGGGCACCTTTAATTGGAATAATAATAGGAGGAATCTTAGGGCTAATTGACGAAGGTTTACGCCTAATCGGAATACCCAAATTAACTTGTAGTGTTTTATTGGTAGGAATTTGGGTTGTTCTTACGGGAGGACTTCATTTAGACGGAGCGATCGACACGGCTGATGGGTTAGCAGTCCCAGACCGAGAGCGACGTTTAGAAGTAATGAAAGATAGCGTTACTGGTGCTTTTGGTGTCATGGCAGCGGTAATATTATTGTTATTAAAAACTGCATCTTTAAGCGAGCTCCAATGCGATCTTTGGTTAGCATTAATGGTATCAGCAGGCTGGGGTCGTTGGGGACAAGTGGTAGCGATCGCCTTTTATCCGTACCTCAGACCTACTGGTAAAGGTGCGTTTCACAAAAATTCTTTTAGTTTTCCCCAAGATATTCTCTTTGGGCTAGTGTTTTTATTAAGTTTGAGCGTACTTCAGCTCTTTCTTAACCCTCATAAATGGTGGATAGCAATAGGAACAGTATTTGCTGGATGTGCGATCTCTACTTTAACTGGTTTCTGGCTTTACCTCCAGTTAGGGGGACATACTGGCGATACCTATGGTGCCGTAGTAGAGTGGACAGAAGCACTATTACTTTGTTTATTTACCAGCTTGTTCCATTAGCGAACACTTTTAGCGTCTATCAACTGGTTTGAGACGGGTAATTTTTAGAGTAAATTTACCGCCCCCCGTTTCCCCAAAGGAGCGAACTCGAACAATATATCTACCCCCTTCAGTAATTCTGGCAAATAATAGAGCGTTAGTTGTTCCATCTGGACCGTCGTCATTTTCTGCTATGGTCGAACCATCCTCGGCAATCAACATTACAATAGGATCGAATTCTTCTGAAAGCAAGTCAATTGCTACTTGATCTTCTTTTTCTAAGCGTACGTAATAATCGCGAGCAAAGCCACCTTCCCCCGTAGGAATATCTTCTTCTGAAAGTTTGCCGGAGATTTCATAATTGCCAGAAATAGAAATTGGTCTGTACATCTGTGGCTGGGCGATCGCTGGTAAAGTCGGCTTTACAGTTAATAAAGAAACTCCAACAAATAAAGCCAAATACCAGAAATTAGCAGAGGGGTTTTTCATAACATATCCACTTCATAAACCTTAAACCAATCCATTGTAAAGTACCGCTTAGGACTTGCCCTTGCGGCTTCCCAAGCTCAGTCTGTTACACGACTGATACACACTGTTTCAAGCGTCTCTTTGGGCGTAGATTTCCGCACTTCCTGCGGTATTTGACTATTAGCAAATAATAAAATATTTATAGCTGTATTTTTATCTCGTGATTCATGAACAGTATGACGATTTTTAATTTGTTTACGAGACAAATTCTTCAACAAGCTTCTTAATCTCTTTAGTGATTTTTTAAAATATCTAGGATTTTTATATTCATCTCCTTTTGATGTAACTACAATTTTGCCTAGATTAACATCAATTCCTATTTACTCTCCACCATTGGGTAAAGCCTTACATTCGTATTCTACAACAATAGGCGCATAATATTTTCCTGTGGGAGTTTTAGAAATATTCCCTTCTATAACGACATTAAATTTATAAAACATCAAAACATCTAGACCGACTCTTGTAGTTGAGAGTCGGTCTAGAGGGGAAGATTAATCCTGGCACTGAACTATTTTCCCAGTCGGCTACCCGACTAGTATCTTCGCCGCGGCAAAGTTTCACTTTCGAGTTCGGGA
>JASJDA010000340.1 GCA_030065755.1 Prochloraceae cyanobacterium | reverse complement strand
GGTGACATACTCCTACACTGATACTGGCGTATACAGTGTAGGCTTCTCACCAACTCCAGGCAACCCTTCGGATACTCGGTGAGCTTTAAGAACGGAATGCCCTACCGCTCTATTTTTTATATTTCTCGCCGCGTTCAAGTCTCTATCTGCTTCAAAATTGCAGTGAGGACATGAATGCCATCTATCAGATAACGCTTTTTTGACAGTTTTTCCACAACAACTACACTCTTGAGTAGTGCCATGAGGTTTAACTGCTACCGTTAGCAAGCCAGCTTTTTCAGCTTTGCTTGCGAGGATAGTGAGAAATTGACCCCAACCAGCGTCGTTGATAGATTTTGCGAGTTTTGTTCTAGCCAACCCTTTAATATTTAACTTTTCGTGAGCTACAACATCATTTTTCTTTAATAGACTTGTAGCAGTTTTATAGTGAAAATATTTCCTGGTATTTGCTACTTTTTGATGTCGTTTGGCTAGTTTCTTAATAGCTTTTTTTCTGTTATTACTTCCCTTCTTTTTCCTCGATACAGCTTTTTGTTTTACTCTTAGTTGTTTCTGAGCTTGACGGTAGTATTGAGGTATCTTTACTTCTTCTCCTTGGCTGTCTATTAAAAACGCTTTTAATCCCATATCAATCCCAATAGTATTATCAGAATTAGGGATGATTCTGATATCAGGAGATGGTACTGATTTATCCTCAAGAGAAAGTATGACATAGTAACCGTCAACTTTTCTTATAACAGTAGCATTTTTAATCTTAAAACCATCAGGAATAGGTCGATGTTGAATAAACTTTACTTCTCCTATTTTGGGCAACTTTATTTTTTTGCCATTAATGCAGTCTGGCTTCATTTGAGGGTAGGTAAAGGAGTGATATCTACCTATTCCTTTAAATCTTGGTTTACCAGATCGCTTTCCGCTACTGTCTCCTTTCAACCACCTATCAAAAGTTAATTTGACTCTTTTGATAACATCCTGAAGTACTTGTGAGTGTATACTTTTATATTCAGGAAACAAATCTTTAGTGTTAATTAAATCTTTCTTTTGACTGTAATAGTCAGGATTATCCTTGAGTTGTGGAAGATGACAAATTAGAGGACAATAGTTAACATTACTTCGGTTTTGTTCGGACCAATTAAATCGCTCACCTAGTCTATAATTGTATTGACGGCGCAACAAATTAAGCCAATTTTCAAGGACTTCTATTTGTTGTTTATTAGGGCGCAATTTGTACTGGTAAGCTCCTCTCACAACTAGGAAAAAAGATTCTTATCAATACCTATATTTTACCAGAAATATCTACTTTTAAAACTCGCTCAAATGAAAATTGATAAAAGTAGCGCTGGACTTTATATCTTATCAACTTTCAGTTAATATTGATATGAAGTCCGCACTACTTTTATCGGGGATTCATCTCACGCGCTCCCTTAACAGGTACAGACGTGAGGCTTCTCCCCCTTTAAGCTAATACGGACGAGAATCAAGTCTAGCTTTTATATTTGGCGTTTCTTTAATTATTTTTGATAGCTCGTTAACCAATGGATAGGGTTTGAGTATTTCAGCGTCAGCGCTCGTCTTCATAATTCTTTTGTACTTGTTCAATAAACTGTTGCATCCGCTGGTAGTGGGAACCTTTCCAATAGATTTGACCGCAAGACAAGCAGAGGCGAAATTCATCGTAATATTGTCTTGTTTTTGCTGGCAGGCGATCGCTAATCATCTCTTTGTTTACTGGTTCGAGCCAACCATTGCAGCGCAGACACCTTTGAAAAGGATTAATCTGTCCGCATAAATCGACTTCGGTATGAGGTACGCCTATGGCTTCGCACCGCTACGCGGATCTCTTCGAGATCGTGTCCTTGATTGAGGGACTATTCTTAAAGCAACGAACAAAAGTAGTCTTTCTCTTGTTGATGGAGAGAAAGTCGTTAAGTTCTGCATAAAATCGAAAATAAGCTTGATTCATCTGTTAAAAGATGTTGGGGCTAGTACAACCTATTCTCTCTGCACTCAGCAATTGATGAAAAGATGACTGATTCTCCTGTTTGGCTCGGAATAGACCCTGGATTAGCTATTATCGGTTGGGCGATTCTCAAAGAATTGCCAACAGGAGAAGCGTCTCTAATTGATTACGGGACGATCGAGACCTCTAAAAAGGTTCCTACTGCTCGACGTCTGTTTGAAATTGAAACCGATCTGGCGCTCGATAATTCAAGAATTCCAACCCGAACGCATGGCTATGGAGATGCCTTTCTTTAACAGGGAGATTAAAGCAGCAGGTGGGGTTTTACAAGCTGTAGGGGTTATTAGTCTGGTTTGCTATAGAGAGTTAGGCATAGAACCCGTACTGTTGCATCAGTCTAGCTGGAAAGCTCACATAGATTACGGACGAGCAACGCTCAGCCGATGTAGCAGAAGTTGTTCGACATTTGTTCGATTTAGAAAGACTTCCTATTGACGATAGTGTAGATGCCATAGGGATAGGATATGCAGGTTTATGTGGTTTGAGAAATCAAATTAAATATTAACTTTTAAGCAGTTTCAATCTTTCATAGGGTTTATTAGAGATCTCGCGAGCGAATTCCTCTACCACAAATAAGGTAACAAGCGGTAGGGAACTTCAGTAGTATATTCTTGATAACCGTCTAGTTCCGCTTGTAAAGTCCTATCCTCTAGCAGCGTGCGAACAATTAAAAGACAGCTCATCAGTACAGCCGGAATAAATGCCCACAGCGAGCTTAATAACAACGGCGTAGAGAGAGAGTAAACTATCATACCTGTATAACCAGGATGGCGCACGTATTGATAGGGACCAGTGGTAATAGTGGTATGACCTCGTTCTTTTTGAATGCGGACAACACCTGAGAAGAATTTGTTAGTAATCATTGCCCAACTTACAAGACTATACCCTAGCACCATTAAAGCCAAAGCTAACAACTGAATGGTCAAAGTCAATGGTGGAGACCAGCCAAAACGCAAGTCTAAGCCAGATATCAACAATATAATATGAGGAAGTGGTAAAGCGATTTTGACAAGCACGATGTCCCATTTCTTGGTATCCTCTTTAATTGGCGCTCGTTCTGCTATCAATTCTGGGTTTTGAGGTAGAAGAATCGAAAAGTTAATTGCGACAATAGCCACATTTAAACCAATATAAACCCAAGCCATTACCCAATCGAGTCTTCCTGATGAAAGACATAAAATCGATACCTGAACGAGCATCCAAATGCTGACTTGCAGCACTCGTTTCTTAACTGCAGTAATTATGTCAGGTTTATTATTGTCTGTTTTTAGAGGTGTAGCACTCATGATTTTAATAAATTTCTGGCTATCTTTTATTTGGTGAAGCTAATACAAAACGAAAATGCCCAGTAACTTGACCTATTAACGCTCCATTTTCATCTAATAGGAATTTTTTCTCAAGTGTACCAGCGAATTCTTTGCCGTAGCGTTCGACAAGGGAGTCTTTCATTAATGCAGAGGTTCTGTCAAAATCTTTCAGTAACTTCTGTTGGCGCGAGTTATAGTAACCTATTATTTGACTTGGCATTTTGTCCACCTCTTCAAAAGTCGCACTCGTTATGAAGTTTGGCGAACCCTATTTTTCTTATATTATCCTTTACTAGAATAATAGACAGAAACTATCTGAATCTTACCTAAAGCGTCATAAAAATATAAACTTAAGACCATATTAAATAGGCAATTAACTGACTTTTTTACGAATTAGATTCTCTTTCTTTCCTAAGTCCCTAATATTGACACAATATAACTTTCATATTCCTCAAATATTGGGTCATACACCACTATTTTTTCGGTTATTTCTTCTCTTATTTTGTCTGTTTCTTCTGGCGTATATGGTTCCTCCATTTCAATAGCATCTTGTAAAACACATTGAACTTCTTCTTCTATTTCTAGAAGTTGTTGCTTATTTGGACGCATAATTATTAAAAAAACTTTTACTATATTTTGACACCAAAATATAAACCAAGCTTATTTTTCTTGGGTTTCTTGTAAGTAATATTCAATTTTTAACTCTCGATCGACTTCGACTAACTACCCCGATTCGTAGGCAACAACATTCGCTCTTCTATCCCAATCCAAGTTTTCTGTGAGACTCGAACTGCTGCTTCTTTGCAATCTATCATTAGCTTATTGGCATAGAAATAATTCTCAAGGCAAATAAATTCTTCTACTGAGAAATCAATCATTTCTGTAGTGAGGTGAAAACCTTCTAGCATCGTTTGAATTAGCTGGTTAACAAAATCTAGAAATATTTCTTTCGGTTGATTTTTATCTGGACTTTCCTCTTTTAGCTTTTCTAATTTGTCAAGTAAGTCATTAAAGTTTATGTTTTTATAAACTTTTAAGTGTTTTATTTCTCGAACGTAGTCGGCGGCTTTGGCGGCGGCGTCGGCGGCTTTGGCGGCGGCGTTGGCGGCTTTGGTGGCGGCTTTGGCGGCGGCGTTGGCGGCGGCGTTGGCGGCTTTGGTGGCGGCTTTGGCGGCTTTGGCGGCTTTGGCGGCTTTGGCGGCTTTGGCGGCGGCTTTGGCGGCGGCGTTGGCGGCTTTGGCGGCGGCGTTGGCGGCGTTGGCGGCGTTGGCGGCGTTGGCGGCGGCTTTGGCGTAGGAGAGAACAAAACTACAAGCGATCGCCCTTTTACCAACAGGCTTAATATCGGTAGGGGAAGTATCTATTATTTGCTCTGCCCAAACTAGTAAATTTTGTAGTTTAGGTTTATTGATATAAGTTTGGATTTGTTCCTCCATTGCCAAGAGCAAATCATCAGCTTGTTCTAGCTCAGCTAACTCAGCTAACAACAGAAATACCTCTCGCCAACGAGTATCAGTAATATGATTTTTAGCTAACTGTTTTACTAAGCGAGATTCGTTACTTATGTGTTGAGCTGTGAGAAATTCCTGAAAAGTTAGATGAGAAAAAGAGTAAATTTTATCTGCCCGTTCTATTATTAATCCATGTTGCTGCTCTATAGTTTTTGGAATTTTTTTAATTTCTTCTTTAGTCGAAAGCTTAGGAAATCTAGTGTGTTGAAGAAACTCTGCTATATATTCCTGAATTTCATCTTGTTCAAATAAAGCATATTGCTGCTCATCAAACTTACGAAAAGCAATATAGCTCAAAAGTTTTTGTCTATCTGAAACAGACATATTTTGGTAAATTTCACTATCTGGAAATCTTTCAACATTTCTGTTTACATCCCACTGTTCTAAAAGTAGGTTAATTCCTCTTGTATATAAATAATAACGTTTAGATGGAAATTTTTTTAAATCACTGAAAACCAAACAAGTTAAACTTAATAAAATTGGTGTAACAGCTAATTCTGCAATTTGCTTATTATCTGAGGATTTCAACTTTTCTAAAAAGTTTGTTTTTAGTTGATTTTTTTCTTGAGAATCTAAATCAGTACTAGAAAACCAATTACTAGCAAAGCATTCGACTTGTTCTGTATTAAAATCGGCAACTTCAATATACTCAAAATTAGGTAAACGATATTCACTTGTTTGAGTTCTGCAAGTGATAATAAAGCGATTTTTATAATATTGTTTAGAAAATTTACCAAGATTATCCTGTATTGTTTTTCTTAACTGGCAAGGAACTTCATCCAGTCCATCTAACAAAACTAAAAACTTATTTTGCTTTAAGATTTGTTTAGTTGGTTCTTCATTATCTAGCTCCAATTCTTGAGAAATTTTATTAAGTAGATTGAAATTACTAGAATCGTCAATCTCTCTCAATTTAATTAAAATCGGTATGTAATCAGCCAAAAACTCTTCTTTAGAACAAGAGACAGCTATACGTTGCAAAAAAGTAGTTTTACCAGATCCAGGTTTCCCTAAAATCATTAATTTCTCGGACTTCTTAACTACTTCCATACCTGGCGATCGCCTTCTTCTTTCTCCCAATCCGAAACGATCAAACTTTTCTCGTATATCAGATCCCTTTAACAGATCGGGAATATTTGCATAATAATCAGAGGAAACTCTTTCAAGCACGTAAACATCTACATAAAGTCGATCGACATCAATTAATTCACTATTAAGTAACCGAATTTTGCTGTATAAATTTTGAATCTTATTACAACAGCGCTCACGTACTTGCTGAACTAAAGCCTCAACAGAATTTGTTTGTCTTAACTGGACTTTTTTTTTAATCCTGTTGTCAATTGGGGTAAAAATTTTGTCAGTTGTTCGCTGAAATGATGTTTTAGGTTGTTAATGTCAGTATATTTGGTATAGAAATGACCTAGTTCTTGAAGTTCTTCCTGGAAATCTAATAAACTTAAAATATCTTTTTTCTTTATTTCACCAATCTTAATTTCTGCATTCTTAAAATAAGTGTATATCAAAGGTTTATTATTGGCTTTAAAAGTTGACAAAGCTTTTAGAAATTCTTCTTTAGTATATTGACCTACTTTAGTATAAAAAAGGCTGACAAAAACATCGCAGTCTGTAATTGCTTTATTGTACTCATCTTGCAAGCGAGTTTGGGACATGGCATCAAGAAAATCTTCCCATAGCACCAACTCTAAAAAGATACCTTTTTTAATATACTGTTTAGTCTGTCGATAGATAAAATTTTCAAACTGTTCCCGATCGTCTTTTAATTCTGATGATGAGGCTAAAAAGATTTTAATGGTTGAAAGTTCGGTGTTACTCATAAAAATCTTCTTTTATTAATTCACTCTGCTGCTTTGGTTTCTAATGCCACAATCCTTTTTTCCAGGTCAGCCACTTTTATAGAAAGGGGTACATCTTCAGGATTATTAAAGTAGTTAACCAAGGCGGTAACAATTACTTCAGATTTAGAGGTTTGAGCCTTGGCTGCGTAAGCCACTAGCATATCGTGGAGATGAGCAGGCAACCGTACACCAACTGAAATAGTTGACATGACAGAAGAATACTAGTTATGTCTATAGTCTAGTTTAACATATGTTCAACGTTTTTCAACTTGAAGATTTTAAGCACAAACTCAAATTATCTGTTGCTTTAATCAACGTGTCTTCCCTGTCCCAAAAATTCTTTTTCTAACGATCCCAACGGGATCCGCGTAGCGGTGCGCAAACCATGCGCTACTTTAACAGCAAAATCTAAACCAAGCTTACTTTTCCTTGGTTCTTTGCAATAACAATTCAATTTTTAATTAGTGATTTCTCAGCAATAGCCAGAATTACTAGTTAAATCTGCCAAATCTTCTGACCAAATCACTTCTCTTAGAGGTTGATTGCCTGTAAACAAAAGTGTTTCAAAATGGTGCAAAAATGCACTAAAAATATTAGCTAGGAAAAATCCTCCACTTGAGTGTAAGCTCCTGTTAGCTTGACTTTTAGTCGATTCTGTTTCATTAGCAATCGTAAAATCAACGCAGTGAGCAATAAACTGTGGCGTACTACAACAACGTTCCCTAGCCTCGTTCCAAATCTTATCGAAGTCGATTGCTGGGATTTTGACGTTTTTCATTACTCGATCTTTTTCTGTGGGAGCAAATAACAATTCTCGAATAGCATTAGCTGTTATTTGATGAGCAGGGATAGTTTCTATTACTTTTTGCCAGTTTTCGATTAGCTCTTCCATGCCAAAGTTTCGTATTACTTCCGCTTGAGCCGTGCAGGTAGGCAGAATATCAAATCCGGCACTGAGCAAAGCAAAGACTACCCTAGCCGCATTAATTTCTCGATTGATTTGCCAGGCTGACTTACCAAAAACATCAGTAGCAAAATTGTTAAATCTTTTGTAATCAAGCTTTTTGTACAACCTATAGAATTTAATTTTCGAGCCGATTAATCCGCGACGAACAAAAGCAAATGTATCGCTCTGAAATTGATAAATCATATGACCGAAACTGTCTTCTAAGTCTCCAGAGTTACGATCTTCTAAGTCGAGTCCAAAGTCGATTAAATCTCTGAGATGGTTGGGTAAGTTTGAGACAGTTTCCTCGTCAATTCCATAGAGGAAATCAGATGGGTTTTTAAGGTATACTTTTTTAGCCATGATTTTTGCTTGATAATTGTTAATAAGTAAAGCGATCGAGGATTACTCGATCGCTATTTGTTTAGTGTTCAGTGGGTGGTAATTGTTTTTGGTCAGCCAGTCTGGTAGAATAAATACGTTCGCTATTAGCGTTTATAAATTCTGCTAATTGTTTGACCCTTTTTTGTTCATTATTAGTAGCAGAAAATTCGACAGCGAAATATGTCCCGTAATCATTGACTCGCTTTGCCATTTTAGCGGTAACGATACATGTTCCTAGTTGTAATTTGGCGATTGTCAACTTTCTTA
>JASJDA010000057.1 GCA_030065755.1 Prochloraceae cyanobacterium | reverse complement strand
CTATTCCCTGTTCCCCATTCCCTATTCCCTGTTCCCCATTCCCTATTCCCTGTTCCCCATTCCCTATTCCCTGTTCCCCATTCCCTATTCCCCATTCCCCATTCCCTATTCCCTGTTCCCTACTCCCTATTCCCTGTTCCCTACTCCCTATTCCCCATTCCCTATTCCCTATTCCCTGTTCCCTACTCCCTATTCCCTGTTCCCGTTCCTCTGTAGATAAAAGATGCAAAACAATAGTAGTAGAGATGGCACCTACATATACAGCCACCAGAGGTAAAGCCCCTAATCTCCAGCCACAATGTAAATAAGCTAGCCCCAAGAAGTTCGATAATAAGATTGGACTTTGTCTTTCTCTGTTTTGAATCCAATAGATTGTCGTTAGACTAACTGAAGCGATCGCCACTATTACCCATTGAAGGGGATGCTGCCATAAATTAAAAGTATCGATCGCCCAAAAATTTAACGGGATCAATAACAAACCAATAGTTTGTAGAGTTTGGGAGGTTAATTGTAAATTCTCCTGCTTAGCTGCCCAAAAACCAACCCCCCAAAAAATCAGGGTATAAGTCCATAAAACCCCATATTGCCCCACAGCAGGGAAATTTTGCCAGTTACTAGCAGCTAGCACCGCAGAAGATATCACTACTAAAAATACGCCTAAAAACAGCAGCCAGCGCACGCTGAATTCGTCTTTAAATGCTTGCCATACTTGAGAAACTATGCTTAACTTTTTTGGTATGGTAGAAGACTCTCGAGCAATAGGAGATTCTTGAAGGATAGGAGACTCTTGAGGTCTGGGAGATTCTTCTAGAACAAATACTTCTTCTAATTCTTCTTCTATGAAATCAGTCTCTTGTGAGCTATAATGTGAATCCTGGATAACTACTATAGGTTCGGGCAAAGAACAGCATAAGTATTTGCTGCCAATCTGCTTGACCTGTTCTTCTGTGAGTAAGCCCAAATGCAACCAAACATCTAAACCTGAGAGTAATTCGACTTGGGACGTTCTAGCCGAGATTTCAAAAGGAATTTTTATCTCGAAATCTGAAAACATAATTTATAACCGTAACAAGCGCGATCGCCACTTCTAGGAAGAAAAACGCCTGCCTTTCTCCTTGTTTTCCTTTCCTACTCGCTTCTGCTGTTTTTATTAAAAATTTTCCTTTAGTAAAAAGCTCGGCAAAGTGTACACTTTCTTAATTGGTCTCTCGATCGGGACTTATTTTTCTTGAATTTTTTACCATATTTATGATATTATTACAATTTTTTGTCACTTAGATTTAAACAAAAATTCGGTACATTAGTATTGAGACAAGAAAGGGATAGGGGGTATACTATATATAGAGTAATAAGAGCTTAAAAAAGCGGGCAAGACGCTATAGGTATAGTGTGCCTGAATAAAAAGCAAAAATTTGTCACTGGGTATTCCCCAGTGACACTAAATTTTAGTGTCTAAAAATATGCAACAAACCATATCGATCGCTGAAAGCTATCTCGAGGAGAACGATAAAATTAAATCAGAAAAAAATAGCAATATTAAGGTCATTAGTAGAGATGGCACTAAAACGCCCTTAGATATTGCTAGAATCCGTTCAGTGGTCGATTGGGCTTGTGCTGGACTAAACGTTAATGCGATCGCCTTAGAAGCTGGATTAACAACAAGACTCCGCAACGGGATTACCAGCAGAGAAATACAGGATAATTTAATAAACTGTGCTTTAGAAATGTGTTCTCCAGAACAACCTGACTGGCGTTACGTAGCAGGAAGATTGCACGTCTGGAACTTGTGGAAAGACACTTTAGTAAGTCGCGGGTATCAGTATGGCGACTACGAAAGAACAGTTAGCACCAAGGTCAACTCGGGTATATACGATGAAAGAATTCTGACCTATTCAACAGAAGAATTAAAAGAAGCAGGAACTTGGATCGACGAAAAGTGGGATACTGACTACGATTACGCTGGGGCAGTATTGCTAACTAAGCGATATTTATTACCCGAAGAATTACCACAAGAAGCTTTTTTAACCTGTGCCTTACTCTTAGCTTCAGTAGAAGAACCCCAAAAGAGAATGGCCCTAGCAAAAGAATTTTACCAAGCGATCGCCACTCGTAAAATATCCTTAGCAACCCCAATCCTAGCCAATCTCAGAAATCCTGAAGGATCTCTGACATCTTGTTTTATCACAGCTATTGACGACAACTTAGAAAGTATTTTTGAAGAAGTAGCAAATACAGCCAGAATATCTAAAAATGGCGGTGGTGTGGGCGTAAATGTCAGTCGCATTCGCGCCACAGGTAGCTGGGTAATGGACAAAAAAAATGCCTCTGGGGGAGTAATTCCCTGGATTAAAATACTCAACGACACGGCGATCGCCGTAAACCAAGGCGGTAGAAGGGCTGGGGCTGTCACCGTCAGTTTAGATATTTGGCATCTCGACGTTCCAGAATTTCTAGAGATGCAAACCGAAAATGGCGACCAGAGGCGCAAAGCATACGACGTCTTTCCTCAATTAGTAGTCAGCGACGAATTTATGCGTCGGGTGGTCGAAAAAGAAGAGTGGACATTCGTCGATCCCTACGAAATACGCAAGAAATTAGGAATAGAATTAACTGAATTGTGGGGAGAAGAATTCGAGTATTGGTACAGAATTATAGAACAGAAAGTAGGCACAGAGATTGTCCTCTACAAACAAATCAATGCCCGCGAACTGTTCAAAAATATCATGCGAAGTCAGCTAGAGACGGGAATGCCTTACCTTTGGTTTAAGGATACCGTCAATAGAGCTAATCCCAACAAACATGACGGCTACATTCCTGGCGGAAATTTGTGCCAAGAGTCTTTTAGCAACGTCAAAGCAGGAGAATTAGCCCACAGCTGCAACCTCAATTCTCTCAACCTAGCCAATATCGAAACCGAAGAAATAGAAGCAATATGTAAGCTAGCAGTTCGCATTTTAGACAATACGATCGAACTAACAAACCCTCCCTTTCCCGAAGCCAAAAAACACAATCAACGCTATCGCACGATCGGGGTCGGATCTATGGGGCTAGCTGACTGGTTAGCCAAACGCAGACTCGGCTTTGAAAACTTGTCAGAAATTAGCTGCTTATTTGAAGAAATTGGCTATTGGTGTACCCGCGCATCTATGGAACTAGCTAAAGAAAGAGGCGCATATGATGCTTTTGAGGGTAGCGAGTGGAGTAAAGGGAAATTAATTGGATCGAGACCAGTAGAATGGTTCCTCGAAAACGCCAACAATAAACAGCGCTGGGTAGAACTTTCTCAAGATATACAAACATACGGAATTCGTAACTCCCACATCACGGCGATCGCGCCCAATACCTCCTCATCCCTAGTCCAAGGATGTAGCGCTAGCGTCCTCCCAGTCTACAGCCGTTTCTTTTACGACAAATGGGCGAAAGGAACAGTACCGATCGCCCCACCTTTCATAGACGAATATTTTTGGTTCTACCAAGAAAACAAAACCCTAGATCAAAAGAAAGTCATCGAAGCAGTAGCAACCATTCAAAAATGGATTGATACAGGCATCTCCATGGAACTATTATTTAACCTCAACCACGGAGTATATTTCCCAGAAGAACCACAACGCACTCTCAACGCCAAAGACATCTTTGAAACCCTATTAATGGCGTGGCAAAAAGGATGTAAAGCAATTTATTACATCAGAACCGTACAGCGCGACAGTTTCCAAGAATCAAACAACAATTGTAGCGCCTGTACTAACTAATCCCACTTCAGTAGAAACGTTCCCTCTGTAAAGACTTTCCATGGTTTCTGGAGACGTTCCGTGGAAGTTTCTACTGAGCAAAATAAAACCTCATTTATTAAAAACAAACAAATGTTTTCTCAAACACCCCTAATGCCCGTAAATCCTATATTTAATCCTAGTGGAGACGATCGAACCGAAAATCGTTTAATTTGGTTCGGTAACACGACTAACTTAATGCAACTCAATGACGTGCGTTATTCTTGGGCAATTAGTTTGTACCAACAGATGCGAGAAAACTTTTGGATCCCGCAAAAACTAGACATAACTCAAGACGTAAACGACTATTGGAATCTAACCATAGAAGAACGTTATGCCTATGAAGGAATTCTTTCTTATTTAACCTTTTTAGACTCAGTTCAAACCTGCAATATTCCCCACATTAAAAGTAGTGTTACCGCCCCAGAAGTAAGTTTGTGCATGGCAGAACAAATTTCCCAAGAAGGGATGCACAATCAAAGTTATCAATATATTATTGAAACAATAATTCCCAGCGATCGCCGCAGTGCAGTTTACGAATTTTGGCGCACGGATAAAGTCCTAGCCGATCGCTGCGAATTTATTGCCAAACTATATCAAAAATACGTAGATAATCCCACTCCAGAAAACTATTTTGTTTCTTTATTAGCAGATTATCTCTTAGAAGGACTCTACTTCTACAACGGTTTTATCTATTTCTACAATCTAGCTTCTAGGATGTTAATGCCTGGTTCGGCAGATATTTTTAAAATGATTAATAGAGATGAGTTAAGTCACGTCAGACTCTATCAACAACTCATCCCAGAAGCCATGAAAATATTTTCACATTCTATCGATTTAATTTACGAGATGTTTGCCACAGCAGTTGCCTATGAATGTCGCTGGACGAACCACATTGTTGGCAACAATATTTTAGGCATTACTGAAGCCAGTACAGAACAATATACCAAGTATCTCGCTAATATTAGATTGCGTGCCATTGGACTAAAACCGCTTTATCCAGAAAAGAAATATAGCAAGAGCCCTTATAGCCATTTAGAGAGATTTTCTGATACTAAAAAAGAAGCTCACACTAAAGCAAATTTCTTTGAAGCTAGCGTTACAAGTTACGTAATGTCATCTGGCGTTAGCGGTTGGGATGAAATTTAAGCGGTTTTATCATTTTCATAGGGTTCCCCGTGGAAAGGTTTAACTCCACTTTTCGGATAGTCATCTCGAACGGGAGAAAAAATTCTTAAAATACCTTCGCCAATAGGTTCAAATATTCGCCTTAACCACCTAAATATTGCCATGTATGTCCCTCCTTTTTGATTTGAAAAGAATTGTTGATTTTGGAGAGTTTTTGTATTTTTGTAATCTACTCTTTACACTTTTATTCTAGACATTTCTTTAGATTTCAAGCGATCGAGCTAATTTTTCTTTACATATTTGTCAGGGAGTGGGGGAGTGGGGGAGTGGGGGAGTGGGGGAGTGGGGGGAGAATAACAAATAGCTAACAGCCAAAAGCTAACAGCTAACAGCTAACAGCCAAGAACACTCCCCACACTCCTATTAGCTATCTTTAGCTTCTAATTTAGCTAAACGACTTTTGAGATCTTGATTTTCTTGTTTTAGTTTGTCAAATTCTTCTCGCAACTCCTTAATTGCTTTGTCAGAACCAATATTTTTCTGTACTTTACTGACTGCTTCTTCAGCTATGCGTCGAACTCTTCCATCTGGAGTTCTCGCGGCTAAAGTTTGTAGAATACCGACAGCTTTGGGAGTTTCCATTTGTCCCAAGGCTGAGGATACAGCAACTTGTGTCAAGAAGAAAGTTTCTTGTGAAATTGTTTCTAATTGGTCTAAAATCGACTCTAGTTTATCTGGGGTTTGACCAGTAGAAACGGCGCCGATCGCCCTTATTGAGGCTAAACGGAGGGGTTGAGGAGTTCCCAGCTTAGTATATTCGAGAATGATATCTGCTGCGGCTGGGTTAGTTTTCATTTGACTCAAACCTCCGATCGCACCCGATCGCACTACTTCATTCCACCCCTGACCTTGTTGAAGTACTGTTTTGAGTAAGTCGATAACTTCTTCTTGTTTTTCTTTCAAATTACCAGAAACCATTCCTCCGAGGGAACGATAAGCTGATGCTTCGACGTAATAGCTAGGATCGCCTTTCTGTGCAAACTCTTTGAGGATATCGTAACTTTCGGCTGTTTTGATTTTACTCAATCCTTCAACTACAGCGCGACGGACTCGCGCATCTGGATCTTGCAAACCAGCAGCTAACGCAGTTACGACTTGGTCTAATTTTATGGTTGCTAGTTGTTTGGCTGTTTCTAAACGGACTCCCCAGAAAGAATCTTTAGTGAGAGTTTCCGCAAGGGTGTTAACTATATCAATGCCGCCTTTTTTAGCTAAAGTAGTAGCGGCATAGATACGAGAGATAGGATCTCGATCGTATTTTAACTGGGCTTTTAGTTCGGGGACGGGGTACTCTAAAGTTACTGTTTTGAGAAAGTTATTTCCCACATCGAAGCTAAAGAAGTCGGGTTTTTTCTCTAGAGGGAAGTAGAAGGTTTGTTGTTGCTGATGTATTCGCAGGGTGAAAGTTTTTAGTTTGAGGGGATCTACTCCTTTTTCTTCCACATAAGCGAAGGCTATGGGAATTTTGAGATCGAATAGTTCGTTTTTGCTATCGTTGTCTTTAGCTTGGGTTTGAGTAATGGTAATGCTTGCGAGCTTGTTATCTCCATCCCAAGAATAAGCTACTTTGAAATCGGGATGACCACCTCGGAACACATAGAGATCGAAGAGGAATTTTAAGTTATATCCCGTTGCTTTTTCTATTGCGCGCAGGAGGTCTATAGTTTCGACAGTTTTGTGCGCGTTATCGTTGACAAAAGTATGAATACTTTTCTCGAATAATTCCTCTCCTAAAATTGCCCGAATCATGTGATAGACGCAAGCACCTTTTTCGTAAAGATGGCGATCGTACAATTCGATCGCTTCTCTATATACGTTAGTGACGATCGGACGACGATAGCGGGAACTATCCTCATCTAAATAACTGCGCGCTTCCCTTAACAAATAGTACGCTGCATCGTCTTTACCGTACTCAGATTCCGTCCACAATACTTCAGCATAGGATGCCATACCCTCTTTTATCCAAGCGTGAGACCAGTGTTTAATCACGACTAAATCTCCAAACCACTGGTGTGCGAGTTCGTGAAGGACTAAACTTTCAGTACGCTGGTTATCTATAGCTGCGCGATCGTCTAATAAACAGCGATCGGTTAGTAAGGTAGTGGAAGTATTTTCCATCCCACCGAAAATAAAATCATCGACGCAGACTTGTGCGTATTTGGGATAGGGATAGGGATAGCCGTATTTTTTCGTTAAAAACTCCATCATTGCGGGAGTTTTACCCATGCTGCGTTTGGCGTCGTCTTCTCTTCCTTTTTCTACGTAATAGGTAACGGGAATATCGTTGTAGGAATCTCTTATTTCGGCGAAGTCTCCTACTGCTAAAGTCATTAAGTAGGTAGGATGGATTTGTTTTTGAGACCAGTGGTAGATTTTATTTTCCCCTGTTTCTACAGTAGCGATGAGTTCTCCGTTAGAAATAGCTACGTATTCTTTGGGTACTTTAACGCGAATTGCTGAAGTTGCTAATTGACCTGGATAGTCGAAGCAGGGAAACCAGAAGCGAGAGTCTTCGTCTTCTCCTTGAGTCCAGACTTGGACGGGTTTGTTGGGGTAATGGCGATCGGGACCGATGAAATATAGACCCCGTTGCGGGTTATTGACACTGTAAGAGATCTCGATTTTTATCTGTTTGTCTGCTGTCGGTTCAATTAAATTGATGTCAAGCTGTTCCCCATCGTAATCGAAAGGCTGACTTACATCGTCGATTAAAATTGATTCGATCTCTAAATTTACAGCATCCAAGATTAGTCTTTTTATTCCTGGACGTACTGGGGTTAAGCTGATTGTGCAACTTCCCTTAAAGCTTTTGTTGGGTATATCTAGAATTAAATCTAGAAAAATGCGGTCTACTTGTCCTGGGCGATCGGGGTTATAGTGAGGTTTGGCACCAGGTAATTCAAAGGGTCTGCGCTTGTTATCTTCGGTATCAAAGTATGAGTGTGACATGAGATTTTTTTAAGATATTTTTAGAGTTAGATGATACCTAAAGGAATTTTTGTTGTTTTGGATCTGCTTGTAGTAATTTTAAAACTTGTTTTATTTCTTGGGTGCGATTTTTCTTCACAATTAGGGTCGCATTGCGATCTCGCACTATTACCACATCTTCTAAACCGATGGTAACAATGACTTCTCCTTCGTCAGAACCATAAATAATTGTTCCTTTGGTATCTTTTCCGACGTGGTTGGCTAATTCGAGGTTATCTTTATCCCCTTGTAGCACTCTTTCGAGTGCATTCCAGTCTCCTAAGTCATCCCAATCAAAATCAGCAGGTATGACATAAGCTAACTGGGTTTTTTCCATTAAAGCGTAGTCGATACTTTTCTTTTCTAGTTCCGAATATGCTTGGGATCCTTTCTCTTTTAGAGGAGTGATAATTTGCGGTGCGTAGCGCATTAGTTCTTCTAAAACTACTCCTGCGCGGAAGATAAACATACCGCTATTCCAACTATATCTACCCGTACTGATAAAAGATTCTGCAGTAGTGCGATCGGGTTTTTCGGTAAAGCGACTGACTTTGTAAGCGCTTAAGTCGCCATAATTATTAATCCCTTCTCCTTGTTCGATATAACCGTAACCAGTAGAAGCATAATTAGGGTTAATTCCAAGAGTAACAATTGCTTCAGCAGATCTGGCTAATTCTGTTGCAGCATATATGGTTTTCTCAAATGCTGGACGATCGCCGATCCAATGATCTGAGGGAAAAAAAGCGATCGCTGTTTCTTCCCCATAACGTTGAGATATTTCTAGGGTCGTCCAAGCTACTGCGGGTGCGGTATCCCGTCCTTCTGGTTCGACCAATAAATTTTCTGTTGGTAGTAATGGTAACTGTTCTTTTACTCCATCTGCTATTCGATCGGAAGTTATGACCCACAACTTATCCCAGTCTCCTGCTAAGGGTAGTAGGCGATCTGCCGTTGCTTGCAGTAAACTTTTACCACTACCGTCGAGACAAAGAAATTGTTTGGGTCGCTGTTTGCGACTTAGTGGCCAAAATCTTTCTCCTTTTCCACCTGCTAAAATTACGGGTATTAATGGTTTATTCATTAGAAAATTGTTAACGAGGTTGTTTATTTATATGATTTGTATTTTCTTTGGGAGAATCTAAATTGGGGGCTGATGGTTCTTCTATGGCAGGTACGCGAAGGGATAGGAAAGGATCGACATACTCTGCTAGTTTACCATTTGCCAAGCGCCAGACGCGAAATTGGTGTTCGTGACCTTCTCTCTCGTCATCCCGCACGTGCAAAAGACCGTAAGAGTTTGGTAAAGTTCTTCCCAGCCACCAAAATAGTTCAATTACTCCAGATAAATGAGAATCTCGCAAACCGTGAACGATCAAAACTATTAAACCATTCTGACTGCGGCGAATCTCAAACACCGAACATTCGTCGTGTACCTCGTTGATAGCCGCTCGAATTTGTTTGATAGCTCTATCTTCCGCACTTCTAATAGAAGAGCGAAAACCATCAAATACAGGCTTGTCTGCGTCTCTGACGCGAATAGTTGCCCAGCCGTGGAATTCAAACATAAGTTGTAGTTAACTATAGTCTCAATTTACTCAATAGCACTTTACATTTTTACTTGAGATTAGTAGAAAATGCTCGTAAAGATTGGTCAATTCAAGGTATATTAATCGATCCCTACCTTGATAATAGATTTGTCATAACTATTGCTCGCACTTTAATTCAGCAATTAGATCTAGCTAAGTAAAGGTGAAAACAAAATTAGTTCTCGCACTGGCAATATTTTTGCTTTTACTAGGTGGATGTCAATTACTTGCACCACCTAGCAGTCCTCATTTATTATTGGGCAATCCCAGCAATGCTGGAAACGCTCCTAACAATTATTTGATGAAAAAGCCCCAGTATGCTCTATCTTACAACCGAGATAAAGGAACTCCCAACTGGGTTTCCTGGCAACTTAATAGTAAGTGGATGGGCGATGTAAAGCGACAGAATAATTTCACTCCTGACGATTCTTTGCCTTCTGGTTGGTATCGAGTTAAATCTGAAGACTATACTAGGAGCGGTTACGATCGCGGACATATGACTCCTTCGGCAGATCGCACTGCTACGATTGAAGACAATCAAGCTACTTTTTTAATGACTAATATCGTCCCTCAAACTCCCAATAACAACCGAGGTGCGTGGAAAAATCTAGAAGACTATTGTCGCGATTTAGTCAAGGAAGGAAAAGAACTCTATATAGTTGCAGGAGTTTACGGTCGTAGAGAAGAAATTGGCAAACAGGAGTATGTTACCGCTCCCTCTCACACTTGGAAAATAATTGTCGTTTTCGATCGCCCCCGAATGGGACTTAAAAACCTCTCTCAAAATACGCGGGTTATTGCGGTTGACGTACCTAACAGAAAAAATACTAGCTCGGACTGGGAACGATATATCGTTTCTGTAGATGAAATAGAAGATTTGACTGGCTACAATTTTTTGAGCGAGGTTTCTCCCTCACTTCAAAAGGCGATCGAATCTAAAATAGATAAAGGCGAATAATTTATTTTTCCCCCTTCCCCTATTTAATTAGCCAAGTCTTAAATCAATTTTACAGGAGTCAATTTTCTCAAAACGGTGGAAATTATGCCTGTTATTATTACTCGCATATACCAATTTAGTTTTTACTTGAATTCCACTTTGGCAAACGTCAGAATCAAAATCTACAACTGCGCCCATTCTTTTGTTTGTTGTGTATTCAACGAGATGTCGATCGGATAGTATTTCTCTTGTAAATTTTCTCACACTTATTCTAGATCTAAAGTCTATATCGTAAGATACAGAATCTCCAGTCTCGTTTTTAATTATTAACATAGGCGGTGCTTGTTCATTTAAATCGGAGTTAATATTATCTCGGTCGCAATTTTCAAATGAGCAATCAATTTCTGGACTTCTTTCTACTCTACACAAGTCAATTTCGCAATTCAAATCTCGATTTCTCGGTATTATTTCATTACCGTTAGCTTTAGTATTTTGAGCTAATAAAGAAGCTAAACTGAAAAATATAATAGATGTAGTAATAAACTTATTAACCTTCTTTTTAAAGAACATAGTTAACACTAACTCCAAACTAAGAAAGTACTATATTCTCTAAGTTTAACTTAGTCGGGTGTTTGCTATTTGCTGTTTGCTGTTTGCTATTTGTTATTGTCCTCTACTCCCCCTGCTCCCCGAAGGATGTATTTATTTTTAATGAGGAACCCTTTTTACTTTTAGTTATCGGTTGGTGGGATAGGTTATCGCTATAGAAGGGTTCCTCATTAAAAATAGCAATCATTGGACCCCTGCTCCCCTGCTCCCCTGCTCCCCACTCTCCCCATCTACCCAACTACTGTTAAAGACAGCTTTGTAGATAGGGTTGTAAACTTTGATTTTTCCTAGGTACTGAAATACTAACCCAGACAGAAGCAACTCCATAGTTTCTTTTGAACCATCCGCTGCAATTTCTCCTTGGTGTAAAATTTGCTGATATAGTTCCAGTAATTGAAGAGAAGAGGATTGTTTGCTGAGGAGTCGATCGCGTATTGTCCGCAAATGTTGAGGTTCGTCCTGAAATTCCCAATTGTTAACGATAGACTCTTCCACTAGCTTTTCTACCCACTCTGCTTCTTTCCCTTCTGTTATCTTCGTTTGGGAATTGAGAATCAAATTACAAAGTTTTTGAGTCAGAAAGGGTTGTCCTCCCGTCCAAGCTAATACTTCTTCGAGCAAAATTTGAGGATGGGAATATTTTTGTTTTAACCCTTCAGCTAAAGGTTGTATTTCGTGGAGTTGAAAACCAGAAAGAGCGATCGCTCGACCGATATTAAAGGGAGTACAGTCCTTATTTTCAATTAAACTAAACGGACTCGCTACTCCTAGCAGTACAAAAGTGAGTCGTTTATATTTAGGGTAGTCAGCGCGTTGGTTATAGAAGGAGCGAATCAGAGCAAAAAAGTCATCCATATTCAAGTCTAAGCTCAATATGCTGTCAATTTCGTCGATAAATATGACAATTCGATCGTCAATTTCGGCTAGCAAAACTTGTTTGATAAATTTACTAAATTTTTGTACTGGAGAAAAACGCTCCTTACTTTCCCACCAACTTTCGCAGTCAAATTTTTTGGAGAGTTGAAATTGACATACCAATTCGTCAATTAAACCGAAATACCATTGCTCCAAGCTTATATTTTGATTGCCAATTACAGTTAGATCTACAGCAGCACAAGCGATGTCTTCCGATCGTAACTTATTCATCATCTGCACGCGCAAGCTAGATTTACCCATTTGTCGTGCATTCAATACGTAACAAAAATCTCCTGTTTTTAGAGCGCTATATAGGTCTCGATCGGCTTGTCGAATTACATAAGTGGGGGAATCTGGGGTCAAACAACCTCCGACTTGATATTCATAGACTCGATCGCCTTCTTTGTTTCTCAATAGAGCATTTTCGATCGCAATAGCTGCTTGAGAAGAAATTAGTTTTAATATTTCCAGTCGCTCCTCATTAAAAGCACCAACAGTTAAATTATTTTCTAGATAAATTACTCCAATTAACTCTCCTTGTCCGAGCAATGGCAAACATAAAACCGATTTTGTCTGATTTTTAACAATGTAAGGATCGTTAATAAAGATGCCCTCAGAGCTAGCATTACTTAAAACGACAGTTTCTTTAGTTCTTCGGACATAGCTGACAAGAGAAATGGAAAAACGATCGCTCTGTTTTAGACTTGTATCTGACAAAATAATAGAGGAATCGCTCTCAGCTTTTACCTCAGCTTCAAGAAAGATTTCTCCTCCTTTATCTAAAATAAGCAATCCAGTTTTAGCTCCTACATTTTCAATAGTAAATTTGAGGACGATCTCTAATAATTTTTCTAACTGTTTCTCTTGAGATAAAGCTTGAGAAGTTTTAATTAAAGTTGCTAAATCTATATCCTCTGAAGTGATTCTATTGGAGCTATTACCCGAAGTGTCGGTGACTTGTGTTGTCAGTTTTTTAGATTTCTGAGAAAACAACTGTGGATACTGTTCTTCCATAGCTTTTACCTTAGCTTTTGCGCCCCATTTCAGATAACAATAATGAGCATCTTTCAGATAAACTTCAGCAATTTTATTTTTGCCGTCAGCAAAATAAAACTGGGCTGCTAGTTCGTTTGCTAATGCTTCTTCTTGGATAAATTTATTTTCTTTAGCTAAGGCTATGGCGCGATCGTAATATTCTATTGCTTCTAGTTTTTTACCCAGTACTCTATACCTTTCTGCTTCTACTAAATAATATTTATTTAAATGATTCGTGGGAGCATAATGCGCCCACTTTCTCATTTTCTTTTGATTGTTTTTTGTCCTTGATAATATCCGTTTTTGTTCTGGTTTTAACGAAGAACCATATACTGCTAATCTAGCTAAAGAATCATAGAAATGAAATATCGGAATATCAAAAGCACCGACTACTACATTTGGGTAATCTTTGACTATTGTTGCATTTTTAACAGCTTCAGGATAGTTGCTTAATATATAGCAAACAATTAATTTATGAAAATATAGATAGTAAATTGAAACTTTGTTATTTTCTCGCTTGTAAAGCGGTAACATTTTTTCTTCGTCATAAGCTTCACCAATTAAAATACACGGATTTTTATTTTTACCTAATAAATTTAAAATAGGTTGATGGCAAAGTTGCAAAGTATCAAAAGATAGTTTTTGTTTAAATTTATCAATAACTTGACCATAATAAGTCATTTCTAAAGAGATGTCTTTTAGATTTTTGTCAGTATACCAAAGATCTGTTGTATAGGTTAATGCAGATAAACTAGCATATTCTAAATCTCCAGCTTCTATTGCAATCGAGTAAACTTCTTGCAAAGGTTGTAATATGTCTCTGATACTATCTTTCCAATGTTTGATAGCACAATTAACTACAAAAATTGTCTTAGCCGACTGTTTTTTCGCATTAAAACGGTCGAGCAAAGTTAAAGCAACTTGACCGAATTGATAACCAGAATTAATTTCTCCTAAGATCCTACACAAAATAACTCCGTAGGTAGCATAGGCAAAAGCAGATAGGGAAGAATTACCATATTTAATTGATAAATGGAGCTGTTTAAATATAATTAAAGGCAGAAGATCGGGAAGAGCTATATAGGCAACAGCATTAATATTTGACAGTATACGCATTGCTGCCAACTTGTAAGGATTTCTCATTAAAGGCAGATCGATTAAGTTTTCAATTTGTTTGCCTGCCAATGTTAATTTTGTACTCACAATTCCTAGTAAAATATTGAATTTATTAGGATTATGTGGTAGTTTTACTCCCAAAAGTTTTAGCACTCTTAGTGCAATTTTTATAGCTTCTAAAAGCTTATTTTGAGCTATACAAGCTTGAATTTTAACTTCATAAACACTGACTTTATCTAAAAGGATTTTAGCTTTTTGCAGCACTCGATCGACTAACTTTTCCATCGCTACAAAATTACCACTAAGATAGGCAGCTTCTGCTGCTGTTATATATAGCTCTAGGGTCAAATCGTATAAATTATTCCAACTATGTTCGTCTAACAGTGTCACGCCAAGTTTAAGATACTTAAATGCGGTTTTATTTGCTGCTGACGATCTAGCTTTTTTGCCAGCAATTAGGTTCAATTTAGCTAATTCGTTTTTTTGCTGTCGATCGCTAATTAATTCCCTACCTAAATTCAATTGATTGACGATATCAAATATTTTCTGTTCTTGCTGGTCTGAGGGAATATTTTGTAATAATAATTGCCCTATTTTTCCGTGTAAAACAGGTTTTTGCTCTGTGGGAATCAGAGAATATGCTGCTTGCTGGACGCGATCGTGTACAAATTTATATTCAACTTTCAATTCACTTTCATGCTGCGATACGTCTAACTCAATTGACTTGTAAGCATCGCTGAGGGGATATACTAGACCAGCCGCGATCGCTTCTCGCAACAATAATGCTGTTTGTTGAGGAGTATTTGCAGCTACAATTGCTAAGGTTTCTATTTCAAACCGATCGCCTATACAAGCGGCTAGTTGCAATATTTGTTGTGTTTCAGATTTTAACTTTTTAATCCCTAGAGATAGCAATTCAACTACATTATCAGTAATATCCTTAGCTTTAATTTCTTCTAAATCCCATTGCCAAATCCGATATTGACGATCGAAATATATGAGGTTTTCTCTATAGAGCGATCGCAAAAATTCATTGATAAAAAAGGGATTGCCATCGGTTTTGGCTAAAACTAATTCTGCTAGGAGTTTGGCTCGGTCTTCAGTACAGTTTAGACTATCTACAATTATGCACTCGACCTCGGATAATTTTAAAGGCGAAAGCAAAATGCGATCGACAATTATTCCTGCTTTTTCTATCTCATCTACAGCTAACATTAAAGGATGTACTGGATTGACTTCGTTATCTCGATATGCTCCAATTAAAAATAAATATTCGAGATCCGAGTCTCTCATTATTAGTTGCATCAAGCGTAAAGATGCACTATCTGCCCATTGCAAATCGTCCAAGAAAATAACTAGTGGATGTTCTCTCTGTGAAAATACTTTAATGAAGTTTTGAAAGACGATATTAAAGCGATTTTCTGATTCTTTTGCTGGTAAAGAAGGTACTTCTGGTTGCTTACCTATAATTAATTCTAATTTAGGAATTACGTCAATAATTAACTGGGCATTAACACCTAAAAAATCTAATATTGTTTCTCGCCATTGTTTTAAAGAAAGTTCAGTTTCAACTAATAAATATTCGACCAATTCTCCAAAAGCTTGCACGATCGCACTGTAAGGAATGTCGCGCTGATATTGGTCGAATTTACCTGCAATAAAATAACCCTTAGCCTCAGTAATCGGTTTGTATATTTTTCTTACTAATGCTGACTTACCAATACCAGAATAACCCGACACTAAAATCATTTCACGCCGAGATTTTCCCTCTTCCCCTGCTCCCTCAACTCTCCGCATTCGATCGAAACCTTTCAGTAACCGATCGACTTCTTTTTCTCTCCCATAGAGTTTTTGCTTAATTTGAAATCGATGGGAAATATCTTGAGTTGCTAGTTGAAAACTAGCTGTTTTTTCTTTACTTTCTAACTGATTTAAACAAGTTTGTAAATCTGCTTTAATTCCCCAAGCACTCTGATATCTATCGGCTGGATTTTTTGCCATCAATTTCATCACAATATCAGAAATTGCTTGAGGAATATCTCTCTGTAATTCAAGTGGTGGTATAGGTATTAAAGCAATGTGGGAATGTACTAACTCCAAAAGCTCAATGCTGGTAAAAGGTCTTTTTCCAGTCAGCAATTCGTAAAAAGTTGCTCCCAGAGAATAAAAATCAGTTCGATAATCTAGGGAGCAGTCGATACGACCAGTTTGCTCTGGAGAAATATAGGCTAAAGTCCCTTCTAAAATATTGGGATTTTTCAGCGTTGGATTCTCTTTCGGTAAAACTGTGGAAATGCCAAAGTCGATAATTTTTACTTGTCCGGTTTCTGGATTTAAAACAATATTAGAGGGATTTATATCTTTGTGAATAATATTAGCAGCATGAATTGCTTCTAAGCCAGAAGTAATTTTAATAGCAATTTCTAGAAATTCTTTAATAGTAAACTTTTGCTCTTCGAGCAATATATCTAACGACGTACCTCCAAAATCCTCGAAGGTAATTACCAGAGTATTTTGATATTCTTTTAGCTCGTAAGCTGCGATCGCATTCTCTACATTTAAGTTGCGCGTAATTTCATATTCCTGTTTGTATCTGGTGAGTTCTTCTGTACTAGGGAAATCTTGTTTGAGAAGCTTCAGAATCACCGATCGATTTCGGAAAACATTGCTTTGCAAAGCATTTGCTTCTTGGAGTCCTCGATATACTAACGAGTTACTACTTTCATATATTTGAGCAAAAATCTGGTAGCCAGCAAGAGCAATCATTTATTTGTTTGAATAAATTTGTCATCGATTTTCTCAAATTCTCTCGTCAAAATCTATACAGACATCTTGGAAATTAGTATCAAATCTGTTGTGATGCTACTTTTTGCTCCTTTTTTGTTCTAGTAAGTTTGAAGTATAATTTAAACTTGCTACTTTTTGTTACCTTTTAATAATGACAAAATTTAAAAATACATATAAATTATAAAAAATTAAAGTTAAAAATCCTATTTTTGTAAAAAATGAGTAATTTAGCGATTTCAACCCATTTAGAAGAGATGAAAGTAAAAGCTATAGCAAGAAAACAAATAAGAGAGGGAAATTCCAAACATTTTGTTTATGTAAAACTTTTAAGCTCTTCTTATTTTCACAAAAAACAGCAAGAAATAGGAGAGGAAATGGGGTCGCAATTATTATCTCGTTTGATAGAAAAAGTTTTTGAAGAAGAGAAATTAGATTAAAACAGATGAAAATTAATCTTCAAAAGATAGTCGATCGTGTAATAATTGAGAATTATCTCGGGCCAACAATTGTCACTTCAGTTATTCTCTGCACCATAATTTATTCTCTAGAACAAAGCGATAAGAGTTATAGAAAGTTAAATGTTGAAACCACTAACACCACAGAGGCTTCACTTAAATTGGGATCGGTAGGACTTATAGAAGAGGTCTTTTAATAGCAAAAATCAAAAAATCTCCCGCGAAACACAGCGTCTGCGAGAGTGTCAAGGAGTATATATTAATTATTCACTGCAGCACCAGCAGCTTCATCTAATAACCACCAAATTTCTCCTTGAGGTTCAATTAAACGAGCTGGATAATTGTTTTCATTTGCTGAAGTAGCAAAAATTTCCTTAAGAGCCGATTGCTTATTTTCCCCAGCCACCAGAAACATCACACAGCGAGCATTATTAATTAAGGGAACAGTGAAAGTAAGTCGAGGTTGACCACTTTTGTTACCCACTGTAACTAGCCGATCGCGCACTCCCAGAGCTTCGGTATGAGGAAATAGAGAAGCAGTATGTCCGTCGTCTCCCATTCCCAATAAAATAATATCGAAGACAGGGAACTCTGGGGAAGCAACGCCAAAAAAAGTACGCAATTCCGTTTCGTGCGTATCTGTATCTACAGCTGGTTTGCCAGCACCTGTAGGCATAGGATGAATGTTAGTTGATGGAATATTGACTCGATCTAACCATGCTTCTCTCGCCATTTTCTGATTGCTATCCGGATGGTCGGGACTTACATAACGTTCGTCCCCCCAAAATACGTGAATTTTTTCCCAGGGTAAAGATTGCTCTGAGAGAGCTTCATACAAAGGTTTGGGAGTACTTCCTCCAGCCAGAGCAATAGTACAGAGCGATCGCTGTTCGATGGCTGCTTGGATTTTTTGAACGACGAGCGCTCGCGCTCGAGCTATTAGATGTTGTTTGTCCGGTAAAACTTCAACAAATTTTTGCATTTGTTCTAGCCTAAAATAATTCGAGAAAATCTTTAATAATGCTCGATCGTAAGACAATAGGAGCGATCGCCTTGAGGTTGCAATAAAAAATTTGGGTTTTGAACTAGTTGGCTAAAAGGCGATGACTTTTACAGGCAGAATTTTGTTGACGTTTTTCCCAGCCTGAAGCCGTGGGGATTCTAACCATCATTGATTAGACTTTCTCTTTCTTTGAGTTCCCTTACTTGAACGTGAGTTCGACGGGATAGAACTGCACTATTTATAAAAGTAGTTCACTCGTTATGGTGTCAACCAAATTTTTTTTGGGAGTACAGATTGCTGCTATCAAAAAAGGAGATTTCCTTTCCCTACTGCCCAAAAGGGGGTTTAAGGGGGTTTTCTCCCTTAAAATAGGGGGTTCTGGGGGTCTCCCCCAGATATAAAAATACTTTTTTTAAACTTTTTTCCATACTTTTTCTCACTTTTTCTAACTTACAAATTTAGAAAAGATAGTAATAATAGAAATTAGTAAAGAAAAAACATAGTGTTTATTAAGAAAAAAACATAATGCGTATTAAAAAGTATTTGAATTGCTTAATAATCTTACTTTTAACTATATCTATAGTAATGGTAAGCCCATCAGTCTATTCCCAGGAACAACATAGTATAAACCCTAATAAACTTAATATTGGCTACCCTGTTAAATTGGGAGGGGAAGTTCTTTTTTATATAAAGAATTCCACAGAAAAACTTAGTGCAGCAGCGCGGGCACAACAAATTTCTAATGAACTAAAAAATATATCTCGATGTCAAGGGATAAATTTAGATAAACTTGATATTTCGTCAGAGGGAGAGAATCGAGTAATCTCTCTCACAAATTTTATTGTTACCTTGACACCAAAGGATTTTAAATCAGAATCAAAGGATCGAGCAGAAGTAGAGAGTGATTATCTTGAAATTTTAAAAAAGGGGATAAAAAAATATAGAGAAAATAATAAATATCAATATAGAGAATTAAATCCAAAAAGTTTTGAAGTAAATCCAGAAACAGCTCTACTAACAGTTTCTGTAATCTTTGTTCTATTTATGATGGTAACTGTACCACTTTATAGCTCAAAATTTAGACTTTTCATAAATAATTTTAAAGAAATATTGGCACTTTTATATCAAAAAACTAGTACATTACCTGTATTAAAGCGAATATCTTATACAGGTGATGACGAATTTTTTAAAAAATATAAAATAGGGGGACTAGATAATAAAGGAAAATTAATTTTAGATATTTATCATTATACTGATTATTATATTATTTATCGAACTAGCAAAGTAGTTCAATGGTTAGTAAACGATGAGAAAGACGAATCAAAGAAATACAAAAGACGTGTCAATAAAATTCTTTATCTTTTAGCAAAAATTGAATCTCAAAATCCTGAAGAAATTAGTAAAGCAGAAACAGTAAACCGTTTGATTGCTAAAGGAATAAAATTATCTTTAGAAAATGAAAGTGAAAATAATTTGGAAAATGGTGAAAAAATTTCTATGGCTGAAAGAATAAATAGCTTAATTCCTAAAAGAATAAAATTCTCTTTAGACGATGAAAGGGAAAATAATTTGGAAAATGTTGAAAAAGTTTACACAGATGCTGAAAAAGTTCTAATAGAAGCCGAACAACGTTTAAAAATTTTCAGAGCTAATAATGCTAAACTTCAGTATTTAATTGCTAGTTTCTATGAAACAAGTTTAATTATATTTATGATAGGTTCTTTGACCGCAATTCATATGCTTTTCCAGCAGAGTTTTTTAGATATAATAAAATTGTTTGATATTCCAATAAGTTTTCTAATTGTTATCTCCTGTGGCACCCTGGGAGGGTTTTTATCAATTGCTTCTGGAATTAATAAAGTTAGTATAGATCCTGATGATGATTATAGTGTAGCAGGAATTTCTAGGATTCTTATTGCATTAATATCCAGTCTGATTATTTATATTACTCTCAAAGCAAATATATTCCCTGAATTTTCTAGCTTTTTTCTGGAAAATCCTTCAAATCCAGATATTTGGAGAGTCGCATTTATTTCAGTTAGTGCAGGTTTTACCGAATCTTTTGTTCCCAACCTATTGAAACTGAAAAAAATATAAGTAAACGTGAATTCGACGAAGTAAAAAGGGCTTGAATTAAAGGTAGTTGCGGGTATGAAGATACGCTCTGCGCATCGTCATACAACAAAGCGACCAGTACGAACAGCTTGGTCTAACCGTTCATATTGGTCGCTTGTTCCTTCTAGTTTAGATTCGCAGACAATTATTTTATCGTTTGCACTTACGATAATAATATAGCAGAAAAATATAAAGTCGCCCTTCTAGGACGAGGCTTTAAACCCAAAATTTTGGTAAGATAAGCAGATTGAGAAGTTGCCAATAGTGTCAGCACCCCCCACTGAAATAGGGGGACTTCGTGCCTCACCTTCAGTTAGCTGATCAGTTTAAATTAAATTGGCTGCGTTTTTTCTTTCCCCGACAGGGGGGAGTGCGGTTTTAACCCCTACTCGTTTTCTTCTTCGGTCTAAAGACGCGAAGTTTCCAACTTTGGAGGTATTTTCATGAATAGCTCGAATATTTCTCCATATACATCTTTGTGCCTCAAAATAATTGGGATTATTTTTCTACTTGGTTTTGCGATCGACGCGATCGTTCTAGCAATTCCCTTTGAAGCACTCAACGAACAAAATGGCGTGCAATGGCAAATTAGATATATAGTTAGCGTTGTCGATCGAGGTATTGTTCCCGCGATCGGAATAGCTTTGCTACTAATAGGGTATTGGATCGATAGTATTTATTTTGCTAGTTCCAACTCAGGGAAAAAGTCTTTATTTCCAGATTTGAGATTGCCGATTTTCTTGTTTGCTAGCTTTTTAGGACTAATTTTTTTGCTTTTCACTGGTTTGTCCTTAATCAATATGAACAAAACTGGGGATAATGCCGAAATACAAAGAATAGAGCAAACAACTGACACTGTTGAAAGTCGTCTTCAACAACAATACGATCGGCTCAAAGCCATATCAGAAAATCCAGACTTTCCCCAACAAGTAGACAATCGAATCCAACAAGTAAACCAAGTGCTAAAAAGCGGTCAATTTCAAGGACAACCCTTAACTCAAGCTCAGCGACAGCAACTAGAAGCAGAAAAACAACGATTGGAAAGTTTGAAAAACCTAGCAGCCGATCCAGATCGATTAAAACAAAGGCTAGAGCAACAGCAAAATCAATTGCGAGCTACCAAGCTAGAAACCACCCAGCGAATAAAAACTAGAAATACGGCGAACCTCCTGCGCATTAGCTTGACTAGTTTGATGCTAACCATTGGTTACAGCGCCATTGGCTGGCTGGGATTAATAGGATTGAAACGAATGAGTATTCAATGATTTGGAACTCGTACCGCATTTCCTTGCTGCTTTTCATACTCAGCGATCGCCCACACAAGCCTCGATCCGATTTTCCAGATAATATAAAAATTAAAAGTCTGTTATTATAAATTAAACATGATGCAAATTAAAAGCTAAATGTTAAAACTTGTAATAGTTATTTGCAAGTTTTAAAAAAAGTAAAAATAATCTCAAAATTTCCTATGTCAAAGTAGCGATTGAGGTTTTTCCTCCAGCCAAAATAACCGATTGCCGATCTAAGATTAGCAAGATAGGTACAGGAATATTTGATTGTGCTGAATGATTTAGCTGGAAACAGCATAAGATAAAAAAATTATGATTCAATTTTAAGGAGAATCTGTGCTCCGTGCTTCAACGCTTCAAGCAGGATTTAAAAAATGACCTAATTGCAGGTCTTCTAGTAGTAATCCCCCTAGCCACAACAATATGGCTCACAATAACTATAGCTAGCTGGGTGATAAATCTTCTCACTCAAATCCCCAAACAGCTCAATCCCTTTCACGAGCTCGATCCAGTTCTGACCAATATAATCAACGTTTCAGTAGGTTTAACCATACCGATAATATTTATCCTAGTGATAGGCTTAATGGCTCGTAATATTGTCGGTCAATGGCTGCTAAATGTTGGTGAGAAGTTGTTGCAAGCGATTCCTTTAGCTGGGTCGGTTTATAAAACTCTCAAGCAAATCTTAGAAACCTTATTGAGAGATTCTAAAAGCAAGTTTCGCCGAGTAGTAATGGTGGAATATCCGCGTCGAGGAATTTGGACCCTTGGTTTTGTGACAGGAAAAGTCAGCGATCGATTTCAGTCCCATCTGTCGAAACCAATGTTAAGTATTTTCATTCCCACTACCCCCAATCCAACCTCTGGTTGGTATGCTATGGTCTCAGAAGAAGAAACCATCGAGCTCTCGATTTCTATTGAAGATGCTTTCAAAGTACTAATCTCTGGGGGTATAGTCAGTCCTTCCACCACGCCTTCTCAAAATTCTTTATCAGTTTCGGTACAAAATTCTTATCAGAAAGTATCCGTGGAAACAACTCTTTCTGACCTTTCAAAAGAAAAAAAATGAAAAATTTGACCCAACTCGCCGATTAAAATATCCAATCAATAAAAAAATAAGGAATGTTCCAATAGTATCTTAACTTAACTAGAAGGACTTCCTTATAAAGTCGATCGGAACCTAGTGGGGATGGGAAGTTTAACCTAATGTGAAAATATGTCGTACCGCAAACAAACCCGTAGTATATCCCGCGAACTCGTACTTTTAAGCCTGAGTCAAACAATAGATAGTAGTAAAGAAATAGTTATAGTTGCTATAGCCTTGTTGATTAAATCGGGGCTACATCCGTTTGTATTAATACTCATGGAGCAATGCCTAAAAGCTAACATAGAAAAACTAGAAAAAGAACAGTTAAATAGATTGGTATTAGCAGCCATTAGGACTCTAGTTAGCGAAATACAAGATACTTTAGAAAATGCTGCTGCAGAAGTAAAGCGAGGTAGCGATCGCCTCAACGAAAGCGAAACTCGCGCTATTTCAGTACAAAGTGCCAAAGCAATGGTAGAAGATGCCTTGGAACTAGCCCAAACAGCAATCAACCGCCTGGGATATGCAATAGAGTTGCCAGAATTTATCCAGCTATCGTCTCAGTATGAAGTACGGGAATATGCTTTAGAGTTGCTCGTTACTATCAGTCGTCAAAACTGGGAAATCGAAAAAAAAATAGAAGCCGACTTGGTTGCTTGGCAATTCAATCGCCTGCCTAAAATTGACCGAGATATCCTCAAGATAGCAGTAGCAGAAATTTTATATCTCGACGTTCCCAAAAAAGTAGCAATTAACGAAGCCGTAGAATTGGCAAAACGCTACTCTGACGAAGAAGGATATCGATTGATCAACGGAGTGTTGCGCCGAGTAACCGATCGCCTCAAAGTTAAAGCCAGTAAATAGCTGCGCGAATTAACCATATTAATAATCGCGATCGATGTCTTAGTTCCTCTTATGATGTAAAGAAGTAGCGGATTTACATGGAATAATATGGGAACAGTTTGGGAATTAGATTTTTATTCGCGCCCGATTCTAGACGAGAATAACAAAAAGTTATGGGAAGTACTAATCTGCGAGAGTCCCTTAGATATTAAGCAAAATCCAGATTCTCTGTTCAAATATTCTCAATTTTGCTCAAATAAAACCGTAAACTCCATTTGGTTGCGAGAAGCTATAGAAAAAGCCATCGCCTCTGCACCTTCACGCCCAAAAAAAATCCGCTTTTTCCGCCGCCAGATGAATAATATGATTGTCAAAGCCTGCGAAGATGCAGGAATAACCGCCAATCCTAGCCGTCGTACCTACGCTTTAAATCAGTGGATAGAACAGAGGATGGCGGATTTTTATCCTCAGGAACCAGGATACGACCCCGCAGCTGCCATATCTTCTTCAGTGCAATATCCAGCAATGAACGCTATTCCTTTACCAGATGCTGTTAGAGGAGATAAAGGAGATAAATGGGCGTTTGTCAGTTTAGAAGCTTCTGCGTTGGAAGAAATGGATGAGTGGGATGTTGGCTTTGGCGAAGCTTTTCCCCTGCAGATGGCAAGAGTTTCCCCCGAAACCCGCATTCCTGGATTGATTTTTTTCTCTCCTAGGGCACTTCCCCTGGCTGGCTGGATGTCTGGTTTAGAGATGGGTTTTCTACAGTTTGAAAGCGGCACTTTTCCTAGGGTACGCTTAGAAACAGGGGCTAGTGATAGTTGGATTTTAGCTAATCTGACCAATCCCCAAACCATTGCCGAAGCTAAGGGCTTTGAAGAAGCTAAGAAAAAAGCTGGGGGCTTGCATTTCCTGGCAATACAATCTAACCCAGAATCGGAATCTTTTGCTGGTTTTTGGTTGTTATTGGAAAAAGGTTCTTTGACTGCTGCGAAAATTTGACACCCTCGCCGTTAACCAATAGTGTTCGGTTAAGCAAAAATTCTGTGCTGAAAGAGCTTGGGAGCAGGGGGTAGGGAGATTATAATCTCTGGCTTAGTTCCAAGTCTATAAACGAAAAAATAGCTTGTCTCAACAGTAACGAAGTTGGAGACAAGCTGTGACATACTCCTACACTGATACTGGCGTATACAGTGTAGGCTTCTCACCAACTCCAGGTAACCCTTCGGATGCTCGGTGAACTTTACGCACGGGATGCCCCACCGCACGGTTTTTTATATTGATCGCGGCATTGAGATCTCTATCTGCTTCAAAGTTACAGTGAGGACATGAATGCCATCTATCGGATAACGCTGGCTTGGTGCGCGTTCCAGCTCGAAGTGAATTCGAGCTGGGTCGCATCCGCTTTTTTGACAGTTTGACCACAACAAGAACATTCTTGAGTAGTTCCGTGGGGTTTAACTGCTACCGTTAGTAAGCCAGCTTTTTCAGCTTTGCTTGCGAGGATAGTAAGAAATTGAGCCCAACCAGCGTCATTGATAGATTTTGCGAGTTTTGTTCTAGACCTATATTTTACCAGAAATATCTACTTTAAAAACTCGCTCAAATGAAGATTGATAAAAGTAGCGCTGGTCTTCATATCTTATCAACTTTCAGTTAATATTGATATGAAGTCCCCACTACTTTTATCGGGGATTCATCTCACGCGCTCCCTTAACAGGTACAGACGTAAGGCTTCTCCCCCTTTAAGCTAAATCTATTGATTTTTAGTTTGGGAAAGAATTATCCCTTTCTCCCTTTCCGTTGTAGAGACATAACTTATTACGTCTCCACTTCTATTTATCTACTATCTAACGAGAACTGTTTCTTGTATTATTTCAGGCTCGGACTCAGTTAACTCTCGGAGGACAGCGCCAACATTTTTCTTAGCATCCCCAAACAGCATCAAAGTATTTTCCTTGAAGAATAGGGGGTTGCCAACGCCAGCATAACCGCTACCGAGACTGCGCTTGAATACAACTACAGTGGCAGATTTCCAAACTTCCATTACTGGCATACCAGCGATCGGGCTGGTAGGATCGTCTAGAGCACTCGGATTAACAGTATCGTTAGCTCCAATTACCAGCACCACGTCTGTTTTAGGGAAGTCTTCGTTAATTTCGTCCATTTCCAGAACAATGTCGTAAGGTACGTTAGCTTCTGCCAACAATACATTCATGTGTCCTGGCATTCTTCCTGCTACTGGGTGGATGCCGAAGCGAACTTCTACACCGCGAGAGCGCAAGGTTTTAGTAATCTCAGATACTTCAAATTGTGCCTGAGCTACTGCCATACCGTAGCCTGGAACGATAATTACATTTTTGGCATCTTCCAACAATTCCGCAGTCTCTTGGGCTGTGGTTGGTGTTGCTTCCCCTTGAATTTGGCGATCGCCTGAAGGAGCTGCAACTACCCCTGCACCTTCGCCAAAACCACCTAAGATGACGTTAGCAAAAGAGCGGTTCATCGCTTTACACATTACGTAACTCAGAATTGCACCGCTACTTCCAACGATCGAGCCAGTAACGATGAGCAGGTCGTTAGAGAGCATAAAACCAGTAGCAGTTCCCACCCAACCAGAATAGCTGTTGAGGATAGAAATAACCACTGGCATATCAGCACCGCCAATTGCCATTACCATGTGGATGCCCAAAATTGAGCTAATTCCAGTCATAATTGACAGTGGTAGTAAAGCCTCTTGACCAGTTGCTGACATGAACTGAAATCCAAGAGCGATCGAACCTACGAACATAGCTAGGTTCATCCAATGACGACCTGGCAATACTAGGGGTTTGCTGCTGACGAGACCTTGTAGCTTAGCAAAAGCTATTACCGAACCCGTAAAAGTCAGCGCGCCAATGAACACGCCGATATAAATTTCCAGCTTGTGGATAGTCAGATCCACTCCTAAGAGGGAATAATCTAACTTGAGGTATTCAGCGAATCCGATTAAAACCGCCGCCAGACCCACCAAACTGTTGAAAAGACCCACCATTTGTGGCAGTCCAGTCATGGGTACGATAGTAGCGCCGATCGCGCCGATAATGGCTCCGATCGTAATTGCTACGATTATTATTGGGTATCCAGCCACCTCTGGATTTAAGGCTGTGGCAACAACTGCTAGGAGCATACCGATGATGCCGTAAATATTGCCTCTGCGAGCTGTTTCTTGGTTAGACAAACCGCCCACACTGATTATGAATAGAGCAATAGCTCCGATATAGGCTACTGTTAGTACGTTATTTGGCATGGTTTATTTCTGTTGTTAGTTGGGGCTTTGTTAGTTGTCAGTTGGAATATTAACCACCAACAACTAACCATTAACTAATGAGCTTATTTGCGGAACATATTGAGCATTCTTTGGGTAACTAGGAAGCCTCCAGCGATATTAACCGTTGCTAACATAATCGCTAAGCCTCCCAGGATAGCTACAGACAAAGTCATGCCTGCAGAAATCTGGAGCATTCCACCAATAATAATGATGCCGCTAATAGCGTTAGTAACGCTCATCAGTGGTGTATGCAAAGCGGGTGCCACATTCCAAATCAATTGCCAGCCGACAAAACAAGCGAGAACGAACACCGTCAGGTGAGAGAGGAACGAAGTGGGAGCGGCAACGCCTATTCCCAATAGAGCTAAGCCTGCCAATATTATCCACAACAGACTGCCCAGTCCCCCAGACTTTTTCTCTTCTTTTTGTTTTACAGCGCCAGTTGCAGCAGATTTAGATGCAGTTTGTGGTGTTGCGGGGGCTTTTCTTTGGGGTGGGGGCCAAGTTACTTTACCTTCGTGAAGTACTAAAGCACCTCTAACCACCTCATCTTCGAGATCGATTTTGTAATCTTCCGCACCACCGAGATCTTTGAGAAAATGGCAAAGATTAGTTCCGTAAAGCTGACTTGACTGACTTGCCATGCGACTGGGTAGGTCAGTTAAACCGACGATCGTAACTCCATTGTAGCGATAGACCTCGCCTGGTTTAGTTACTTCGCAGTTGCCGCCTTGTTCTGCTGCCAAATCTACAACTACAGACCCTTCTTTCATGCTTTCTACCATGTCTTTGGTAATTAGCAAGGGAGCTTTTTTCCCTGGGATCAATGCTGTAGTGATAATGATGTCCACTTCTTTGGCTTGCTTAGCAAACAAAGCCATTTCAGCTTCGATAAATTCTTTGCTCATTACCTTAGCGTAACCGCCAGAACCACTACCTTCTTCTTTGAAGTGCAGTTCGAGGAATTGAGCGCCTAAGCTTTCTACTTGCTCTTTAACCACAAGACGGGTGTCGAAAGCGCGAACGATCGCCCCCAAACTTTTTGCAGTTCCGATCGCCGCCAGTCCAGCTACACCAGCGCCAATAACTAATACTTTAGCTGGGGGGACTTTACCGGCTGCAGTAATTTGTCCTGTAAAAAAGCGACCGAAGTTCTCTGCTGCTTCAATTACTGCGCGGTAGCCAGCTATATTAGCCATAGAACTTAGGGCATCGAGTTTTTGCGCCCTACTGATGCGCGGTACCGCATCCATTGCTATTACTGTAGCTTTTCGTGCTGCCAGTTTTTCTAGTAGTTCTGGGTTTTGAGCTGGCCAAATGAAGCTAATTAGGGTTTTTCCTTCTGGTAATAGCTCAGTTTCGTGCTTGCCCAGAGTAGGATGTTCCTGGGGTGCCCGAACTTTGAGGACAATATCTGCTTCTCTCCAGAGAGTTTCAGTATCTACTACGTGGCAGTCTACTTCAATGTAGGCATTGTCTGGGAAGTTAGCAGCTTCTCCTGCGCCAGACTCGATTAAAACTTCAAAACCTAGTTTTTGGAGCTTTTTAACTGTATCAGGGGTAGCCGCGACCCTAGATTCGTTAAGATATACTTCTTTAGGAATACCAATCTTTCTTTTTTGCGAAGATTGTTCGCCCGTTTCAACTCCTTTCACAACGGTTACGGTCATGTATTCTCCTTAATGAACAAACGAAACGATAAATGCGTAAAATTAGTTGGTAATTTATTTTTTGGTCGTCCCAAAAACAGACTTATTCAGATCCCATTAAGAACATCAAATGTAAAGATTCCTAAAATTTTCACCCGTTGGCCAATGCTCCTAATTTTTTCCAAGACCTGAAGAGCTTATCGCCCTTGGCTTTTTTTTATTTCCTAGGGCAACTTAACTCTTTAAAGTAGTTGGTAAAGGTGCAGACTCATCTAATTTCGAGCAAGTGTTAGTATGCCGAGATTGTCATTCCTTAGTTGAGTGAGTAATTGCTCGTTTATACTTGAATCCTAATGTCGATTACCTAATTTTCATAGCTATCTTTAACTTGTTTTATAGATTCATCTACTTAACTACTTCTATGTATTTAAAATGTCCTTATTAGGGTATGCTTATCTTTTAACTAAAGACTGACTCTACAAAGAGTAACATTTAGCAACAATAATCCTCACAAACTTACTAGGATTAACAAGTCTATGTTTAATTCCAAATCAGTCCGTATTAGTTTATCTTTTTTAATCTTAACACTCTCGGCTTTTTTCCTAATTGGATTACAGGGAAAACTATCTGCTCAAAGTAACACTGGGTTGACCCTTTTTAGTGGTGTCGAGGGGGAGGATATTCTGCCTTATTACTTGCAATGGGGTATTGGCCCTAGACAGAAAGAACGTTATAAATTAAAAATTCCTGGCAAAAAGATGACTCAAGGAGCAGCCAAGTTTTTTATTACTTATCCAGAGTATTACGACGGTAAATTTGATGACGACGCGATCGAAGTGCGTACTACAAAAGGATCTGTTGATTTAGAAGAAGTGATCTGGGATTCTGAAAGTCGCATAATTGAGATCGTCCCCAAAGAGCAAATTCGCTCCAGCAAAGAAGTTGAAATAATACTCCATAACGTCAAAAATCCCAGTTTTCCTGGTACTTTCTACTTCCACTGTCAAGTAATAGCAGCCAATGATTTGCCCATACGTCAACACTTAGGAACTTGGATTATTAACATTGACGAACCTTAAAAAGGAAGGGCTCCAAAAAAATATGACAAAGTAGGACAGTCTTGGACAAATTTACCCTCTTTTTTACTTGCATGTTAGTACTTTTATATTGAAACGAGGGTAAATTTGTCCCCCCTTACGAAAAAACTCATAAACTCAAACCTATAGCTGGGGAAGACTGTCCTACTTTGTCTAATATTTCTCTCGGGGGCAAAAGGGAAGAGGGAACGTAGAGCTCTAGGTTCCCTCCAGGCCGATCGCTGGTAAACTATATATCTCTCCTTTTTTAGAAGCAAAAAATAAGCTACAATAGTAGCTTGTGGCTTTTTGACGCTCGAATAAAAAAATAAGGAGAATATAGTCCGTGACCAAACGAACCTTAGGCGGTACCAACCGAAAACAAAAAAGAACCTCAGGTTTTCGCGCTCGAATGCGCGACCATAACGGTCGAAAAGTATTAAGAGCAAGGAGAAAAAAAGGACGGCATCGCGTGGCACTTTAAGCCGAAAGGACGCGCGCGGTGCATCTATTCAAGAACAGAAATGGGGAGTGGAAACTAGGGGAATTGGCGAAAAATTCTTAATACCCACTCCCAAATTATTGGTTAAACAGATAGCAGATCTAAGCGGAAAAAATCGGTGTGGGATTGCCCAAAGCAAATAGACTTAAAAAGCGGCAAGATTTTCAAGCTGTATACAAACAGGGACTTTGCTGCCACAGCTCTCATTTGACTTTGCGGGCGCTTAGATACTGTCAGCCAGAAAAGCGATCCCCAAAGGATATAAAAAGTAGCGCCCCACAACCAAGTCACACCCTTATAGGAATATCGATCGGTCAAAAAGTAAGCAAAAAAGCAGTAATTCGCAATCGGATCGAGCGACAGATCAAAGCAGGGTTCAGAGAATTGTTACCCAGGATCTCTGCAGGATGGAAAATTGTTATAGTAGTAAAACCAGGAGCGATCGAATGCGAATATAAGCATTTTTTGGGAGAATTAAAAAAACTGTTAGTAAAAGCAAAAATAATCAATGGGCATTAAAGAAGACACTTTTTTTGAAGGCGGGCCTCACGTTGGCGATTTGATCCTAAATATATTATTAGGATTTACAGTAATATGCTTGCCCTTGACTGTAGGTGCAATAGTACGGGCGATTTGGGTACGCTATAAAATAACCAGTCGCCGAATCTCAGTAACAGGGGGCTGGAGAGGAATGCAGCGTACCGACATAATTTATTCAGAAGTCGCTAAAATAATTAACATTCCCAGAGGAATAGGACTGTGGGGCGATATTGTCATAACCCTCAATAATAAAAGTCGTCTAGAACTTAGAGCAGTACCTAAATTTAGGGAAATATGCGACTATATGGCTGAAAAGGCGGCAGAAAAAACAGGCAGATCTAAAGAGTCGATCGTCGCCAGATAAAACAACCTAACTTAAACTCGTGTAGGGGATAAGCTATAGATAAAGCTTCCCTGAGCGGTTCGAGTAGAGAAACTTCTTCCAACTTGTAAAGAATATCTAGCAATGAAGCTGCATAGAAGACAAATATTAGATAAATTAGACTGAGACAACATTACAGCTCCAAGGCTAGCTTCAGACTAATGGATTTTGGGATCGGATTTATTTCCACTAATATAATGCTGCCAATCCTAGACTTTTTCTACGGGATTGTGCCGAGCTACGGTTTAGCGATTATTGCCCTCACCCTGGTGATTCGCGCTGCTGTATCCCCCCTCAGTGCAGGTCAGATTCGCAATATGAGAAAGATGCGGATTACCCAACCACTGATGAAAGAAAGGCAAGAAGAAATTCAGCGCCGCTACAAAGACGACCCAGAAAAATTGCGCGCAGAAATGGGTAAAGTAATGCAAGAGTTTGGCAACCCTCTAGCGGGTTGCTTTCCACTCTTACTACAAATGCCCATTCTCTTTGCTTTATTTGCAACTTTGCGAGGATCGCCGTTTACCGACATCCTCTATACAGTAGATTTACAAATCTTCCCTAAAGAACAGATAGAGCTAATACAACCAGAACCCTTTGCTACTAAACCTCAAAATATCTACGTAAGCGATGGAGTTCACTATAAAATTGACGCAGTTGTACCTGCTGGCAAAAAGCTAGTAGTTGGAGAAAAAACTCAGGTTGAATTTCAAACCCTAGAAGGGAAATCCATAGCAGATATGGCAGCACAATATCCAGATTCAAATATTCAACCTAGATGGGAAATAACCAAAGGAGAAGAAAAGCTCCATATCGATCGAGACGGAACCATAGAAGCCCTCTCCCCAGGAGAAGTAACCGTTCAAGGAACAATACCTGGAATTGCAGCTAACAAAGGATTTCTGTTTATTGAGGCACTGGGACACGTAGGAGCCTTTGACGACGACGGTACTATCCATTGGGATATCTTCGGAATGGTAGTCATATTTGGTATTAGTACCTACATAAACCAGCTACTTAACGGTCAATCGGGAGGAAGTGGCGGTCAGCAGCAAACCCTCAATAAAGTCCTACCAATACTTTTGAGTGGTATGTTCCTCTGGTTCCCTCTCCCAGCTGGGGTATTGATGTATATAGTGATCGCCAATATCTTCCAGACATGTCAAACCTTGATTCTGATGCGCGAACCCCTGCCAGAAAACTTACAAAAAATATTAGCAGAGCAAGAAAAAGCAGAGAAGAGTAAGGACAGAGAATCACTGCCATTTGAGCAGCGCAAGCGTTCTAAGAAGAAAACAAAAACATCGGGATAATAGCCATGAGAGAAGGGCAAATCCAGCGAGGTAAGGAATGGCTAGAAAAACTTTTAGAGTTAATGGCCATTCCCAGCGAAGTGAAAATAGGGCAACTTGAAGTAGAACCAGATGGAGGAGAAGTAAGTTGGTTGATTATTGAAGAAAAAAATCTAGCGCCAGAGCAAATAGAAATATTGCTCGGTCACAAAGGAGAAACCATTGACGCGATTCAATATTTAACCAATACTCTGCTCAATATGGGTGTAGGCCCAGAAAATCAAAGAGGTTTTACAGTAGAGTTAAATGGTTATCGCGTTGCGCGTCAAAGAGAACTGCAAGCTTTAGTAGAAAAAGTTGCCGAGCAAGTACGCGAGACGGGTATGGAAGTGGAAATGAAATCCTTATCTTCTGCAGAACGACGTCAAATTCACAGCTTTTTAAAAAACTCTGAAGATTTAAAAACTGAAAGTCGAGGTCAGGAGCCCGATCGGCGCTTAGTAGTAAAGCTACGATAGATCGACCCCTTGGTAGGTTGTGGTGCAAAAGAAATCTTCCCAGGTTGGGGAGATTTCTAGGAGGTAAAAAACGAGATGGAAGCCATCTATATTCCTTTACTGCTAAAAGCAGCTTCAAAAACACGAGAAATTAAAATAGACGAGTTTATTCCAGGTCTAGACAGTCTGACCCCAGTAAGAGGTATTTTATCGATCGCCCACGGTGGTAATTATCTAGAAGTGAGGGCAGCAGCAGAAACAATTATTACCCAAATATGCGATCGCTGTTTGGCTAATTACAATCATCGCTTGTCCCTCGAAACACGAGAAATAATTTGGTTAGATGAGAATGCTGACAAACAAGAAACTCTACCTAACCTGGAAAAAGAAGTCACCCTAGAGGATTTATCGGAAAAATTGCACCCAAGGGGCTATTTTGACCCAGATTCTTGGTTATACGAACAATTATCTCTGGCAATGCCCTTGCAAAAATTGTGCGGTACTGATTGTCAAGGAACCGCGATCGCTACTTCAGATACCCAACCAGTAATTGATAGTCGATGGGCAACTCTGGCAGCATTAAAGAAAAAGTTATCCCCATAAGTTCGATCGGTTATTAGTTATTAGTAACAATAAAACACATGAGCTTTAAAGAAGAATTTGAACTACTGCTGCGTGCCTGCTATCCTCTAATTTATATTCCCACCAGAGAAGAAGAAAGACTCGAAGCAGCGATCGCTAACTGCGCACTTGCAGCCAGCAATCGTGCTATTCATATATGGGATTTTGTCGATGGCTATCAAGACAATCCCAATAATAAAGGCTTCGGTCGGCGCAATCCTTTACAAGCATTAGAATATGTCGAAAAATTGCCAGAAAGAGCCGGAGCAATCTTGATTCTGCGGGATTTCCACCGCTTTCTAGAGGATATTTCTATTTCGCGAAAACTGCGCAATCTATCCCGCACCTTAAAATCTCAGCCCAAAAATATTGTTATAGTCTCTCCAGAAATCTCCATTCCCACAGAATTAACCGAAGTTCTTACAGTATTAGAGTATCCTCTCCCAACAGCAGCAGAAATTAGAGAAGAAATCAAAAGACTGCTTGCTTCAGGAGGACAGTCACTGCCAGATAAACTTCTAGATGAATTAGTACGATCGGCTCAAGGACTGTCATTAGAAAGAATTCGCAGAGTTTTAACCAGAGCGATCGCGTCTTCGGGCAAACTGCGATCGGAAGATGTAGAACTGGTATTAGAAGAAAAACGCCAGTCAATTCGCCAAACCCAAATACTAGACTTTTACCCCGCCACAGAGCAAATCTCCGATATTGGCGGTTTAGATAACTTAAAAGACTGGCTTTTAAGGCGAGGGGGTGCCTTTAGCGATCGAGCTAGAAGCTACGGTTTGCCCCATCCCAGAGGCTTGCTATTAGTAGGCATTCAAGGAACCGGAAAATCTCTGACAGCTAAAGCGATCGCTCATCACTGGCATTTACCTTTGCTTCGTCTTGATGTCGGTCGTTTATTTGGAGGATTAGTAGGAGAATCAGAATCTCGTACTCGCCAAATGGTTAGTTTAGCAGAAGCTCTTTCCCCCTGTATCCTCTGGATCGACGAAATTGATAAAGCTTTCTCCGGTATTGACGGCAAAGGAGATTCTGGCACCACCAGCCGCGTATTTGGTACTTTTATTAACTGGCTGGCAGAAAAAAAATCTCCAGTTTTTGTTGTAGCAACTGCCAATAACGTTCGAGCCCTACCTCCAGAAATGCTTCGTAAAGGTCGGTTCGACGAAATATTTTTTGTCGGGTTACCCAGCCAAGAAGAAAGGGTAGCAATTTTTTCTGTACATTTGTCTCGTCTGCGACCGCACAATATCAAAAATTATGATATAAAACGACTGGCATATGAAACACCTGAATTTTCAGGTGCGGAAATCGAACAAACTTTAGTTGAAGCTATGCACATCGGTTTTAGCCAAAACCGAGACTTTACCACTGAAGACATCTTAGAAGCTGCTAGCCAAATAGTTCCTTTAGCTCGGACAGCTCAAGAGCAAATTGAATTTTTGCAAAATTGGGCTGCTGCTGGTAAAGCTCGTCTAGCTTCTAGAGAAAATCGTTTAAATAGCAGCATCAAAAATCAACTTTAGTAAATCCTTTATTGTCCTTGAAAATCAGTTACAACCAGTCATAAACTATGAGTATTTCAGGTCTATTCCAGTTTGTTCTTGGTTTTATGCTCGGAATTTTTCTTTTAGCTGGAAGTTCTGCTGCTATTCTCTATTACATATTTACCCAAATGGCAGCTTTACCACCTAAACCAGTATTTATAGAAGAAACTTCCGTTACTGCCACGCAAAAAACTAAACAGCCCGAGACTAAAGATGCTACCGAAAATAAAGAAGAGCTAGAACCAGGCGCATATAAAGCGCGAGTTACCTGGCCAGAAGGTCTAATTTTACGCCAAGAACCTACCGTAGCATCCGAGCGGCTCGGCGGTATTGCTTTCGATCGAGAAATTATTGTTCTTCAATTAAGCGAAGATAAGCAATGGCAAAAAGTGCGGATTCCTCAAAATAATCAAAAAGGTTGGATAAAAGCAGGTAATGTCAAAAAAGTAGAGGAGTAATAGCAAATTTTATCTCGCTTCCCTCGAAGTCAAAACTCAAAAGTCAAAACAAGTATTTTGACCACCTTTGGGTTTAAGACCCAAGGGAAGTGGAGCGCGACTAATATATTTTATAGGGGAGCCGCCGGATTGCCGACGTAGGAGGATTCAAACCGCCGGCTTAAAATGACTTGATTAATTTTTGTTTTTATCTTGTGGTTCATCTTCAGATAATAAAGGAAGCTCTCCTAAGAGTTCGTTAAGTTGTTCTAGCTCCTGTTCTAGAGGTTTTTCTGCAGGTAGATTAGAATTAGATGCGACATTTTCTTGTGTTTCCCTACTTTCTTCTAATTCATTGTCAGATAATAAAGGAAGTTCTCCTAACAGATCGTTAAGCTGTTGTATCTCTTGTTCTAGAGGTTGTTCTGTAGAAAGATTGGACTCAATCTTTTCTTGAGTGTCTTTAATTTCTTGAACTTCTTCCTGACCAATTGAGGGAAGGTCCTCTAAAATTTCGCTCAGTTGTTGTATGTCATCTTGTAAACCTGTTTCTTCTAATTCTAAAACTGGTTCTTGTTTTAGAAAAGTTTCTTGTTGTATGATTGTTTCTTCTAATTCTAAACCTGGTTCTTCTTCTAGAAAGGGTTCTTGTTGTAAAACTGTTTCGTCTAATTGTAAAACTGGTTCTTCAAGACTAGGATAGTGTTCTATTAGTTGTTCCTCGTTATCTTTGTTATTAGTTGTAACTTGTGTTTCTGAGGATTGAACTAGTTGCTGTATTTTTTGTTCGTATTCTTCTTTTAAAGAATTAATGTTTTCCTCAATTTGAATTTGATGAGAGCGATTGAGGTCTTCCATTTGAGCTTGATAAGATTGCTCTAATTTTTGAATTTGAGCTTGATGAGAGTCACTTAGTTCCTCTATTTGAGCTTGATAAGATTGCTCTAATTTTTGAATTTGAGCTTGATGAGAGGTATTTATTTCTTCTATTTTATTTTCATGAGATTGTTCTAATTCTTGAATTTGAGCTTGATGAGAGCCATTTATTTCCTCTATTTTAGTTTCATGCTCTCGTTCTAGTTGCTCTATTTGACTTTGTCCAGACTGTTCTAATTCCTCTATTTGAGTTTGATGGGATTCTCTTAACTCTTCAATTGTCTTTGTGGACTGTTCTTGATTTTCCTGTTGCAATGACATTATCGTCTCTTGCATCCGAGACTCGTAATCTTGTTCGGATTTGTCGAGTTTCTTTTGCATTTCTTTGAGTTGTTTTTCTGCTCCAGAAATCTTGGGTTTTTGTACAAAAAATAACAATCCTGCACCGACAATAAAACCAACGATACCAACGATAATTGCAAGTTCCATATAATTCCTCCAAAGTTAATCGATCGTTATATTGTTAAGTATTTTATCCGAACATTATCGATGAATAGTCGCGATAAAATAGGAGTCAATTCAACTAATTTAATAAAATAGACGTATTTGAAATCATTAGGATTAAAATTGCCTTCTAGAGATAATATTGACATTAAATGTGCATTTACGTCAAAATAAGATGTTTTTTGGGCTAATTTGTTAAAATAAGATAATAGATTTACTCCCAGATCGGCGATCGCTAAGGTTGCTCAATGTTTCTGCTCTCAACTACTCTATTCTGACCGATAATGGCGATAGCAACTCCCAATAATATACCCACACCTCCCACTAATACTAGCAGTGACGGAATTTCCTCAAAAACCAAAAAACCGAAAACACTAGAACACACAGGTTCAAATAAAAGCGCTAGAGTGACTATAGTAGGAGAAACCCAGCGCACAGACCAATTAAAACTGGTGTGACCGATTAACTGAGAAAAAATTGCCATCAGCAAAACGTATGCGTAAACCAGATAGGGATAACCAACATAACCAGAACCAAATATCCAAGGTAGAGGAAACAAAACGATCGCTGCCGTGCTATAAGCAATAACAATGTACTGTCCAATACCTAAACCTTTGGCTTGGGCTTGACGACCTAATAGCAAGTATAAACTTGCCATCCAAGCACCCGTAAGTGCTAATAAATCTCCAAGTAGAGGATTGGCATTTACTCCAACCACATTTTTATCTGCTATTGCTATGAAAATGCCTCCTAAAAAGGCTACACCAATGCCAATAATTACCAACTTTTTGGGTTTTTCTTTTAACCACAACCAGGATAACATTGCCACCCAAACCGGATTAGTCGTGACCAAAATAGTAGAAGCAGCAATAGAAGTGAAAGATAAAGAAGTAATCCAGCTAGCAAAATGTAAAGCCAAACAACCGCCAGCAGCAGCAGCATAATAATATGCTTTACCTGAAGCCCGATCGCTTTTGATATTGCGCCACAGAGGCACTAGAATAAGTGCAGATAAAATTAGCCTAGAAGCAGCAATAAAAAGGCTAAAATCTACTCCCTTTAGTCCAGCAGCTCCCATAGACAGGCGAATGAATATGGCGGCGCTAGAAACAGCTAGGACACCAATAACTAAAATTGCTCCTATTTGCCATTGCTCGGGCTTTTTCATCCATTTGTAATTTAAATAGAACAGAGAGCGATCGCCCAAAGCAAGATCCCGCGTACCCAAAATGGCTCCCTCGATATTGCTCGGCTTGATGCCCCCTATAAAATCATAGGATGGATGGGGTCAGTTGGGAGTTGCAACTGAAACCGAAACGATCGAAACACCAGCACGAGAAAAAAGATCGGTAAACTAAATATTATTGGTAAATTAAAGTTTTATCGGTTTCGATCGCCCTTAAGTGGCGATCTCTCATTCTGTAACTACTTATGTCTGACTTACCCTCACTCAATACCCAAACTATCTGGGCAATTCTTAAAGAAGAAATTGACGAAGCCACTGTCAATCGATTGGTTTGGCACTATCTCGGCTATCGCTACGACGAATCTGCTCAAAAGTGGGATACTAGCAACGTACCAGAAGATTGGCGATCGCAATATCCAGAACCTCCCGATTTTATCGCCGATCGACCCCCCACAGTAAAACTTACCCGTTCCATTCCCAAAGAAAACAAACAACTTCTCAAGGAAAAATTGGGCTTTAAAGGTTATAAAATTGGCGAATTTGGCCCTCCTCAAACTCGTCGCGCTACTGCCGCTAATTGGTTATTGAATTATATGCAAGAAAATGGCATAGAAATTAATTAGTTTCCAGAATATAAACTCCTGAGAAAAGACCCTGGACAATCTGGATTTGAATCATCTATACACTTATATTTTTTATCAAAAATGTAAACTTCACTTTCAAGTTAGTCTGCTATTTTCTCTAACCAATCTCTAAAAATTACTGCAATTAATTCTCTATCTCTATAGGTAGAATGTCTCCTTTTAAATCCATGAGGGAGACCTGATAACTGATAACTGTTTTAAAAATAGCCCTAGATATTATTTAACCAATGTCTGCCCAAATAATTGAGATTCTTTCTGCTGAAGAAATACGCCGTACTATTACCCGTCTTGCTTCCCAGGTAATAGAAAAATCTGGAGATCTTTCCCAACTAGTATTATTGGGAATATATACTAGAGGCGCTCCCCTTGCTAAACTAATCGCCAATCAGATCGAGATGTTAGAACAGATTAAAGTGCCAGTAGGAGCAATTGATATTACTTTTTGGAGAGACGACCTCGATCGCATCGCTACCCGCACCCCTGCTAAAACCGAGATCCCCTTTGATATCACTGGAAAAACCCTAGTTTTAGTAGACGACGTAATTTATAAAGGACGTACCATTCGCGCTGCTTTAAATGCGGTTCACGAATACGGTAGACCTCAAGTAATACGTTTTTTAGTGCTAGTCGATCGCGGACATCGCGAGTTACCAATTCATCCCGATTTTACAGGCAAACACTTGCCCACTGCTGCTGAAGAAAAAGTAAAAGTATATCTCGATGAAATTGATGGAAAAGATGCGGTAGAACTAATTAAGTAGCTGTTAGCTGTTAGCTGTTAGCTGTTTGCTATTTGCTGTTAGCTGTTTGCTATTTGTTATTCACCCCCTCTCCCCCTCTCCCCCTCTCCCTCTCTCCTACCTAGACTCTCTGACCAATGAACGATCGAAATACCCAGAAACGCAAAGCCGACCACATAAGAATTTGTTTGGAAGAAAACGTTCAATTTAATCGCTTAACTAATGGATTAGATCGCTATCGTTTTACTCATTTTTGTTTGCCAGAATTAAACTTAAATGAAATCGACACTACAACTACTTTTTTAGGGAAAGAATTGAGCGTTCCCTTGCTAATTTCGTCTATGACAGGAGGTACTGAAACAGCTAAAACAATTAATTATCGACTAGCAGAAGTAGCCCAAGAATATAAATTAGCAATGGGAGTGGGTTCTCAACGAGTAGCAGTAGAAAAACCTGAAGTAGCCGATACTTTTGCCGTGCGATCGCTCGCCCCCGATATCCTCCTTTTTGCTAACCTCGGTGCAGTACAGCTTAACTATAATTACGGTTTAGATCGATGTCGGCGAGTAATAGACCTACTGGAAGCAGACGCTTTAATTTTGCATCTCAATCCCCTCCAAGAGTGCATTCAAACCAATGGCGATACAAATTTCAAAGGTTTGCTTGACAAAATAGCGGATTTATGCAGTAAATTGACCGTACCAGTAATAGCTAAAGAAGTAGGCAATGGCATCTCAGTGAATATGGCACAAAAATTAATAGATACTGGGGTCAAAGCCATTGACGTAGCTGGGGCTGGGGGGACATCTTGGGCAAAAGTAGAAAGCGAACGAGCGGAAAATTCCATGCAGCGGAATTTAGGAAAAACTTTTGCCGACTGGGGATTGCCAACAGCAGAGTGTATCCTAGAAATTAGGACTCAATATCCAGATATTCCCCTGATCGCTTCAGGAGGAATTCGCAACGGTATGGAGGTAGCTAAAGCGATCGCTATGGGAGCAGATATAGCAGGTTTAGCTTTGCCATTTTTACAAGCAGCTTCAGAATCTTCTCAAGCTTTAAAAGAATTGGTGGAGTTGCTAACAGCAGAAATAAGAACCGTTATGTTTTGTACGGGTAATGCTGATATTTACCAATTAAAACACTCCCATGCTCTACAAAAGATAGCATAAAAGTTAAATGAGATCGCGTAACTGGGAACTAGAAACTGACAAGTAAGTAGAGCGATCGTTTGCTAGGGCGTGGGGGTTTCGCCCAATCGCTTCCCAGTTGCAGGTCTCAAGAATCAGAGAAAAACAATGGGTCAATTTATTAAACAAACCTTAGCCAGCATAATTGGCACCCTAGTGGGGTTATTTTTATTTATTACTCTAGGGTTCGCTGGGTTAGTATTTTTAATAGCAGCAACAGCTTCAAAAACCAGCGAACAAGCAGTTAGAGTAAAAGATAAATCAGTCTTGGTTTTCAACCTATCAACCGAGATTAGAGATAAGCAACCTACTTTTACTTTAAATCAAGCACTTTCAAGTGAACCAAGTGACAGAATCGCCCTCCGTCAACTAGTCAAAACCATAGAAAAAGCAAGTACAGATAAACGCATTGTTGCTCTTTTTCTAGATGGTCGAGGTGGAGGAGGTGCTAATGGTTATGCGACATTGAGGGAAGTTCGCGCCGCTTTAGAAGAGTTTCGCGCCACAGGTAAAAAAATCATTGCTCATGACGATTCTTGGAGCGAAAAAGAATATTATCTCGGTTCAGTTGCCGATTTAGTGACGGTAAACCCCATGGGGGGAATGGAAATTAACGGTTTAGCTTCCGAACCACTATTTTTTACTGGGGCGCAAGAAAAGTATGGTATCGGCGTACAAACAGTTAGAGTAGGTAAGTATAAATCAGCAGTAGAACCTTTTACCAGGAAAGATTTAAGTCCTGAAAATAGAGAACAAATTCAAGGATTTCTAAACGACCTTTGGGGAGAATTTCTCGGTCAAGTAGGAAAAAGTCGGGAATTATCCCCCGAAAAGCTGCAGGAAATTGCCGATACTAAAGGTCTTATAGAGCCAGAAGCAGCCAAAGAGCAAAAAATAGTCGATCGAGTCGCTTATTTTGATGAAATAGCCGCAGAATTCAGAAAAATAAGTGGAGTTAAAGATAAGAATAAGTCATTTCGTTCTATTGACCTCAATACCTATGCCAATCGTTCCCGCGTACTTGCCCAGCAGCAAACAACCTATAAAAATACAATTGCTGTAGTATATGCAGAAGGAGCGATCGTTGACGGTAAAGGTACAGCGCAAGAAATTGGGGGCGATCGCTTTGCCAAAGAATTACGCAAACTGCGACAAGACAAAAATGTTAAAGCAGTGGTACTGCGGGTAAATAGCCCTGGGGGTAGCGCTACAGCCTCAGAAGTGATTGCGCGAGAACTAGAATTGATTCGCGAGCAAAAAAAACCTGTAATTATTTCTATGGGTAATGTGGCTGCTTCTGGAGGTTACTGGATTTCTACTGGAGCAGATAGTATTTTTGCCCAACCCAACACCATTACGGGATCGATCGGCGTTTTAGGTCTGTTTCCCAATATCAAGGCAATAGCTAATGATAACGGTTTTACTTGGGATATAGTCAAAACTGGACGCTTTGCTGACAGCTTTACAACTACCCGTCCCAAAACAGAAGAAGAATTAAAAATACTTCAAGAATACATCAATCGAATTTACGATCTTTTCCTAGAAAGAGTAGCAAAAGCCCGCAATTTGTCTAAAGAGGAAGTAGCCGAAATCGCTGGAGGAAGGGTTTGGTCGGGAGAAGATGCCAAAGAAATTGGCTTAGTAGACCAAATGGGGGGACTCCAAGCAGCCATTGAATATGCAGCCGAAAAAGCCGAACTGGGTAAAGATTGGAAAGTAAGAGAATATCCCAGAGTAGAGACATTAGAAGAGATAATCTTCAAGAATTTCAGCAATGCTCGATCGCTCGCAAAAGCTCAACATCTAGATCCGTTAACGGCAGAATACCTCAAATTAAAAGAAGATTTGGCAATTTTGCAAAGCTTAAACGATCCTAGAGGCGTTTATGCCATCATGCCTTTTAGGTTGAGAATTGAGTAACAATGCACCCCAACTAGCCAATCCAACCCAAACTAGCTATGTATAAAACATACGACCTGCACGTTGTAGAAAATCGACCTTTGATCAATCCAGCATTACTTCACAGCGAATTGCCCATCAGCGAAACTGCTGCTAGTTTAGTTACTGTAACTCGCGATCGCATCCGCAACATCCTCCATAATGAAGATAAACGACTCTTAGTAGTCGTGGGACCGTGCTCAATTCACGATGTTGCTGCAGCAAATGAATATGGAGAAAAACTAGCCTCTATCCGCCACGAATTAGAAGAGGAATTAGAAATTTTAATGCGGGTGTACTTTGAAAAACCCCGCACTAGAATAGGTTGGAAAGGACTGATTAACGACCCTCACCTCAACGGAAGTTACGATATCAATACAGGACTGCGCTTAGCCCGCAAGTTGCTTTTAGACTTATCTAATATAGGAGTACCTGCAGCAACCGAATTACTCGATCCGATTACACCTCAGTATATTGCAGATCTGGTATCTTGGACGGCGATCGGAGCGCGCACGATCGAGAGTCAAACTCATCGCGAAATGGCATCGGGACTTTCTATGCCCGTTGGCTTCAAGAATAGCACTGACGGCAAATTAGAACCAGCTATTAATGCTATGGTTGCAGCTAGCAAACCGCACCACTTTCTCGGTATTAACCACCACGGATTGGCTAGTATTGTTGCTACAGCAGGCAATCCTGACGGTCACTTAGTGTTACGAGGCGGTCAAAATGGGTCGAACTACGATGCAGTTATGGTAGAGGAAGCTAGTAAATCTTTAGCTAGTCACGGTTTGACTTCTAGAGTCATGGTAGACTGCAGCCACGGCAATTCCAATAAAGACTATACCCGACAGTCGATCGTCCTGGAAAACATCGCCGAACAACTCAAAAGCGGTTCTAAACACGTAATGGGAGTGATGATTGAAAGCCATTTGATTGCAGGAAATCAGCCCATTGCCACCGATTTGAGCCAACTGACTTACGGACAAAGTATTACCGATGCTTGCGTTGACTTTCCTACTACAGCGTCCATGCTGAGAACTTTGGCAACAACAGTCAGTAAAGCAAGAATTTCCAAAAAAGTCTCTTAAAACTGAAAGTGGTTAGTAGCAATAAACCACTAACCACTAACTCTTAACTATTATTTAATTTCGCTGAGAAGATTTTCTGGTAAGGGTCTGTATTCTGCAAACTCCATAGAAAAAGTAGCCATTCCTTGAGAGAGCGATCGCAAATCTGTCGAGTAACCAAACATTTTGGCGAGGGGAGTTTCTGCACGAATTACCGAGTAATTATCCCTGGTTTGAGAACCGAGCAAAAAGCCGCGACGAGACAATAAATTACCCTGTATTCTTCCCACAAATTCGCTCGGCGTTTCTACTTCTACCAACATCATCGGTTCTAATACGATCGGTTTAGCGCGATCGAATCCTTGCTCGAAGGCTTGTTTGGCTGCATAGCGAAAAGCCAGATCCGAGGAATCAACGGAGTGGTGAGAACCGCCTTCTAAGACCACTTTAACCCCAACGATCGGATATCCTTTAAGGGTTCCAGTATTCATCCCGTCTCGGAAGCCTTTTTCGCAAGCAGAAATAAACTGAGTGGGAATAGCACCCCCAACAACCTTATTTTGAAATACAAACTGCTCTTTACAGGGTTCTATGTGACCTATCACGCGAGCATATTGTCCCGAACCACCTGACTGTTTTTTGAGCGTGTAGTCGAAAGTTGCCGATCGAGCGATCGTCTCTCTATAGGCAACTGCTGGCGCACCCACATAGACTTTAGCATTATATTCTCGCTTCATCCGTTCGATATAGATTTCTAGGTGCAACTCACCCATTCCCGAAATCAGAGTTTGATTCGACTCGCGATCGTTGGTAACGTGCAAGGTGGGATCTTCTCGCACAAAGCGATGCAGCGCCTTAGACATTCGCTCGATATCCTCTTGACTTTTCGGAGTTAGAGAAAGAGTAATTACTGGATCTGGGACGAAGATGCTCTCTAAAGAGAGGTTAGTACCAGCAGAGGTGAGAGTATCCCCAGAAGCACACTCAACCCCAATTAAGCCGACAATATCCCCAACTGTGGCCGATTCTAAATCTTTACGCTTATTTGCCTCTATTTGCACTATGCGACTTACTCTTTCGAGTTTTTTAGTACGGCTATTGTAGAGGCGATCGCCTTTATTGAGAGTTCCCGAATAGACGCGAATATAGGTTAGTTGACCGAACTCGTCGTCAGTAAGCTTGAAAGCGAGTGCTACTAAAGGATCTGAAGGTTCGGGATCGACCTTAATTTCCTCCTGCGTGGAAACATCAACTGCTGTAACGATCTCTCTTTCTACTGGAGAAGGTAAATAGAGAGTAACTGCATTCAGTAAGTTTTGTACCCCTTTATTTTTGTAAGCAGAACCCACTAGCACTGGCGTAAATTCCCCGCTTAAAGTTCCCTGACGAATAGTTTCCCAAATAGTCTGTTTGGGGACTTCTCGATCGGCGAGCAATTTCTCCATCATCTCTTCTGAGAGTATGGATATTTTATCTAACATCTTGTCTCGTGCTGCTTTTGCTTCGGTCTCTAAATATTGGGGAATTGGTTTCGTTACAACAATGTCACCTTTTTCTCCTTCAAAATAGTTCGCCGTCATCTCAATTAAATCGATGACTCCTGCAAAATTATCTTCAGTTCCGATCGGATATTGAAGGACTACGGGGTTCAAACCCAATTTCTCTTTAAGTTCTTCTACCACTCGAAAAGGATTTGCACCCAAACGATCCATCTTATTAATAAAAGCTAGACGAGGTACTCGATAGCGCTTCATCTGTCTGTCTACACTTATAGACTGAGACTGAACCCCAGCCACAGCGCACAGTACCATAATTGCGCCGTCAAGCACCCTTAAAGACCGCTCTACTTCGATGGTAAAATCTACGTGACCTGGAGTATCGATGAGATTTATTTGGGTATCGTGCCACATACAGCTAATAGCGGCTGAGGTAATGGTAATACCTTTATCCTTCTCTAACTCCATATAGTCCATTGTGGCTCCATCTCCATCGCCACGAACCTCTTCAATTTTGTGAATTTTGCCCGTGTAGTACAGAATCCTCTCCGAAAGAGTTGTTTTTCCTGCATCGATGTGAGCAGAAATACCAATGTTGCGAATATTTTTTCGAGGAATCATAATACAGGCTCCAAAAAATTAAAGACACTTAAATACCTTTTGTTTTATGTCGTATTATAAAAATCTTTATTAATCAAAAATGCTGCGAAGTCTAATGATACTGCTGATGAATTTAACAAAAGAGAGATTTTTCCGTAAATCGATCTCCAAAAAACTAAAATAATACCAGGTAATTTGGCTAATTCTGCCCCTAGTAGATGAATGGAATCAGCCTCCAAGTTTTCTCTAGGTAGACCTTGTATTGCTCTTCAAAGGAAGTTTCTAGCATTTCTTCTTCTGCTTGAATGCGATAAACACGCGATAGCACTCCTACGATCGCAATGACTAATAATACAGCCCAATTACTAACTGGTAAACTGGCTCCAATTTCCATACCGAGCGTACCAAGATAACCAGGATGCCGAATGATGCTGTAGGGACCTCGATCGACTATTCGCTGTCCTTCAACAATTTGAAGTGTTCTCGTGTAAAATTCACCGAGGATTTTAGCAGCCCAGTACCGCAAGATGAGTCCACCAAGCGTGAGTAATATACCTACCCAACCAATATAGGCACTATTCCAATATCCGAATTGATAAGCATTTAAAATTGGAGCAGACATAACAAGGAAAATACCGAATAGACCACTAATCCAAATGAGTTGTGAACTACCCCGATCCGATTCACCAGCTTTTAAACTGATAGCTTTTTTCCCTTTTCTTAAGAAACGCTCAATGATGAAGTAGCAAATGATTAAGAGGTATGCCAGAACCGTAGTTGTCATCTCTGGCCAGATCGATTTGGTTGCTCCCTTAGTATAAATCGCCTCACGCAAAATATCTATTTGGGAATGGGAAAGAGTGCGAGTATTTCAAGTGCTTATCGTCTTGTGTATCAACTTCGGTGTTAGCCCTAATTTATTGAGCGATCGCTTTACGGAAAAATCTCTCTTTTGTTAAGTTCTTCAGCAGTATCGCTCTAATGCACAGACTT
>JASJDA010000339.1 GCA_030065755.1 Prochloraceae cyanobacterium | reverse complement strand
CTCCTCAGAGAGCTTTTCAATAGGCTTATCGATGTTAGCCTCAGATGAAGATGATAATCGCTTGCTTGACGATTCTAGACCCGATAGAGAGGCTTTTTTCTCCGTGGGTGCAACTGAGGGCAAAACCTCACCCAAAATTTGCTTGGCAAATGAAATCGCGCGATCGCCCGTGCTGGCTTCAGAGAAAATATAATTTGCTGCTGCTGCCGCCTCTTCTACCGCAGGGTATTCTTTTTCGCTCATCCATGTGGGAGCTGCTGGAACCGATACCCCAAGCTCTTTGGCTTTTTTCACGTCAGCGGCTCGTAATTCTACTTTTCTGAGAAACTGTTTCCAGTACTGAAATGCTTTTTTGGGACTATCCAAAACATCTAAGGCTTTTTCTAGCTTCTGCTCGTCGGTGTCGTGTGGTCCTCCCAGTTGATACTCAAGATACTGTAAAAACAGAGGATAAGGTTCTCCTGGAGTTATTTCCCACTCAGGCTTAGCTCTTGTACCGATCGGGTCGCCTGCTTTGAAATCATCCCAATAACTGTGAGATTCCCCTCTCCTGAGACTTTCCATAATCCCGTTAGTTAACCCTTCTGGGGAACGACAATTAGCCACAATTGCCAATGCTTGAACGAGTTTTCTGCGAAACTCGTGTGACTCTTCTCGGCTTGACCAAGGTGCATTTTCATCTGACCCTTCACGAGTTGAAGCTTTCTTAAGTCTCGGCTTATCTGATTTCTTAACTACATGGTTATTTGACTTTTTAGGCGGGGGCGCGGCGGAACATTTGTTTTCTGAAGAAATCTTCTCAGCGTGGTTGTTAACTTTTTTAACAGATTCTTGACGTGGAGAGGATTTTTTAGTAATTGTCGCTTTTTCTTGGTGAGGGGAATTTTTTTCTTTTTTTCTCTCCCTCAAGGGGGTGGGTGGGTTGGGTTTGTAGAAATACTCTGAGGAAGTATTTATGTTATTGCTGGCAACAGTTCCCAGCAATCCTGGGAGATTAAAATATGCCTCTGGCATATCTGCCGACAGAAAACTTGTCCTATTGTGTAAAACTTCATCGTTGACTGACGGTTCATTGTCGATCACTTCTTCATTATTTAAGATTTCATTAACTTGTGATTCCGCATCATCTTTTGAATCATTCTTGATGAAACCTTTTTCTTTCAATATTTCTAAAAACCGTTTAAAGTCGATCGCATAGAAAAGTGTTTGATAACTCCGATGATTAATATTCAGCTCTAGCCCTAGAGGTTCGGCTATTAACAGTTTGTCTTCCCAGCGAAGACTTTCTAATACCCGTCGCGTTTGGTCGTAACTTGCTCTTATTTGTTCGGCGATCGTCTGTATCGTGTTATATATCCATCGCCTACCTTTATGAATTACTCCTGAGCGTTTGCTCATCCAGTACATGAAGTTCTGAATTACTAATGCTTTGAGCAATCCCTCAGCACCACCACCTAGAGCTGTTGACAAATCTAAACTCACGCTTCGGCGGTTTTGATTTATTACCTCGTAGATTGATGAAAGACTATCTATCACTTCAAAGTCGTTTCCGTAATAGGCGTAATCAGTTCCTGGTTTTTGAGGTGCTACTACCATTTTTCACCTCCCACCAAGTTATTGAAGTGAAATGCTAAACGGTGAGAGCAATGGAAGGTAAATGTAACTTTAGAATAAAATCTGCTTTTGGCAGTCCACCAAAAGTCTTTTGGACTGTTACTATACATAGTAGTGTATCGGTTTGCTGGAAGGACAAATAAATGGTTTTCCGATACCGTCCTCCTGGGTCTGCCAACCAACAGGGGGAAAATATCTCATAAACTAATATAAACTGCTTTTTGCTAGATAATTCAAAGGATTTTTTCCTTAATCGCTTCAAACTAGCCAGCTAAAAAGCATTAGTAATGGTTTTCTGTGTCCATTTACCAAAGGGGCAGCTATTTTTTAGTGCTCAAAAGCCGATTTGCGATCTAGAATAAGGAAAACTTATTTAAAATCGCTAGATACCTCATTCTTTCGTTAAGGTTTAAAGTTGCTTTGTATTATAAAAAGATAAGTTTTTTAAATATTGTTGCGATATTCACGAGATTATAGGGAGTTGAGGGGCTTAGGTATCAAAAGTTTTAGTTTGATACGTAAAATCTTCTTATCAATCGAATTTTGGGGGGGTGGCGGTGAAAGTCAATGGGTACGGTAAAGCAGAAATACTTACTCCCGATCAGATACATTTACTATTTGACTCCGGCCACGGTTTTGTTAAGCCTCGCGATAAAGCTTTATTTGGCATTTGTCTTTACGGAGCAACTAGAATCAGCGAAGCTTGTACGCTGAATCGGCAAGACGTAGTAGGCTTTAAGGGAATTCGCTCTAAACTAGTATTACGCAGTTGTAATACCAAAGGCAAGCGCGATACCAGAGAAATTGATATACATCCTCAGCTCAGAGAATATTTAGAAGAGTATCTACACAGTGAAATGTTCCGCCCTAATGCACCATATCTGTTTCCTGGTCGGCACGGGCGAGGACATATCCATCGCACTAGCGCCGATCGAATCTTGAGAACGGCTTGTTACGAACTAGAAATCGAAGGAGTAAGCAGTCACAGTTTGAGAAGAACTGCTCTGAGTTGGATGAGTGATGCTGGTGTACCACTGCGCCATATTCAAGCTATTTCTGGTCATCGCTCTCTGGAAGCTTTGGAAGCTTATTTGGGAGTTAGCGAAAAACATAAGAAACACGCGATCGCGGCATTGAATTTTTAAATCATGGAAATTAATAGAAATATCGATACTACAAAACTAAAAGAAAACTTTAATCTCCTAATTAATGCTCTGGAAAGTGGAGACTTAGAAGATATAGAAAAGGCAATAGATAACTTTGAAATATATCTAAACAAATTTTACAAGGATAGCAACTTTTGCCAGTTTATTCCCAACTTTTACGACCGGACTCTAAATCGCTAACTAATCCAAAGTTAGTGAAGTTAATTAATTGAAAAAATTGAATTAAAGCTATCAAAAATAATCCTCAGATGAATAAGAAAAGAATTGAAAAAAAATTGCGAAAAGCACTATTAGAAAATGGGAAAATGTCCGCAGAGCTATATGAATACGAATTAGAAGAAAACATAGAAACTTGGTATAAAGAACTGAAATCAGACAGAAATGAATATGTGTTTGTAGTGACGGAAAATAGTGGGGAAGTAGCAATGGTATTAATCACACAATATAAAAAGATATACAAAAATGAAGAAGCTCGAAATCAACTGGTTCAACTTTGGTCATTTAGCTATTTAGAAAACATGAAAATATTAATTCCACATATGGTAAATAATCTAGCAAATAATATTTTTGCTGTTCATGGTTTTAATACAGCTCCAGAGTAAGAATAAAAGCTTCGCTCCCACCAGTTCAAACTGATTAAGTAATTAAAGCAACGGTGAGGTAATATATAGCCAGAGAAAAAGAACAGTATGCTATTGGTACGGTGACAGCAAAAATTATTCAACCAAGGCAGAGTTTCAATGACTAGGTATGCGTCTTAAACCTTTTTTTGTCCTTTTCTTATCTCTGTTTTTTACTTCCCCTGCTATAGCCGGTGAGACAGTTGAACAGCTTTATAGGAGACTTATCCAGGCACAGACCAGAGGTGATTATCGAGAAGCCATCGAAATTGTTGACCGAATTATAGAACTTGAACCTCTCAACTCTAATCGTGACCTCATGCGCTTACGACGATATTATCAAAAATGTGTAAATGGAATAATATGGTGTCCGAGAGGAACAAGTCGTTACCCAGAAGAATTGGATGGGAGCGACGCTCCATCTGACTCGTTTCATCATTAATCTCGTTGTCCTACTAGATTTGACTAACATCTATAACCAATACGGAGCTAGAGAAGGTTAAGCCTTCGGTCAAGAAATCATCTTAGGTCTTTTATTTTATGGCTACACGATAAGAACCTTTAACTTTTAATCTGAAGCGGTTACAGGTCTTCTTGACAACTTCAGACCTCATTGAGCTTTTCTCTCCAACAGACCGCTAGAAGCTTCGTTGAAATCGTCAATTGTTCTTATCAGACGCATTCTAGCTTTGTTAGGGTCAATATTTTCAGGAAAAAGAGTAGGGCAAGGATATTCGCTAAAGTTTCGCCGGCAAACCTCTTTTGAAGTATGTTTGTCCGTATAAAGGGCATCTGTTAGGTTCGCAGCACGTAGATCGGTATATCTTAAATCGGTTGCGATTAAGTTGGCTTGTTGTAAGTTAGCTGCAACTAGTATAGTTCCCCGCATCTCATAAGTCTGATCTCTTAAATCGGCATTTTTTAAATTTGCTCCAGACAAATTTGTATCCACGAGATTGGTAGCTGCCAAATTAGCCTGTTGTAAATTTGCTACTGTTAAATTTGCCTGCTGTAAGTCTGCCAATCTCAAATCAGTCTGTTGCAAGTTTGCTTCTATCAATTTAGCTCGTTGTAATTTAGCTTCTATCAGATTAGCATTAGATAAATTCGCTTGAAATAAGTTAGCATCTTGCAAATTAGCCTTCTTTAAAACAGCTTCTTGAAAATTAGCGTTTACTAAGTTAGCTCCTTGAAGTTGAATTCCAGTTAAGTATGCTTTCGGAACTGCCAAACCAGCTAAGTTTTGTTTTTTCCACCTGAGCCAAAACCAAGGGTTTCGTCGCGGGCTAGAATATAAAAATTCTATAGCCTCTTTGCGACCACCATTTCCTGGTTGTGCATATGCTGAAGTAATTACTTTCCAAGCCTGATAGACATCTGCATCGCGTCGCGCACCCTCACTGAAGATAAAAGTTATAGCCGCGACAATTACAGCTAAATTCTGGATATCTAGTAGGCTTATCGGTAACAATCTTAAAATCTTAAATTTATCTTTTTTGTTTGTTATTTTTTTGGAGTTTCTGTCAAGAATATTAGCTGAATTAAGGTTAACATTTGTCCTCGAAAAAGATGTTTTTTTCGAGGAAGATTCTAATTTATTTTTTGTTTGTTTTGATAAGTTTTCGGTCTTCTTTTTCGACCAGCTAAACATAGATTTTAAGCACCAACATTTACTTAACAATTCTTCTAAATTGATTGACATTTTTTTCTGCGATTGGTGGTACGAATCGTACTGCGTCGAGGCTGCTAACAGGCTACATTGAGCAATATGTTTGTAGAGCTATTTACGAAACGCTGCGGATGCATTCAGCTAGCATTGAGGTGAGAAAAATAGAAATTTTTACGACTCAAGGTTATATTTGATAATACTTTTAGCGTTTATATAAGATTATAAGTATTTTAACTTGAGTAAGTCAGTATAGCTTACCAGGTCAGTCTGTAGCTAGGCTTATTTGTAGTATGGCTACTATTTGATTAGAAGCGATTGCTCAAAAAATCTTCAGCCCCCCATGAATACCCCAAGGGATAACCCCTGAATAATTCAGAGGTTATCCCCATACAAGTACCCCACGCTCTTATAACCCTTTACTGATAATAATTACAGCTTCAATCTCTCTCAATTTAGCAGTTTAGATCGCAGTTTTTTTTAATTGGATAATTATCATATTTGATAACTGCATTATCAAATATGATACGTAACCTAAAAGATTAACTGGCAGCGCTCGGTGGCAACAAAGACTATATTTGCTCAGACTACTTTGTAATGCTGCTATTACTAGCAAATGTAGTAGTTTTGCTGTGCCTATTAGTTTCTCTGGGGGGCAGCCCCCCAGTCCCCCCATACAGGCTCCACCACTACGCTGTCGCTCCGTGGTTCCGCATCGCATCACACCCAACGCCATTCGAGATGGCTATAGATTGTCCGACAAATCTTTGAAAGCTTCTAGAGCTAGAAACTTTAGCTGTCCGAAAAACAATCTCGCCTTACCGTTATCTGTCCGAAAAACGAGCGAACTTTATTCTTATCTGTCCGAGAAAGTCTCTAAAACCAATCAGAAAAGGGACAGAAGTTGTCCCACAATATTGGAATTATAGAAAACAATTTTTTTCAGGGTTAAACCCCCATTTAAGGGGGAGACCCCCTTAAACCCCCCTTTATTGGCAGTAGGGAAAGGTCATATATCCTCTATTATTAATTAGTTAAAATACTTAGTTATGAGGGAGAGGATGTGGGCTAGATCGATTTACCAAAAGATCTCGATGTAAACCCCCGACAGATGTATTGATTTTTGTATTCCATAACTTAATACACTGTATTCATAATCTAATTGCACTGTATTTACATAAGAGCATACAAAGAGACATTTTGTCTTACAACTATTAACATAGTGTACTCACTCTATACTTGCAATGCAAATAAATAATACACATATATGTTAGTATTATCCCGAAAATATAGGCATTAATATTATATATTATATGACATCGCACTAATTATATATATGCATAGCATGATATTAATGATTATATATTTTTATATTTCATATTATATGACACTATGTTAACTGCATATATGCATAGCATGATATTAATACTTATAAATTTTGTATTATATATTATATGACATTGCAATTAAATATTAAATACATACAATGATGCTTATTAACTTAACATATTGTATTTATATTACAAATTAATAGCACTTAAATACTAGATACAATATTATGTATTAGTTTAGTTTTTGCTATGTATGACAAGTACTAACATAAACACTCAAACTACTTTCAGTCTTCGATTACCTTCCGATATCATGAAGGCGATCTCGACTCAGGTTAGGCAAACGAAGCAGAGCAAAACCGCCGTCACAGTAGCTATGCTACAAAACGCTATACCTAGCCTGCATATTACAGAGCGTTTTAAGCTACCTGCACGTCCTGGCATCTATTTTGTTTATACTCCTGAATACCAACTTTTATACATTGGTAAAGCTGATAATTTACAAAAAAGATGGAACAGCCACCACAAGTATCAATACTTTATCGAGACATCTATGCAATGCAGAATAGGTTATTTTGTCTTAAACTCTGCTGAGAGTTTGAATCAAGTTATTGAGGAATTTCAATCGGAGTCGATGGGAAATTCAATCAATGTCAAAATCTTCGCTACTCCTGTTTTTCGGTTGAGGCATCATCTAGAGGATCGTAATTTGGACTCTCAGAGAAAGAGCTAACCATATTTATACTTATGTCAAGACTAAAAGATTTTTTAAATTCATTGCTGCCATATGTTTTCTTTAAAGCTTGAGCCACTCTTGATAAATCCTCAACCGTTTCAATTTTTGAGTTGAAGCATACAGCATCAAGCAAATACATATGTCGCAGAGCCTTTAAGATCATTTTTCTCTTTTCTTTCGCCGAGTGAGAATTCAAATAACTCACCAACGCCGCATCGTTGCTATGCTCCTTTGGACGATAACGAAAATTTAACTCTACATAATCTGGTTGACTCATATATCTACTCATTGTGCTTTTATTCAAAACAAGCTTGGAAAAATAGTTGCTTTTTAGTACATTAATACCATCTTTTTACCGGTCAAATCGCCATTATTTAGCATCATTTGTGACCCATTTTAAAATGTCTAAGTAATCCCTCACTAAAAAACGTCATTTTTTATAGCCAATAATGGCAATACTATTTTTAATAGCGCCAAAAGACAAAAAAACGAAATTATACTACATCACTTGACGCCACTATTATTCACTAAAAATGGCTCCCTAGAGTGAGAAACACCTTAAAAATTCCTAAACTCTCAGCAAAATGTGTCAAATTACGGCTCAAAAATGACGCAGAAAATTAGAGGTCTAAAACGACATTTTCCCTATAATCCTTTATTAATAAGGAATCTATATTTTGCTTATCTAAAACTTGACCAATTATTTTTATAAGTATCCCCAACAGCCCTTTTTTACCACAAGCATAATACAAATTGGCACTTTATCTATCTACAATCGAATTTCTTGCTTCCCTCCTTCGGGACCTAATCTCTATGCTGCCTATATTCATTCCCGAATTTTTCAACTCCACTCTGATACTTTAGATTCAGTTATCAAGAAACTAGAAGCTTATCAATCTCCTCTCTGTTTTTATCATGTGTAGCAAAAATAAGAGGAATTGGTATTACTTGAAGCGGGCAACAGCGAGCTGTTACTGTAAATTAAAGTAGTTTACTAGTTAACTGTTAATTACTGTAGTTGACTAATTAAATAAC
>JASJDA010000056.1 GCA_030065755.1 Prochloraceae cyanobacterium | reverse complement strand
GTCTCGAGCTAGATGACAATTCCGTACCCGAAAAACCAGATTCGGTTAGGGAAGATATTATCTCAAGAGAAAACCCAAATGCTGCAGCAGAAAACAGCAATTTCACTACTCAAGAAAGTTTTGATATTACCGAAGAAGAAGAAGTTGAATTTAGTCTCGAGCTAGATGAAAATCCCGTATCCGAAAAACCAGATTCGGTTAGTGAAGATATTCCCTCGATAGAAACCCCAAATACTACAGCAGAAAACAGCAATTTCACTACTCAAGAAAGTGCGAGCGAACAATTAAAAGAAGAAGATTTGCTTCAACAAGCTCGATCGAGAGGATTGTCCGAATTAGAAGAAGAGTTTAATAGGGATAGGAAACGACTTACAGCACTCAAAATGAGAGAAAATACCCTCGAAGAGAGTATGGGAATAGGACCAAAAGAGTTACATCCTGATTATGAGAAAGTAGCAAGTGAAATTGAACAAATAAGGAGCAGAATCAAACTCAATCGCCAGCAAGTTAAACTTTTAAAAGAAGCTCGAAGTAGTCAGCAGAGCAACAAAAGCGACCTCGAGTTAATATAGGTGTTAAAATAAATTGTCCTATTTTACTAAGCTATATTTAAGGTAAAATACCAATTAATTTTTCCTTAAATCAACAAAAAAATGTCCGCACGATGGTTAGTTCAAACTAAAAACACCTAACTCAGAAGATTATTTATACAGGTAATTTATTGTGAAAAAAATGTCAATAATTAGAAATGATTGAGTTAGATAATTGGTGATAATTTTTATTAAAATAGCGAAAAGTTATCAGCTTTCCCTCATGGATTTAAACCACTTTTCAGTTATCAGTGAACAGTTGTGAATTCATTTTTGAATCAATTGATAATTTATAATTGGTAACTGACAACTGATAACTGTTCACTGATAACTGGTAACTGTTCACTGATAACTGGTAAGATAACTCGTGTTTGCAATCATTCTAATGTTCCGTGGGTAGCAAAAAGCGATTTTATTTAGGATCGATCTTGGGTCTGTGTTTAGTATTGCTGCTGAGTGTTCCCAGTCCTATTGCAGCCACTAAACAAAGCACAGAAATCCTTTGGGATAGCTGGGGAGTGCCGCATATTTTTGCTAAAGATAGAGAAGGTATGTTTCGTGCCTTTGGTTGGGCGCAAATGCAGAGTCACGGGAACGAGATTTTGCGACTATACGGTACGGCAAGGGGACGAGGTGCGGAGTATTGGGGGGAGAAATATCTAGAGTCCGATCGCCTGGCGAACTCAATGGGTTTTCCAGAAAGTGCAAAACAGGCTTATGCTGCCCAAACTGAGGAAGGGAAAAACTATTTAGATGCTTTCGCTGCGGGGATGAATGCCTATGCTGAAAAACACCCCGATCGAATTTCTGAAGAATTAAAGAAGGTGCTGCCAGTAAAAGCAACAGATTCTCTTGCTTTAGCCGATCGATTATTGTTTTCTTTCTTAGCAGTATACGGAAAGTGCTATCCTGGCTTAGCGGGAAATAATGGCGGCTCGAATGCATGGGCGATCGCACCCAAACACTCTGCTAGCGGTCGCGCCATGCTTCTAGCAAATCCTCACTTACCTTGGTCTGGTAGCAATATTTTATACGAGACCCAGCTTGTCGCCCCAGGAATTGATGCTTATGGAGTCGCCCCTGTGGGTATCCCTGCTTTAGTCATAGCGTTTAACGACTATCTGGGGTGGGCGACAACATATAATACCTTCGACGGCTGCGATCGATATCAACTCAAACTCGCCGATGGAGGCTACCTTTTTGACGGTCGGGTGCGACCTTTTGAAACTGAAAGCAAAACTTTGAAAGTTTTGCAAAACGACGGCAGTTTGCGAGAAGAAAAGTTGAAAGTGAGGCGATCGATACAGGGTGTCGTGCTAGAAAGAGAAGGGGTTACATTTGCTATCCGTATAGTCGGATTGGATCGATTTGCTGCCTGGGGTCTAATGCAGCAGTATTGGGACATGATGGCAGCAAAAAATCTGCGTCAATTCCAAACAGCCCTAAAGCGGCTGCAAATGCCTTTTACTAATATCTTGTATGGCGATCGTAACGGTCATATTATGTATCTATTTAACGGTCAGTTGCCAGTTCGTTCTCAAGGAGACTGGAACTACTGGCAAGGCATTGTTCCAGGAGATACTTCCAAGACTTTGTGGACGAAAATACATCCCTACAGCGAATTGCCTAAAGTAATAGATCCTCCCAGTGGCTGGGTACAAAATGCCAACGATCCGCCTTGGACTTCAACATTTCCTCAACAGCTCAATTCTAAGGATTTTCCACCATATACCGCCCCCCAGGGTATGAGTTTGCGCGCCCAACGCAGCGCGAGAATGCTAGCTGAAGATAGAAAAATTTCCTTTGAGGAATTAATTGAGGATAAATACTCGACTCGCATGGAATTAGCCGATCGCCTCCTGGACGATTTAATTGCTGCTGCAAACCAATATGGCAGCCTCCTAACCCGTCAAGCTGTCTCAGTACTAACAAATTGGGATCGCAAAACTGATGCAGACAGCCGTGGCGCCTTACTTTTTAGTATGTGGTGGGAGGAAATGGGCAAACAAGGGGGAAATATTTTTGCTACTCCCTGGGACGAGAAAAACCCCCTCACAACCCCTAAAGGTTTAGCGAATCCGCAGGCTGCAGCTAAGGCGCTAGAAATTGCTGCTACAAAGATTAAATCCGCCTATGGGACTTTAGACGTGCCTTGGGGGGATGTTATGCGGTTCGTTCGAGGTAAAGTAGATTTTCCAGGTAATGGAGGAAATGGGAATCTCGGCATTTTCCGAGTAATTGGGTTTTTCCCTGGGGAGGAGGGGCGTTATATTTCTGGTCTTGGCGATAGCTATATCGCAGCTATTGAGTTTTCTAACCCCATAAGGGCAAAAGTATTGAGTACTTATGGCAATTCTTCTCGATCGGATTCTCCCCATTACGGAGATCAATTGAAACTGGCAGCGCGTAAGGAATTGCGACCTGCGTGGCGATCGCGCGGAGAAATTGAAGCTCACTTAGAATCTCGTCAGATATTTTCTGAGTGATATCCTCCCCGACCTGCGCTACCGCACAGTATTGCCCCGCCAGTTTCCTAACAAAGTTTAAAACAGTTATCAGTTATCAGGTCTCCCCCATGGATTTAAACCACTTTTCAGTTATCAGTGAACAGTTGTGAATTCATTTTTGAATCAATTGATAATTGGTAACTGACAACTGATAACTGATAACTGATAACTGATAACTGATAACTGTTCACTGTTCACTGTTCACTGACAACTGTTAATATAATTTAACTTCTGGCAATCCGCGCTTGGGAATACTGGTCATAAAATCATGTCTTTTATCTTCTACATAAGAAGAGACCCAAAAACTAACGAATCCCAAAATTATTAAGATCGCTCCTATTTTTAATGGTATTCCTATCACTATCGATATCAAAGCTAACAAAATGAGTATCTTGGTGCTTCGATCGCAAAGACCTCTAATTTTTTCTAAAATCTCCACAGAATTGCGACAATGAGGGCAAAATTTAGAATGTGCATTCCATCGATCGTATAGTTGTCGATCGGGGAGTCGTTTGAGATCGTCTTTACCGAAGGGATCGCCCCCAGCAAATTGTTCCAACCATTTTCTAAAAATGCTCGAACCAAAATCAGAATTAGTAGGTAAATAATAAGCTTTAGACCAAGTTTTATTGACTTGAGAATAAGCAACTTCTTGACTGCTGATTACGTTCAAATCTTGGTTGACCAATTGATAAGAAGAAGAATGTTGCAAACCTATAAGCAAATCTTCTGGTAAAAATTGCTGCCAAAAACTTTTTTTAGAAGGGGGAACAAAGCCTAAAAATTGACCTATATATCGGCAATAACCAGGCTTAGTAGGAATAAAATACAGTTGAAATAAATTTTTATTTCCGTTGATATACGTGTATATAGTTGTATTAGAACAAGGAGATTTAAACTGTCGCGTAGCTTCCATATCCTCGTTCATTTTATTGTAGCCACTATGTTTGAGAGTAAATCCTTCTTTTGATATTTCTGAGACTAATTTATACTCTCGCATCGGTACGGTTTTTTCTGGAGAAAAAAAGGCTATTCCTTCGTGAACGAACTGGGCATGAATTGGGTCGAAACTGTTCTCTACTGATACTGCATAACCAACTGGTACTTCCCTCATATACCAGTTGTTTGAAGGTGTATCTATTACGTCTTCTGGCATTGTAGCAGGTTGCAAAGATAACGATTCTTCAAACGCTTCTGAACTATCGTCAGGCCATATCCAAAGCAAGTCTTGAACGACTTGATTGGGATAGATATTAACTTTAGATCGATCGCTCTGACAAGCAGTTTTTTGTGCTGCGTCTTCTTCATCTAACGCGGGTATTTTAGTACAATCACCTTTACTATTAAAACACCAGCCGTGGTATCTACAAACTATATTTTCAGCATTAGAATCGATTTTTCCTTTAGATAGTTCAATTAACTTGTGAGGACAGACATCGTCCATTACAACCCAGTCCCCAAGGTTATTTTTCCAAATAACTAACTTTTTGCCCAAAAGCTCTATCGCGTTAGGAATGCTTGGATTTAAATAGGATATCGGACTTAGTGGATACCAGTTTTTTGACCACTGAAATATTTGTTCTGTTTTTTTTGCTGTTATTTGCTCGATTTCACTAGTAGTTCTTTCGACAATCTTATTAATAGTCATAGTTTTTACTTTTGTTTGTTAATTGGACGTAATTTGCCAAAAGAGCAAATACTTTTGTTTATATTTCTAAGCAAGAAAATGTAGCTGTATTTTACAACTTTTCTCTAAATGCTAGCAAGGAGATCGATTCTAAATATCTGTCAATTTTCTCTTTTCTGGTAAAAATTTATTACTTGTCATATTTATGTTGTTTTGACATTGCTACAATAATATGACATAGTTGACATCGATCCAGTTTTATGAAGTCAATTGAAACAACTACAAAATTAACTGAAGGTGGGAGAATTGTGATTCCCTCTGATATCCGTAAAGCCCTCCAGATAGATGTGGGAGATGAAGTGGTGTTATTCCTTGAAGAAGATTCCCTACGAATAGTCTCAAAAAAAGCAGCACAGCGACGCGCCCAAGAATTAGTTACTCGTTATGCTGGTAAGCGATCGTTGGCATCAGAACTAATCGAAGAACGTAGACAAGAAGCTCGCACTTATGAGTAAATCCGTTTTAGATGCCTCCGCACTCCTTGCTTTTCTCAACAAAGAAACAAGACACGAACGAGTTGGAGAAGCGATCGCTAACTATGTGATGAGTGCTGTCAATATGAGTGAAACCATTGCCAAGTTAATAGAAGTGGGAATGCCTCAAAAAGAAATCGAGTTGGTGCTTGCTTATTTAAGCTGTGAGGTTAAATCCTTTGAATTAGAGGATGCAATAGCTACCGCTAAACTACGTCAACTTACTCGTTCACTAGGGCTGTCACTTGGCGATCGAGCTTGTCTGGCCCTAGGGGTTAAACTAGGATTGACAGTGCTTACTGCCGATCGAGCCTGGTCTTCTTTAACATTGGGAATTCCTATTGAAATTGTACGTAGCTAGCTCAGTTCTCGCAAAAAAGCTAAAAATTATCGCTCCTCAGCTTTAATCCTCTGTTGACGCTCCCACCGCCAGAGACGGGGGATTCTTGAGCTAATCACAGCTTGTTTTGGTTGCCCTACTCCAAGTCTTACGCGATTATGTCTGAACCGAGAATACTAGAATATCACTTGTTATCTAGGCTGTTCTGTAAAACTTATCCAAAGTTGTCTACTTTAGTGTTTACTTCCTGCTTCTTTGCATTACTGCTTTTACCATGACCGTCGGCGGTATCATGTCCACAGGCGTTAATTCGGGCTGAACCAGCCCTATTTATTTGTAATCTGTTCTTCTGATACCAGTTTTAGAATTCGGTTACTGCACTATGTTTTACGTGGTTTTCGTTACCCAACTTTTTTGCTTCTTATGCAAGCTTTCGGGTTCTAGGGTTCAGCTTCTTCGATCCATTCACTACCGCCCTTTCGGGACTCCCACCCAGAGGATTCAAACTTTTAACATTGTACAGTATTTTGCACTCATCTAGTCGCGATTCATGAGGCAACAATTTGCGCTAAACTAAATTCCACGCTTTAAGTGCCGTCCTGTCAGTAAAACTGAGGGTCTTCTCGCGAAACAGAGATAAAAAAAAGAATATAGCGATCGCCCATCGAAGGAGAACAAAAAATGTTACGCGAATATCGTCAACACGTTGCCGAAAGAGAAGCATTATCAATTCCACCCTTACCTTTAAATGCCCAACAGACTTCAGATTTATGCGAATTGCTGAAAAATCCAGCCCCAGAAGATAGAGAAGAATTATTAATGATGTTGCGCGATCGCGTACCTCCTGGAGTAGACGAAGCAGCATACGTAAAAGCGGGATTTTTAACGGCGATCGCCAAAGGAGAAATAGAATCTCCCTTAATTTCTTGCCAAGGTGCCATAGACTTGTTAGGCACGATGATAGGAGGTTACAACGTTCAATCTTTAGTAGAATTGCTCCAATCTAAAGATACAAACTTAGCATCTGCAGCTGCTAATGCTCTCAGTAAAACATTACTCGTTTTCGACGCTTTCAACGAAATATTTACTCTATCGGAAGTCAATCCTTACGCCAAACAAGTAATTGACTCTTGGACAAATGCAGAGTGGTTTATCAGTCGTCCTAAAGTACCAGAAGCAATAAAAGTTACTGTATTCAAAGTGCCAGGAGAAACCAACACCGACGACTTATCCCCTGCACCCAAAGCCAACACGCGCCCAGATATTCCTCTCCACGCTTTGGCTATGCTGGAATCTAGAATGCCTGATGCCTTAGAAACTATTGCCCAATTGAAACAAAAAGGGCATCCAGTAGCTTATGTTGGGGATGTAGTGGGAACTGGATCTTCTCGTAAATCTGCTGCTAATTCCTTAATCTGGCATATAGGTGAAGATATTCCCTTCGTACCCAACAAGCGTCGAGGAGGATTTATTTTAGGTGGGAAAATTGCCCCCATTTTCTTCAATACTTCTGAAGATTCTGGTGCATTTCCGATCGAATGCGACGTTACCAAAATGGAAACAGGTAATGTAATTACCATCCATCCCTACAAAGGACAAATTACTAACGAAGCAGGAGAAGTAATTTCCACATTTGCTCTCAAACCAGATACTATTATCGACGAAGTGCGGGCTGGGGGACGCATCCCCTTATTAATCGGACGCAGTCTCACCGATAAAACCCGCGAAGCATTAGGTTTAGAAGCCTCAAATGCTTTCATCCGTCCCCAAATACCAGAAGATACTGGTAAAGGCTTTACCCTAGCACAGAAAATAGTAGGCAAAGCTTGCGGTTTACCTGGAGTTCGTCCTGGTACTTCTTGCGAACCGATAATGACCGCCGTTGGTTCTCAGGATACCACAGGCCCCATGACTAGAGATGAATTAAAAGAACTTGCTTGTCTTGGTTTCAATGCAGATTTGGTGATGCAAAGTTTCTGTCACACTGTTGCTTATCCCAAACCCGTCGATATTCAAACCCACAAAGAATTACCCGATTTCTTCGCTACTCGCGGTGGGGTGGCTTTACGTCCTGGAGACGGAATTATCCACTCTTGGTTAAACCGAATGCTATTACCAGATACAGTGGGTACGGGAGGCGACTCTCACACCCGTTTCCCCTTAGGCATTTCTTTCCCTGCTGGTTCTGGTTTGGTCGCATTTGCAGCAGCATTGGGGTTAATGCCTTTAGATATGCCCGAATCTGTGTTAGTTAAATTCACAGGAGAATTGCAGCCAGGGGTTACTTTGCGGGATATTGTTAATGCTATTCCTTATGTTGCCATGCAGCAAGGGAAATTAACCTTTGGCACGAGTAATAAAATAAATGTCTTCAACGGGCGCATAATGGAAATGGAAGGCTTGCCAGATTTGAAAGTAGAACAAGCCTTTGAATTAACCGATGCCACTGCCGAAAGATCTTGTGCTGGTTCTACGATTAAGCTGAGTGTAGAGACAGTTGCCGAGTATTTGCGATCGAATGTTGCCTTGCTGAAAAATATGGTAGCGCGGGGTTATCAAGACGGTCATACTATTATGCGCCGCGTGGCCAAAATGGAACAATGGTTGGAAAATCCTGAGTTAATGTCAGCAGATACAAATGCAGAATATATAGATACGATCGAAGTCAATTTGAACGAGATAAAAGAACCAATTGTTGCCGCACCAAATGACCCCGATAATGTTAAATTAATGTCCGAATGTGCGGGAGACAAAATTGACGAAGTATTTATCGGTTCTTGCATGACCAATATAGGTCACTATCGCGCTGCTGCCAAAATATTAGAAGGTGCAGGAACGATAAAAAGTCGTCTGTGGATTTGTCCCCCCACTCGCATGGATGAAAAACAACTGCGAGAAGAAGGAGTTTATGCTATTTTTGCCGCATCAGGTGCGAGAACAGAAATACCTGGATGTTCCCTATGTATGGGCAATCAAGCAAGAGTAGAAGATGGTGCAACTGTTTTTTCTACTTCCACTCGTAACTTCAACAATCGCATGGGTAAAGATGCGCGAGTCTATCTAGGTTCGGCAGAATTAGCAGCAGTTTGCGCCCTACTCGGACACATTCCTACTGTTGAAGAATACCTGGAGATTGTGAAGGAGAAAATTAACCCATTTGCTGGCGATTTATATCGCTATCTAAACTTCAATGAAATTGAAGGTTTTGAAGACGAAGGAAGAGTAATTCCTTTAGAAGAAATGCCTAAAATTGAAGATATTTTGGGTATGCCTGTTTAACCTTTTTTGTGGCCTACTCCTACACCGATTTTGACTGGATAGGTGTAGGCTTCTCAACTTCATGGTTGACTCTATTTTCAAAACCCGTGCTTTATCCATAAGTCTTGAAAGCCTTGCTATTTTTGACATCCTCCCCCGCTAAACGCTAGCGCGCTATAGCGGGGGATTCCCAAACATCGCTATTTGGGTTTCTGTTTCCTTCTCGATGTACGAGTTTTTCGCAACCGCCCTTTAACACTATGGTTATCAGGTCTTATGTCCGCTCCACAGACAGAAACGGCAAGCCCTGCCGCCAAGATATTTTTCCCAGCATTGATGTCGCGGTCTATGCCTTTCGTTCCACAGCTAGGACAGTCCCACTGGCGAACATCGAGAGGCAATTCCTCAACCACAAAACCACAATGGTTACATCTTTTACTGCTGGGATAGAATCGGTCGATTTTAACCAATTCTCGCCCGTACCACTCACACTTATACTCAAGTTGACGAAACATTTCGCCCCAAGCTGCATCGGATATAGACCGAGCAAGCTTGCGGTTTTTAACCATGTTTCTAATTCCCAAGTCTTCAATAGCAATCAAGCTATTTTCTCTAACCATTTTGGTTGTAAGCTTGTGCAAGAAATCGGTACGAGCATCTTTAATTTGAGCATGTATCTTAGCTACCTCAAGCCGCGCTTTATGTCGGTTATTCGAGTTTTTGGTTTTCCGACTCAATACCTTTTGCGCTCTTTTAAGCTTTTGATACAGCCGATTAAAATGCTTAGGATTAGCTATTTTTTCCCCGACGCTGGTACTAATCAATCGAGAGATACCTACATCAATGCCAACTTTTTTTTCGGTTGGTGGCAATTTCTCACATGTGTGGTCATTTATCAGCAAAGAAATATACCATCTTCCCGATGGGTCAAACTTGACTGTTACTGTAGATGGGGCACAACCATCAGGCAAATATCTAGACCAAACTATATTAAGTGGCTCCTTACACTTAGCAAGCCACAATTTACCATCTTTCCACTTAAAAGCAGACTTGGTAAATTCAGCCGAGCCCCCCGAGCGCTTTTTTTTAAACCGAGGATATTTAGCGCGTTTTCCCCAGAAGTTAGCAAAAGCTTTTTGAAGGTGCCTGAGACATTGCTGCAAAGGAACACAGCTAACCTCGTTAAGAAAGTCGAGTTCAGTAGTCTTTTTCCACGCAGTCAAAAAACTAGAGGTTTCTTTGTAACCAACTCTCTCTTTCTTGGAGTACCATGCTTCGGTTCTAGTTGCCAAAGCTTTGTTGTAAACCAAACGAACACAGCCTATTGTCCGCCGCAAGAGATTCTCTTGAGAGGGAGTTGGGTAAAAGCGGTACTTATAGGCACGTTCAGTCATTTACAACAGTTAATTTTTTCACTTTCACATTTTAGCACACTTTTCTGTAAAAACACAATTGGAGGCGGCGTTTCCTCCCCCGCTAAACGAATGTTAGCGGGGGAGGAAACGCCGAAATCAGATGAAGAGAACCGTCTCGATAGCAGTTCGAGCGTCTCGATCGCCCGCGAACTATTCTTCCTTATTGACTGGTCGGGGAAAGTTAGTCAAAGTCTTACGGGACTTATGGGTAAAGCATAGCCTCTCTCATGACCGTTGAAAAGTCAGTTCTCCCTAGATTCTTGCTATGTTTTTTAGCATTTTTGGGAATAATAAAATTTGAAGCAAAGCACTATAGTTAAAATCTTGGAAATCTAGAATTTAAAGTTCATAAAAACTTTAAAAATTTATCGATCGCTAAACAGTATATTCAAAATTTTAATCTCTTAAATAGTACAAAATACGTATAAATTTCTCTGTAAATTCTCGGTTGCTTCTCAGAAATATAGATGTTATTACTAAGTTAGAAGAATTAATTGATAATAATCAGACTTCTAGTTTAAACCCTATCAAATAAATTGTTGATGCGAAAATCTTGTCTGTGTTTGTTCTTCTTCAGGACACAGAGAAAATTTGTATGTATATTCATTAGCTAGTAGTTTCACCTATTAAACCTATAAAAAAAGATTGGGATTTCTAAGTAAGAGAAAACAATGTCAAAGCAAAAACGATCGAACAATAATTATAAATTAATCGACAGATTATTAGAGCAATTCAGAGAAATTGTCAAGACTCAACCAAACTTGCTCTTGCGTTTCCTTTCAAACCTCAAACTGCCTACCTTATCTCGTCGCTTGAGAAGGCTAGTCAAAAAACAAATGAAATGGGTCTTACGTCGCTTTTTCGGAGGTAGAAGGCGATCGCATTCCCCTGCTGGCGGATTTATCCTGCCAACAATAGCCATATTATTATTAATATTTGCCCTGGTAGCAGGTTCGATTTTATTTCGTTCTGCCAACCGCAGCAATCAGGTAGTAACAGAGCGCGAACAACAAGTAATTACTAACGCTGCAACTCCAGCGATCGAAAGAGCTAAAGCCAAGCTAGAGTATCTCTTCAGCAAGGACGAACGCTTCCCCAACGGTCTTCCTTCTGGAGCAATATTAGAGAGTATGCTCAAGAATGACGGCACCAATTCCCTGTCTCAGCTAGACGCAGATTCGAGTACAAGTGGTATACAAGATCCATATACCTTACCAGATGAAACTCGCCTAGATCTCCTAGAAATCAATAACAATACAACTAATCCTCTAGATAATGCCTGGTCTTTTCAGACAGATGCCGATGGCGACGGCGAATTAGAAACAGTTGCTTACTCAATAATGATAGCTTCTGAAGACGGAAGTATCGATCGCACCAGTTCAGATCAAACCAAAGCTAACGATCTAATTATTCGCAACGGGCCACTTTCTCTGCAAGAAGCTAGTAATTCCAATTGTAATTTAGCGGCAAATTCAACCAACGGCTGGGATGCTACCGCAAGTAGTTCCACTTTCGTTAGAGCATTTCAAATTACTGGAGTTGCAATTAAAAATAATACCGACGACCCAAACTATGCAGCCTTGGAACTGCAACAAGATAGAGAAGCAGATTTGGGTAACAAATGGGGCGCGTGGTTCCTCAACGACTTAGAAATATTCCCAGGGCCAGATTTTAATTGGAACGGGGCGATGCACACAGAAGGCAACCTGATCGTCGGAAATAATGGTGGTGGTAATAAATTTCACGCCTATTTGATTAGCGATCCACAATCTTGTCTTTATAACGAGCAAAACTCAGAAATTACCATGTCCGAGTACGACCCAGGCGATCCTGACAACGGGGGTCAACAATTCAGAGGTCAGATGCTCAACGGCACGATGACAAAAAATGACTTCCTTGGTAAGTCAACGTTTGACATACACGGAAACAATGGGCCAAGCCAGACTTACATTATTGACAAAAATAAAGACGGAGTCGAAAGCAACCTAAAGATAGCAGATCGAGCCTTAGATCCAGTATTTCTATTCACAACAGGAAATAAGCGATCGAGAGGCTCAAACTCAGATAATACACAATATCAAGATACTGATTGGGAAAATTCTGCTCCAGTTACAGGACAGCGCGTCTATAATCAGGTAGAACAACCGCCCTTTATCGACGATACCTATCGAGCAGACGATCGCTACGGCCCTAAACCCAAATATACAAATGCGATCGATCTAGACGGACACAATATCGGCGAATCAATAGATCCGACAGATACGTATTATGACAATCTAACCAATATTACTAATCCAAAAGAAACCCTCGGTTACGATGGTTACTGGGAAAGACGCGGCTGGAAAGATGGTTTGCGAGTTATCGTGGGGCAACGATTGGAATTGGGTAACAAATTCGGTTGGGAAGGAGATAATCATCCCAATCAGAATCAGGATCCCCTTTATCCACCAGACACAGACTCAGGAGACTCCAACCTAACAAATAGTTGTCCGCAAAACAAAAGTGCAGTAAAAAACCGATGCCACGAACTGCGACAGTGGAAAACTCTACGGGATAACCTGGCAGCAGTTCAAGCCACTCTAGTTTATCACCACGAAAAAGATAGTGATTTCCCCGTTGCTTGTATTGCAACTGTAGCTCATCCAGGAACAAATAAAACAATTGAGAACAGCACAACATTTGATAATTACACGGGTACTACCGAGATAGATACTAACTTTCTTGACGCTAAAGGAACCAACGGCTGGGAATTTGCTCCACCAGATAAAGCTACTTTTGCTGCCGAAATTGGTGTCAACAGACCTCTCGGAAAAGCTTTGAGAAATTTAGCTCACTTTGCTGGCGATCCCGACGGTGCTTTTCCACCTGTTCAAGAAACTACAGGAACAATTGTCCACCCCTACCCTTATTTAACAATGTGGGGAGATTTCTCGAATCTGCGTCGGGCGCTAGACTTGTTAGATAGTGGTACTAATTACAACGACCTCAGCATTGCCGACAAAACCACAATTCAAACAGCATCTTGCACCCTGGGAATGTTGGCATACAATCTCAATAATATCCAAACAAAAAGCAGCGCACTGCTCACAGAAGCGAGTGACAAACTGGATGCTGCTTTTGGCACTGGCTCGTTACCCACAGATAGAGATGGATATGTTAGTGCCATAGGAGAAGATTTAGTACATCGGATCGAACAAATACAACAGATTTCTCGCGATCGTCAATTAGGTTTTGCATCTTCTTCTAGCACGTACACGTACACAATTAAAAATAATTTGGGTAGTGGCGGTTTGGCATACGGAGGAACGAACTACAATCAGGGAGATACAATCACCTTAAACTTTGATTACACTAAAGAATCTGGAAACAATTTCATAGATTTGGGCGATACTCAAAATAAAGTAACTAGGGAAAAGAAATTTATCCGTCTGGCAAAAATGCTAGATACCCTAGATATTACCAAACCTAAATATCCTGCCCTCTACTACATTTTCCCCAGACAGGATCACGACTATAATGGGTCTTCCACTAATGACGACGAACAACCTGCTACCGAACTCTACATTGCCGATACTTATATTAAGGATAGTTCAGTCAATGGTAGTTATACATACAAGAAAATTACAGACGGAAATATAAAAAACAAAATTAGGATACAACCCCGATCGATAGGTAATTGGGAACTACCTAATAGCACTAGCAATACGAATATTGGCAACAAAATAACCGATAACACGGGAGCAAGTTCTCAAAACAGATATGTAGCGCTGTTAGACAAAGGTATGTTCAACGGTCGGGAGATGATGTCTGTGCGTACTTTAGATTTCGATCTCAATATGCTCAGACACAATCAATCCTCTACTGGAATGATAGAAAACTGGCTGCCCGACAGTGGCATTATCTACAGTTTCCGAGAAGATGCAATGCGAGAAGACGGCATTGCTAGACCAGCTAGCTCTAGCTGGAGTAATTGCGATGAATTCTCCGAAATAACTACATCTACCTGCCGTATGAATGCTGTTGGAGCGAATCCGAAAGATCCCCCTGTTGACTCCAGCAATGGTATCAGTCCTAAACCTATAGACTTCTATGCAGATCCAGATCGTCGTCCTTACGGTTTTCGATTGCGCAACGGACAGGATATAAGGCGCTGTCACGACCCTTCTGTTGCGAGTGGAATGGCATTTATTTCCGACAACCCCGTATATGTATTTGGAGACGGAAATAATAAAGGTTTTAACTTACACGTAGATGTTGACACCACAACTTGCGATAACAGCAGTTACAGCGACAGCAACCGTATTGAGGAATTTGACGAAAAGCTTCAAACTAACTTTAGCAACTTTTACAGCCGAAATAACGGTGATAGCGATGGCAATCTTAACGGTGATTTTGCTCGTGTAGCCGGCGATGTTTGGAGACCAGTTGAAGTTCTTTCCGATGCAGTTACTATCGTAGGAAAGGATTTTAAAGATGGAAATATAGCTCAGGGAATCAGAGCCACTGATACCGGAGGTAGATCCTCTTACCGCACTTTGAATTATCCTGAGGGTGATACAACGCCAGGTAATGGTTGGTTAACTGAAGATGGTAAAAACTCCAATGACTCGAACACTCTTGTTAACCAAAGGGAAGCTCCAATTAAGATTTCTCGCAATGGCTACCCCATGTATAAAAATGGTAGTGCTGTAAAAGAGTACGGTAAAGACAACAATAAGTCATACAGAGAATTTTCAGAGAGTAAAAATCTAATTAGTGGTGTAGATGATACTCGAATCAATGCTGTCATAATTAGCGGACTCATACCTTCTCGTGCTTTCCAAGCCTATGGAGGCTTACACAACTTCCCCCGCTTTATAGAAACTTGGAGTCGCAGAGATCTATTTATTTCAGGTTCTTTGTTGCAGTTGAATTTTAGCACTTACGCTACAGCTCCTTTCGATCAGGATAGTTGGGAACCAGGTAATCCAGCTAACAGCAGCAAAGAGAACATTAAATACTATTCTCCTCCTAATCGTCGATGGGGTTATGACGTTGGCTTGCAGTATGCTCCAGCAGGTCCAATAGCTGAACGTTTTGTTACTCCAAGTAATGCTCGCAGCGAATATTATCGAGAGTTAGCTGCAGACGATCCCTACGTTGAGAATCTGCGCTGCGCTGTAGATGACAATAATCAACAAGTTGATTCACAAGCAAGTTGTCCGTAAAGCCTTCGGCTGGGAAAAGGGAAAATAAACAATTTCCATTTTCCCTTCTCCTCATCTACCTTGCACTCTACCCCCGATCGATCCCTTTAAGTGCTGTAACCAAAAAATATCAAATACTCTATCCAATTTTTTCTAAAATGCGACCCAATAATAATCAATCTTTTCCATTCCCGTTATGGTTGGCTAACTTTTTAAAAAACCAGCGAACTTCTCAAAAAAACTCCGATCGAGGATTTAGTTTGCTAGAAGTTTTAATCGGGATGCTAATTATTAGTATCGCCGTTACTGCAATTACCCCGACCCTCTTGCTGGGTGCCGCTACCCGAATTCAAAACCGCAGAGCCGAACAAGCTTTTAATATAGCTAGAGAGCAAGTCCAACAGATAAAAATTTTACTCGATAATGGTCCAACTGAAAATCAAACAGCGTCAGAGTGGAATAACCAATTGCCACCACAGGCTAGTATTACCAATAAAGATGACATTAAAGAGGTTAATGCTCCTGGGAGTACTTGCTCTACTAACTGCAATGCTGACCAGTTTTTGAAAAAAGGCGATTTTCTAATACAAACTTTTCGTAATCCAGGAGTGCAAGACGGAGATGGTAGAATTACTGCTTTTAAAATGGGAGTAAGAGTGTACTATATTAGTGCCGAAAACCAAAATAATTTAGAGACAACAAAAGCTCGTTTGACCTTAACTTCTGGAGAAGGAACCAATCTACAGCAATTTCCTCTAGCAGTTATATATACAGAATTATCTCTGTCTGATTCACCAGACGCTCTCGACGAATACAGAACACTTTTAGAACGTTAAATAAAATTACTGCAACTCTCTTCTTTAACTTTGGGAACTAGCCGATCGATCTAAATAATTTCTCTGGATTCGATCGCTAAAACTTCAAAAAGAGGAGAGTTTTTGCTTGAAATCTTTTTTATAAATTATCAATATCTATATTTAATTTTACTTTTTGTTGCTTCATTGGTAATCAGTCAATTTGCTTACAATTTTTTAGTAAGTTGTCCGATTGAAAAAGGAGGCAAATAAGTCAGAATAAAATCAAAAGTCAACTTAATATACCTCTAAAAAAATAAGGTCTAAAAGCTAGAAAGACAGAAGAAGACAAGAATCATGGCGATAACACAAAACTTTTTAAAATTCTTTTTATATCGGTTTGGGAAAAATAACCGCTCGAAAACAACGAAAGGTTTTACTTTAACGGAACTTTTAACAACTGTCATTCTATCAGGCATTGTATTATCTGCACTTCTGACAGCTATGGTTAAGGTCTTGAGATCTGACCAACTAGAAGGAGATCGAACCAAAGTACAGCAGGAAATGCACCAAGCGATAGATTATATCGCACAGGATTTAAAAGAGGCAGTATATGTTTATAATGACAATCAAATCAAGAATCAAATTAAGGACAGCATTCCCGACTTTGGTAATGATGTAACACCTGTTTTAGCCTTCTGGAAAATTGAACCAATTTCAGAGAGCGATTTACCTTCTTCAAGTGATTGTAGTAACTCTTCCTTATCGGACGAACAACAAGCAGAATGTAACGCTCTTATAGTAAAGCGTCATGCTTATAGCTTAATTGTTTATTTGCAATCAAAAGAAAACAGTACAACTTGGAAAGGAAAATCTAGAATATTACGCTACAGACTCCCTAAATATTCTAATCTTTCTGATTCAAACATTTCCAATAAATTGCAGCATACAACTGGATTTATTGACCCTGGCGTATATAAAAACTTCTCAACGTGGCCCGATAATTTACAACTAACCCGACCTACTTTGTCAGGAGGAAATTCTCCAGTTCTAGTTGACTTTGTTGACGATCCTAGTAGTACTAGCCAAAATCAACTTGTATGTCCAGATCTAGATGGTAATACTGCTACAGAAGAATACGCTAGAGTTCCAGATCTTAATAGTCCTATTAATTTCCAAAGTAATAGTTTCTATGCTTGTGTGAGGACAACGGGTACATTGGGCATCAAACAGGATGTTATTGTTTACCTGCGAGGAAATAGCAAAGAAACAGGGGAGCAAAGCAACGCTGATGATGTTAAAGCAGAGTTGCAAACACGAGTGACTACTGGAGGCATAATTGATAAGTATGGAGTCGAAGAATAACAAAATAATAACATTTTTTAGAGAAAGATTAGATCGCTTTTAATTTTAAAGATTCAAGCTAAAAAAAACTATGCAATTATTGATAAATAAATTTTTGATTAAACCGATCGGAGACAAAACATCCCTGTCAAATTCTTCTGTAGCTGGTTTTACTTTAGTAGAAATGCTAGTTGTGGTCGTCTTAGTCGGCATTCTCGCTGCTATTAGTGCTAATAGTTGGAATGCTTTTATCGATCGACAAAGGCTCGATTCAGCTAATGAAAGAGTTGTTTCTGCGCTTCAGGATGCTCGAACTCAAGCCAAAAAGAAACGTAGCTCCTATAGTGCTCACTTTCAAAATAATAATGGAATACCTCAATATGCCATCTTACCAGAAGCATCTACCCCCAGTAATAGTGACTGGCAAAACCTACTGAGCGAGAAAGCAAATACTATAAACCTTAGTTTTTCTTCTTCACAAGCTAATAAATTGACTTTCGACTATAAAGGAAACGCTAAAGAAAATACTGTAAATCAGTCAATTATTGTAAGTCCTACAAATAGTAGTTCCTCATTAAAGCGTTGTGCTGTTGTTGAGAATTTATTAGGTTCTGTAATAATAAAACAAGATTCCGATTGTCCTTAGGAAACAAATCAGTAAAATAATAGAAATCTTGCCAAGATATCGATCGCCTTCGCGCGATCGATACTTTGATATCGGTTATTTTTATTTCATCGTCGAGATTGAGGAAATCCTACAAATTCAGTAAGTTTACTGTCGTACCTCTATTGGTGTTAAAGCTAATTTAATAATAAAACATCAATCTATTTGACTTTGCAAGAGGTCTAATGAATATTAAAAATAACCGAGGATTCACCTTAGTCGAACTTTTAGTAGTTGTTTCATTAATAGGTATAGTAGGAGCGATGGCTGCTCCTAGTTATGTTAACTATATGAATCGCCAGCGTCTTAACAATGCTAACGAAAAAGTTTATCAAGCGATGCGACAAGCCCAAAGCCAAGCGAAAAAGGGACGTATCAGGTGGCAAGCTAGCTTTCGGGAAGAAAATGGAGTGGTTCAGTGGGCTGTTCATCCAGCTAGCCTGGATCCTGCTTCAGCAGACTGGCAAAACTTGGACGAGTCAATTCAGCTAGATTCGGAAACTACTTTACAAAAATCGAATGGAGTGCGGCGAATCAAGTTCGATCATAAAGGAAATGTTGCCCATCCACCCTTAGGAAGAGTAACTTTATCTCTCAAAGATGCCAATACAGCTAAACGCTGCGTTTTCGCATCTACGATTTTGGGCGCTTTAAGAACTTCTAAAGACCAGCCAAAGGCTAAAGACGGTAAGTATTGTTATTAGAGTCTTAAGGGATGAGGGAGAGTGTGGGGAGAGGGGGGAGCAGGGGAGAGGGGGAGAGAGGGAGAGGGGGAGCAGGGAGATAATTAACGGCTAACAGCCAACAGCCAACAGCTAATAGCCAACAGCAAATAGCAAATGCCAAATAGCAAACAGCAAATAGCAATGTATTTTTTATTTATTTTATTTGTTAGTGGAGCTAGTCTGGGTTTAACTTTATTTTTTCAGCCTCGATCGTTGCTCAAAATTGCTGCATCAATTATTCCTGGAGTTGTTTATTTTGCAGAAACCGATCGGCAAATAGTTGCTCTTACTATTGATGACGGTCCAGATCCAAATACAACAGCAAAAATCCTGGAAGTTCTTTCTGAAAATGAAGCTAAAGCAACTTTTTTCCTCATCAGTAATAGAGTCAAAGGAAATGAGGCGATCGTCAATGAAATTGTCAGCCAAGGACACGAAATAGGAAATCATTTAACCGAAGATAAACCGAGTATTAAACTCTCGCCAGCAGAATTTGAAGCCGATCTACTGGAAGCAGATGAAATTCTCTCACAGTTCAGTAAACCATTATGGTTGCGTCCTGCATCTGGCTGGTACGATCGTCAAATGATAGAAACAGCTAATAAATATAATTATCGAGTTGCTTTGGGGTCAATATTTCCCTACGACACCAACATTAATTCTTCTGACTTTGCTTCAAAACACATTTTAGTCAACCTCAGTCCTGGTTCGATAATAGTTTTACACGATGGAGGTCTGCGAGGAGAAAACACAGTAAAAACCCTAACAAATGTTTTACCCGAACTTCGTCGTAGGGGTTATGAAGTTGTGACACTTACAGAACTATTTACAAATTGAGTGAGTTTATTAGAAATTTGCCGCAAGCGATCGATTAACTAACCAAAATAATTATATATCCGCGTTAATTTTCACACCATAAAATACTTTTCAAACTTTTCTGCTTGCGGCAATCGAATTATCTTTTTCTCGTAACTTATTATCCAGAACTAATTAAGCGAACTACTATTTCTGTCTTAGAAACTTTAATCTATATCTAATAATTCTCTTGCTCCTTTCTAGCTATTGCTATTACCTGAATTAGACATCAATACATTCATTTTTTCTAATAACAGATTCGGCTGCACGGGTTTAATTAAATAATCATCTACCCCGCGTAGAGACATATATTTCCAATCATCAGGGGATATCATCTGGGAACTTAAAACGAGAACTTTGACATTTTTTGTCTTTAGGGATTCTTTGAGATCTTGACTAATTTCGTAAACGCCAGGTAAATCGCGATGGAGAATAACGCTGGTTGGCTGTATGAGTTCAATTTGCTTAATAGCACTCGCTCCGTCAGTTAACCAAATAACCTGATAGTCTGCTGCAGTAAGTAGTTCGCAGATTAAAGTGGCTTCTCGATCGTCTTGTTCTACCAAAACAAGGGTTCCTTTCTCAGAAACAGATGAATTGGAAACTGAGGAAGATAGACGCACTTTTGGTTTACGACTTTGCACAGTGGGCAACCAAACGGTAAATAGAGAGCCTTTGCCCAAATTAGATTCTACTTCGATTCTACCTCGATGCAATTCTACTAGCTGTTTAGCTAAAGCCAAACCCAAACCAGTACCTCCGTGGGTGCGCTGACGAGACTCTTCTAACTGCTGAAATTTCTCAAACAGTAGAGGTAATTGATGTTCGGAAATACCTATACCAGTATCTTCGACTTGAAAGACTACTTCATTACTTTCTCGCCAGACTCTCAAAATTACTGTTCCTTCTTTGGGGGTGAATTTGATAGCATTATCGAGCAGGTGAAAGAGAATTTGTTCGACTCTTTCTCGATCGGCACTAATGATATCGATTCGACGATCGACTTGCAAATCTAATTGCAAATTAATCTGTTTGCTTTCAGCTTTTTCTTGGAGGCTTTGCAATACCGATCCCGATAGATAGCGAAGAGAAAACTCTTTAATATTCAATAGAGATTTTCCGGCTTCTATTTCAGAAAATTCGAGAAGATCGTTAACCAAATCCAACAGTTGTTTGCCACTGTCGTGGATAGTTTGTAAAAATTGCCGCTGTTTGTCTTGAGGTAGAGAATAGCTATCCTCAGACCAATGCAACAAGGTACCTGCTAAGCCAATTACGCGAGTAAGTGGCGTGCGTAATTCGTGGCTCATATTGCCAATAAATTGGCTTTTTGACCTGTGAGCTGCTTGTGCTGCTAATAAGGCACCTTGCAGTTCTTTAGCTCTTTTATTTACTTGTTGTTGCAAGACATTTTTTTGTTTTTGTAATTGTTGATAAGATGAAGCTTGATAGATAGCGATCGCTAAGTATTCGGAAACCTGTTGGAGAAATTGTATATCACTTTTTCTCCACTTTCGCGCAGCAGAACATTGATGAGCAATTAGGAAGCCCCATAGTTTTTCTTCTACAATAATCGGCGTGACTAACTTAGATCTTACTTGCAATTTTTCCATTAACGATCGCAAGCATAGAGCTAAATCTGCTTCTTTATTTACGTCATCAATAACTAAATTAAATCCCCCTAGGTATTTCTTTTGACATTGAGGATTGTCTAAGAAACAAATTTCTTCTCTAAAATTAAGTATTGAAGGAATTGTTTCAGAAGCGCGCGCTTCATAAGTAACAACATCAGCCAGCTTTTTTTGTTTGATAGCTGTCGGGTTTTCGCCCGTTTTTACACCTAATTGATAAACGACTAATCTATCTACTTCTAACAAACGCTGTACTTGTTCTACGGTCATTTTAACGATCGCAAACCAGTCTTTGTTTTGATTAATCTCAACGGTTACTCGATCGAGAATTCGTTTTTGTTCGAGTTGGTGAGTGAGCATTGTTTTTGGGGATCCATCGCTAGAAAAACTGGAGGATGAGTTTAAATCTTGGGGAACGAGAATTTTTAGTAATTCAGTACTAAATTCGCTTAACCCATTGACATTTTTAGATATTTGAGTTGATAATTCTTGCAAGCTATCTTTAAGATTGGCAGGATCTTGAAGTTGCTGGCAAAGTTCGCTGAGAAATTCAGCGATCGCGGTGGAAGAAAAAGTTATGCTAGCCTGATAAGACGAATCGCTTGGTGTGGGTTTTCCTGATAGCAAGGCGCTAAAATCAGGAGAAATTAAGATCCGAAAGCGTTGTTTTTCCAGATCCCCAGGTAAATTTCCTGATACAGTAGTTTTTTCTTTGGTAAATATAGTATTTTCACCAATTAACACGGCATCTCCAGAAAATTCAGCCATTTGCTGCCACAGGCTACAAAGTTGCTCGAACTTACCCGATGGTAAAGTTCGACGAAAAATGTATGCTTGGGAACTAAACATTTTCTAATACTGCAAATGAGCAGCTAGATTCTGCTATTAATAGGATCCCCTGTTATTGTCTTGTAAATCGCGACTCTAATTATTTCTAAAGGTAAGGATGTGATTCTATGCATTTGATCCCCGCTATACCAGGAGGTTGGAATCCTAATTCCGATGGAGTTATTTTCATCGAACAAACTCCCGCACCAATTGTTTTGCTTACAGCAGCAGATACTGACATTCAAACTTTAGCTGCTTGTCTACCTAGTTTAACATCTGATTTTCCTGCAATTAGGGCAGTAAATCTATTACAACTGCAGCAAGAGTTAAGTATTGATAATTATGCTGAAAAAATTTTACCTTTTGCAAAAATAATTATCCTCCGCTTACTTGGCGGACGTTCTTATTGGTCTTATGGTTTGGAAGTAGTAAAAGAGATAGCACAAAACTGTGGAACCTTATTATTTGTCCTTCCAGGAGACGATCGCGTCGATCCCGATTTAATTAGTCATTCTACCAACGTTCCTTTAGCAGCAGTTAACCAATTATGGCGCTACTTCATTGAAGGTGGCATAGATAATTTGGTTAATGCCTTAAAGTTTGTTGCCAATCTTGGCTTAGGAAAATCTTACACTATTGTTCCACCTCAGTCAGTTCCCAAGATAGGAATTTATGCTTGGAACCGAAAAAATATTGATTTCGACATAAACGATCGATCCCGAACTTATAAAATAGGTTTATTGTTTTATCGGGCACATTATTTAGCTGGAAATACAAGAGCGATCGATGCAATTTGTCACGCATTGGCTAAAAGAAATTTAGAACCATTACCAATATTTATTTCTTCCCTGCGCGATCGCTCAATACAAGAAAAATTACTATCTTATTTTCAATTTCAAGAAACTACATCCATTGAGTTATTACTTAATACAACCAGTTTTTCTTTAGCAAAAATTAGCAGCGCAGAACAACCTCCCCTATGGAAAAAATTAGACGTACCAGTTTTACAAGTAATCCTCAGCGGTAGTAGCGCAGAATATTGGGAATCTAGTTTTGCAGGCTTAACACCAAGGGATGTCGCGATGAATGTGGCGCTTCCAGAAGTGGACGGAAGAATTATCACCCGCGCAGTTTCTTTTAAATCAATACAAAAGAGAAATGAAAATTTAGAGACAGACGTAGTAATTTACCAACCAAAAAGCGATCGAGTCGAATTCGTCGCCAACTTAGTAGCAAATTGGGTCAAACTCAAACAAACCCCCCTAAACCAAAGAAAAATTGCTCTAATTTTAGCTAACTACCCCAACCGAGACGGAAGACTGGCTAATGGAGTAGGTCTAGATACCCCTGCAAGTTGCGTAGAAATTCTCAAAGCCTTGCAACAAACTGGCTATACAGTAGAAAACATTCCAGAAAATGGAGACGAATTAATTACTCTTCTAACTGCTGGAGTTACCAACGATCGAGAAGCAGGACAACTACGTCCCATACAGCAATATCTATCCGTAGAAGAATATCAGCAATATTTTGCCAGCTTACCCTCTCAAGTGCAGCAAGAAATAGGCGATCGGTGGGGAGGTGTGGGAGAGGGGGAGCAGGGGAGAGGGGGAGAGGGGGGGATAATTCCTATTGCTGGGGTGCAATTTGGGAATGTATTTGTGGGGATACAGCCGTCGAGAGGATACGATCGCGATCCGAGTTTAAATTATCACGCGCCAGATTTAGAACCTACTCACGATTATCTTGCTTACTATTATTGGTTGCGAGAAAAATTTGGCACATTTGCCATAGTCCACGTCGGCAAACACGGTAATTTAGAATGGTTACCAGGTAAAAGTCTCGCTCTATCTTCTAACTGCTATCCTGAAATAGCCCTAGACACAATTCCCCACTTCTATCCCTTTATTGTCAACGATCCAGGTGAAGGTTCTCAAGCCAAACGTCGCGCTAGCGCAGTCATTATCGATCACCTCACTCCACCTATGACACGTGCTGAATTATACGGCCCTTTACAACAATTAGAAACCCTAATAGACGAATATTATCAAGCCCAAAGCTTAGATCCGTCCAGACTAAAAATTATAGAAGATCGCATTGTTCAACTAATAGCCCAAACCAACCTAGATAAAGACCTGGGAATTAATAACCCACAAACCAAACCCATAACAGAATTTCTCACCCTTGCTGACGGTTACTTGTGCGAATTAAAGGAAGCCCAAATTAGAGACGGACTCCACATCTTCGGAAAATGTCCCCAAGGAAAACAACTAATAGACTTAATAGTTGCGATCGCCCGATCTCCCAGCCTCGATCGCAATGGTTTAACACAAGCGATCGCCCAAGACCTCAACCTAGATTTTAACCCCCTAACCGCTAACCCCAGCGATCCTTTTTCACTCGTTTTATCTGAGGCGATCGATGGGGAGAGGGGGAGAGGGGGAGAGGGGGAGAGTGGGAGAGGGGGAAGTGTGGGGAGAGAGGGAAGAGGGAGAAGAAGGGAAGTTGAACTTGAAAATAAATTGTCCTCCCACACCTCCCACACTCCCCACACTCCCCACACTCTAGACAGGGGAGAGGGGGATGAGGGGGAGAAAAAAACTATTGCCGATCGAACTTGGTTTCAAAATTGTCGTACTGTAGGTGATGCCATAGAAATAATAGAACAGTTCGCTGCTTCCTTAATAGAAAATCTAATTTTCTCCCCCTCTCCCACTCTCCCCCTCTCCCCCTCTCCCTTTACGCAAAAACAACTGCAATGGATAAAAAACAACCTCCTTTCTTCCCTACAACAAACCCAATACGAAATAACTAACCTCCTCAAAGGACTAGATGGAAAATATGTTCCTAGCGGCGCTTCTGGGGCACCAACCAGAGGTAGACCAGACGTACTTCCTACTGGTCGCAATTTCTACTCAGTAGATATCCGCGCTATTCCTACCGAAACCGCTTGGGATATAGGTAGAAAGGCTGCTGAAGTGGTTATTGAACGCTACACTCAAGAAAATGGCGAATATCCTAAAACTCTTGCTATCTCGGTCTGGGGAACATCTACCATGCGTACTGGCGGAGACGATATTGCTCAGGTACTAGCTTTATTGGGAGTGCGTCCAGTTTGGGACGGAAATTCTAGAAGGGTTGTAGACTTTGAAATCCTTCCTGTGTCTGCTTTAGGAAGACCTCGCGTTGACGTGACTCTGAGGATATCGGGCTTTTTTCGCGACTCTTTCCCTAATTTAATAGACTTAGTTTATAATTCGATCGCTGCAGTGTCAAGTCTCCAGGAACCAGAACAGGAAAATCCTCTAGCAGCGCAAGTGAAGTTAGAAAGGGAATTTTGGCGCGATCTAGGGTTAGACGAAGAGCAAGCAGAAGGGCGATCGCTCTATCGGATTTTTGGTTCTAAACCAGGTGCTTATGGTGCTGGTTTGCAGGGTTTAATCGAAGCACAAAACTGGAGTAACGACGAAGATTTAGCCCGCGCCTACATTAATTGGAGTTCCTACGCCTATACTCCTAAAGGAGTAGGTAAGGCTGCACCAGAAGCTTTTGAGAAGCGCTTGAAACATTTGCAAATAGTTTTGCACAATCAAGATAATCGAGAACACGACTTACTGGACTCCGACGATTATTATCAATTTCAAGGGGGTTTAACTGCTGCTGTGCGTGCTATTACAGGTAAAAATCCCCAAACTTACTTTGGAGATAATTCTATCCCTGCTAACCCTAGAGTAAGACAACTGAAAGAAGAAATTGCACGGGTATATCGATCGCGGGTAATTAATCCTAAATGGATCGACGGAGTTATGCGTCACGGCTATAAAGGTGCTTTTGAAATGGCTGCGACAGTAGATTATTTATTTGCTTATGATGCTACTGCTAGGTGTGTGGAAGATTTTATGTATGAAGGAGTAGCCGAGACGTATTTATTTGATGCCAAAGTACAGGATTTTATTAGAGATAAAAATCCCTGGGCTTTGCGAGATATGGCAGAAAGATTATTAGAAGCAAATCAACGGGGTTTGTGGCAATCTGCTAGTCAGAAAGTTTTGGAACAATTGAAAGCAATTGTCAATGAAGCTGAAGGAATTGTGGAAAGCATGACTTGACTTTAAATCGTAAAATCACTTTTGACTTTTGAAGTTTCAATAATTGGAATTATTATTACAATAATTTAGCCGAGAAAAAAAAGCCTCTATCCAGCTACTGCTAGCTAAACTAACTTCCCCTATACGACTAGACAAACCTCTAAAAGAAAATGGGAACTTAGGAAGTGTAACATTTTCACTCAAAATCAGATGGTTATTAGTAACCCATGTTTCATCCTTTCTCCAACCAAGTAAGTCGGCTAATTTATAATAATCTCGATCTACTTCTCGATAAATTTGTTCTTGTCTAGAAAAACCCCAGTTTGCTTCACTATATTGCAGCCAAAGGCGATCGATTTTTTGTAAATCGCTACAAGACAAATTTTCTATATCTTGCAATCTCAACCAACCACCCCATTTAAACCTATCTGCTATTACTAACATCTGTTGATTGGTTTCTAGATCTGCTTGAAACCAGTCTTTGGCTGCTAATAGTTCCTCTAGCCTAGTGTAATTAACTTCAGTTAATGACATAACAATAATCAGAAGTTCGGTTAAATACTGAATTGCAAAGTGAAACTGGTTCGATTGTCTTTACTTTCTGCTTTAATTGAACCTCCTAAAAGTTTGGTCAATTTCTGAATCAATCCTAACCCCATTCCAGTACCACCTCTTTTCCAGGGGTCGTTATTAGGAATTCGATAGGATTTATCAAAAATACGTTCTAATTGGGAGGGTTCAATTTCTACACCAGAGTTGGTGACACTTACGTGTAAACATTCCTCAGTCGCGCTAGCAGAAACAGTAATTGTTTCTCCTGCTGGGGTGTATTTGCACGCATTATTAACTAGTTCGATGAGGATGCGCTTGAAAGTCGGGACGTGGGTGTAAAATAAAGGCAGTTCGGGGTCGATCTCTAATTTTATTTGTTGTTGTTGGAAATGGATTTGCCCGATAAAAGGTTCGACAATCTCGCGAATCAAACTGTCTATCTCGATCGATTCGTAAGTTGAACTTTCACTTTGAGAATCTATTTTAGATATGGCGAATAAGTCGCTAACTGTTTGATTTTGTCGCTCAAATGCATCCCGAAAAATGTTTAAAACTTCCGCATAAATCGGAGATTTTGGAACAATATTTTCTTGCTCTAGTATAGTTTCTAAAGTTTCAAAAGCTAGTTGAATACTGCTCATCGGATTGCGGAGTTCGTGGGAAATGCTTTTGAAAAAGTCATCTTTTAGCGCATTCAGTTTTTCTAACTGTTTGGCTTCTACTTTAGCTGCTTGGTATAGTCTGGCTTGACGAATTGCGTTGGCGCATTGAGAAGCTACTTTTTGTACCAGTTTAATTTCATTTTTAGTAAATATCTCTTCTTTCGATCGAATCAATCTAATATTACCTATGATTTCCTCGCTGTCAAATATCGGACAAACTAATAGCATTACCTGAGTTTCGCCGAGGCTATCGCTGCTATCTATTTCTATTAATTGCAGAGATTTTTTTTGTAAAAGTTGTTGATAAACTTCGGGACAATCTGCAACTTTTTGGCTTTTTCCTCGATAATTTTGCCAGATATTAGTAACAGCAAATTCGCAATTAATTGTGGTTTGTTTTTGCTCCGAATCGTACAGTTCTATCTGACAGCGATCGAGTTTGAGAATTTGGGCTAGTTTTCGAGTAATTCTTTCCCAAATTTGAGTTTCATTGAAAGTATCTTGGATTTCTTCTGCGATCGCCGAGATCGTGGCTTCAAAATTGTAGAGTTCTTTAATTTTGCAGTTTTTTTGACAAGTTGATTGCTGTAATTCTAGTGATTTATATTCCACTAGCTTTTTGTTTTCGATCGCTACCTTAATTTCATTTAGCATTTTCATCCTTCTTGTAGTTGGATCTTTACTTGCTGGCGTTACTGAAACAGTAAGTTACTTGGCATTGTCAATCAATTTAGTATCAACTTATACGAAAAGATAACTTTTGTGAATGAAAATCTCCCTAACTTTACTTTATTTGTGCGCTCGGCGATAGATATACATATAGGAAGATATAGGGCATCTATCCCGAACGATCGACCGTCCACTTACTTAGGTTTCACGCAATATTTTTCTATTAGGAATTTAGAACAAGCGTCGAAATACCTATTTTTTTCTTGTTTCAAACGGTTTCTAATTTTATTAGAACTTTACTTATATGGCAATAGTCCTTACTATTTTTCTTGTTAATTAATCTAACATCTCATTTATTTTTACTAGTTTACCTAAGAATGTCTTAAGGAAAATGCGGGGATCTTAAGTAGGGCTTAGGTTTTGGGTCTAAGTATAAATACGAGAAAAAAGACCTAATCCTCATTCGGGATCCACCTAGATAGGAAACTGCAAAGTAAATGTAGTTTGGTTATTTTTGCTCTCTAAATAGATGGAAGCTTCTAAAAGTTCTGCCAGTTTTTCTACTAATGCGAGTCCTAAGCCAGTACCGCCGTACTGCCACGGATCTTTATGAGGAATGCGATAAAATTTTTCAAAAATCCGTTCCCGTTCGGATACAGGAATCTCTACACCGGAATTACTAACACTAAGTCGCAAATGCTTGTCAGTTGCACTGGCTGAAACTGTAATTTTTTCTTTTGAAGGGGTGTATTTACAGGCATTATTGAGTAATTCATTGACAATGCGCTTGAGAATCGCAACATCGGAATCTAACAAAGGTAGATTGGGGGGAAGGTCAATTTTCAACTCCTGTTGCTGGGAATTAATACGCTCCAAAAAGGGTTTGACAATTTCAGGAATCCAGATTGATAAATCGATCCATTCGGTGGCTATAGTTTCCCCTTTAGCGTCTATGTAACAGATAGTGAGCAGATCGTCAACTATTTGTGTTTGTCGCTGACAAGCTTGACGAAAAAGATTTAAAACTCTGGTAAAAGTGGAAGACTTTTTGCCTATGTCTTCTTGTTCCAGGAGGTTTTCTAGGGTTTTTGCAGCCAGTTGAATGCTGCTCATGGGAGTACGCAGTTCGTGAGAAATGGTCTTGAGAAACTCATCTTTGATGCGGTTGAGTTTTTCTAACTCTTTTACTTGCACCTGGGCTTTTTGAAAGAGTCTAGCTTGACGAATAGCGATCGCGCATTGATTGGCTACTTGCTGCACTAACCTAATCTCCCACGGGTCGAAAAACTCTTTTTTAGGTCTAATCAGCCAGAGATTGCCCAAAATTCCTTGGTCGTCAAAAATCGAGCAAGCTAATCGAGTTACGGGAATTTTTCGTTTTGGATTTAGGGAAGGATTCAATTCTACAAATTGTAGGGTCTGCTTCTCTAATAGTCGATCGTAAACATATTGAAATTCGGCAACTTTTCTAGTCATTCCCTGGGAAACTGGGAAGCCAGTAGCGTATTCGTACGCAATAGTTGCCATTGTATAATCTGAGTTGTACAGTTCGACTTTACAGGTATCGAGTTTGAGCGCCTCCACTAAATTCTGCGTAGCAGCCTGTAAAATCTGACTTTCATCTAGACTGTCCCGAATTTCTTCTGTGATGCGTCGTATTAGCGCTTCAAAATTTAGAGTCTGCTGCAATTGATAGGTACGCTTTTCTACTTGCCATTCCAGATCCGCATTGAAATCCTGTACCTGTTGGTGAAGTTCTGCTTGCTGGACGGCAATACCCACTTGAATTGCCAGTTGTTTGAGTAATTCGACGTTTTCTGGCTGCCACTTGCGAGGACTGCGGCAGTGTTGCGCTACTAAGAGTCCCCATAACTTTTCTTCTACCAATATGGGAACAACTAAATTAGCCTTTACCTCGAATGAGGCAAGTAAATCGACGTGACAAGAACTCAAACCAGCTTCGTAGATGTTTTCTACGACTTGAATGCGCCCTTGCTGATATTGTTTTTGGTAATTTTTAGTAAAACAATCGTCTTTGAGTCTTCTGCCTACAACCTTCTTCCAGGGAGGAACTACTGATTCAACTGCAACAAAGCCACTCCAGTTGGGATGAAACTGAAAAACCAATACTCGATCGCAAGAGAGAAATTTTCTGACTTCACAAACAGTTCGGTTGAGAATGGTTTCTAAATCTAGAGACTGGCGAATGCGCAGTGCAATATCTGCAAGTAATTTATCCCGCTTTTCTCCTTGACGCAGTTCTTGTTCTGCTTGCTTGTGCTTGTTAATATTGATGCTAGTGCCGATTAGTTGATAAACTCGATCGCTATCGTCCTTTACTGGTGTCAGAGTTGTAATCCACCAACTTGGAGTTCCTTTTAACAATACAGATAATTCATAGGAGATAGTTTTTTCGGCATCAACACAATTTCTGTAGTTTTGATTCACCTTTTTGGCATCTTCAGCAGAGAATATTTCTTCTGGTGTTTTTCCCTTCAGATTTTCAATGCTTATACCTATCCATCGCTCACAAGCTTTGTTCAATGCTATATAGCGAAATTTTTCTTTATTGAGTACTTCAATTACAAAAATAGCTGCTTCAATGCGATCGTAGATGCTGGGCCAATATCGCTCTCCATTGATTACGTATACATTTTGTATATTTTGCCGCGATTGTTTACTGAAATCTTCTGGTTGGTTGTGAATAATTTTTCGATCTTTTTTGATACTATTATTACTAGCTTGATTGTGCATTTTTATCTAGCCGCATATTTGACTGTTCATCGCGGTCGCAAGCCCTCAAACTACTAAGCTCGAAGGATCGAAATCGTCAAACTCAGTTGCAGGCAAGACACGATCGATCTTCTTAGAAATACTCCCCAGCTTCAGCCCGATTTTTCTTTATCAATGTCTCACTCATTATCTAAGAAGATTCATTCTTTTTTAGTTGTTATTTTTATCATAAGTCATTTTACTTTTTCTTTATACTTATATAAAGTAACAAAATTTTAACTAAGAGGTAAAGATAAGCTTCAAGAGAAGAAGATGTCAAGTAGATGCTCTGACTAAAAGCAAACCTCCTATTGTCAACACGACCAAATTAGGTATCCAGGCAGACACTACAGGCGAGATCGTACCTGCCACACCCAGATTACTGGTAATAAATGCCAGTAGATAATAGGAAAAAATTGTTAACACGCAAATACCAAAATTAATCGATCTACCAGCAGTTGTTAATCTAGCACCTAAAGATGCCCCCACCAAGCCAAAAACAAGACAAATAAAAGGGAAAGCTATTTTTTCTTGAATGCGAACTTTAAGCTTGCGAATTTTTCTCTCATTCCCAGTCAAATTTAGAGCTTTGAGATACTCCTGTGCTTGAGCAATATTCATCTCGCCATAGTCCCGCCCTCTTTTTACTAGATCGAGAGGATCTCTGGGTATTTCTAATTTTTGGCGATCGAAGCGCATTACATTCTGATAAGAACCGTCAGGAGCGATTAAATAACTAAAGCCATCAGCAAAATCCCAGCTATTTTGAAGTATATTCCAGGTGGCAGAAGTAGAAGTGACTATTTGATTTATACTCTGGTTGGAAAGATCTAAAATGGTCAGCTCCCGCATTTTCTCCCCATCAAACTCTTCAGCGTAGAAGATACGGGTCAGTACCTTGCGTTTCTCTCCGTCAGGCTGTTCGATTTTGCGATACTCTGGGTATAAAATATTACTTTGTTTGGCGAAATTATTGTTTTCCTTGAGAGCGCGTTCTAAAGTAATCGATGCCTGGTAGTTAGCAGCAGGAACTACTAACTCTTTGAATAAAAAAGTTGCCACCGTTATTAAAAGGCTAAAAAGTATTGCCGGTAGAATCAGTCGCCAGACCTTAACCCCAATAGCGCGCAAAACAACCAACTCGCTGTCGTGAGAAAGACGACTGTAAGCCATCAAAGCAGCCAGAAGTACGGATATGGGAAGAGCGTAGGCTATAAAATCTGGCATTTTCAATAGCAAAATAACAAAAGCAACCTCCAACCTCAGTCCCGACTCACTGACTCGACGTACTAAGTCAAATAGAGCGCCAACAGCTATTCCTAAAGATGAAAACAAGCCCATACCAAAGAGAAAGGGTAAAATTAGTTCCCTCAAAAGGTAGCGATCCATGAGGGAAAAGCCATGAATTAGTGATGGGAAGAAAAATTTAGGTTTACCTAGTCTCATAAAAGTTAATACCAATTTGATTTAATCGGTGTGACTTCACTAGTGTAATCTTATGTAGCAATTGTTTATGAATTAGTAGACAAGTCCGATCGGTTAGCAAGATTTTATTACTAAATTGAAATATTGCGTTGCAACTCTTAATAAAAACAAGCTGAATTGCTTACCAAGAACTTGATAAACTTAAACTTAGTCTCCAATGGGTAAACTACAAATCGGCTGGCGATCCCCTCAGGTAAAACTGTTTCATCTCGCCGTATTCAGGTCAAAGAAACTAAACAAAAGTGTAGATATGGTAAACACCCTTAAAAAAAACAACTTTGAAGAGTTGCGTCCTGGGATAAAAGTTCCCGCCCAAGAAACTATTCTCACCCCTCGCTTCTACACCACCGACTTTGAAGCTATGGGTAAGATGGATATCTCCGTCAACGAAGATGAATTGAAAGCTATTCTTAAAGAATTTCGCGCCGACTACAACCGCCATCACTTCGTTCGCGATCGAGAATTCGAGCAGTCTTGGGAAAATATAGATGGAGAAACTCGTCGCTTGTTCGTGGAATTCTTAGAACGTTCTTGTACTGCTGAGTTTTCCGGCTTCCTTCTCTACAAAGAACTAGGAAGAAGACTCAAAGATAAAAATCCCCTACTAGCCGAGTGTTTTACCCTGATGTCTCGTGACGAAGCGCGTCACGCTGGCTTTCTCAACAAAGCGATGTCAGATTTTAACCTCTCTCTCGATTTAGGATTTCTGACCAAAAGCCGCAAATACACTTTCTTTGAACCCAAATTTATCTTCTACGCTACCTATTTGTCTGAAAAGATTGGTTACTGGCGCTATATTACTATTTATCGTCACCTAGAAAAAAATCCAGAAGATTGCATCTATCCCATCTTCCGCTTCTTTGAAAATTGGTGTCAGGACGAAAACCGCCACAGCGACTTCTTCGATGCAATGATGAAGTCCCAACCTCAAATCTTAAATGACTGGAAAGCTAGACTGTGGTGTCGTTTCTTCTTGCTTTCAGTGTTTGCAACTATGTACCTCAACGACATCCAGCGATCGGGCTTCTACGAATCGATCGGTTTAAACGCCCGCGAGTACGACAAACACGTAATAGAGAAGACCAACGAAACTGCAGGAAGAGTATTCCCCATTACTCTAGATGTAGAAAACCCAGAATTTTACGATCGCTTAGAAACTTGCATAGAAAATAACGAGAAGTTGAGAGCAATAAAAAACTCCAATACCCCCAAATTCTTGCAATTGTTCCAGAAGTTACCACTATACATCTCTAACGGTTGGCAATTTTTACGCTTATTTTTTATCAAACCTATTCGGGTTGACAATCTGGAAGGTACTGTGCGTTAATCGGACTTCCTTACCCTGAAAAGGGGCGCTCTAACGAGCAGTTAATAAAACGGTAGTTAAATAACTACCGTTTTATTACTATTTATTGGGTTTTGCTCGGATTTAGAGCTACTTAATTGCCAGACACTTCCTAGAAAAATTCAAAACGACTGTTGAGATCGCTAACTCCCGTACCAGAAAGAATTTCCAATAATTTAGGAGTAGAATTTGTATTTCCAGGACTGTCAATAACAGCAGGGTCGAATTTACTCAAAATATCGCTGGAATTACTAGAAATAGCACCTAAACTGTACTCGTTACCAGTCAGATTTAGATCGATAGTATCAATACTGACACCAAGATTTTCGATCGCAGAAAAATCTTTAACAACTCGATTCAAAGGGATTACATCTTTGTTGAAACCTGATGTTAAGCTATCTTTTCTGTCTTTACCTAAAAAACCGTCAAAAGTCTTGGGAAATGGAGAATTTTCTCGAATTAATTCTATTTCTTCTACTTTAAGGATAATCTCTTCAAGCTTGCTATCGCTTACACCTAAAGAGTCTAGCACATCTTTGATTCCGGTTTTAATTTGCTCTTTTTCTGCTGGAGTAATTACCCCGTCAGCGATAATATCTTTGAAGTTATCTTTTGCTAGTTGAATTTGTTCTTGGCTAGGAGGATTATCCACACTATCTTGGATTACTTGTTTGAGATTAGCCAGATTGTCTTTTTTCTCGGAGATTTTCTCTGCTAAAGGAGAAGGTTCGAAAACTTCTTTCGCTGCTGATTTAATATTTTCTAATTCACTTTCAGTTATTCCGAGAGAATTCAGATTCTCTTGTAGTGATGTTTTAATTTGCTCTTTTTCTGCTGTAGTAATTACCCCGTCAGCGATAATAGCTTTGAAGTTATCTTTTGCTGCTTGAATCTGTTCTTGGCTGGGAGGATTATCCACACTATCTTGAATTACTTGTTTGAGATTAGCCAGATTGTCTTTTTTCTCAGAGATTTTATCTGCTAAAGGAGAAGGTTCGAAAACTTCTTTCGCTGCTGATTTAATATCTTGTAATTCACTTTCAGTTATTCCGAGAGAATTCAGATTCTCTTGTAGTGATGTTTTTATTTGCTCTTTTTCTGCTGCAGTAATTACTCCGTCAGCGATAATAGCTTTGAAGTTATCTTTTGCTGCTTGAATCTGTTCTTGGCTGGGAGGATTATCTACACTGTCTTTGATTATTTCTTTAAGGTTTTGTATATTTTCTAATTTTTCTTCAGAAATAACAGGTTTAGAGCTAGTAAATTGATTAACTTTCATGTAAATCGTCTCAACTCAACAGCTCTAATTTACCGAGGTTTTATTTCCTTGTATATGAGCTAAAAGTCCTCAATTTACTAAGATTATAGTCCTATTAGTATTGGGACTATAGTCCTATTATTACCTCTATTTCAAGGCTGTAGAATTATTAAATGATAGTAATAAAAAAACGTTTAGAGAAATAAAAGCAAAGCAATAAAACGTGTTTTATTGATAATTTAAGATAAAAAAAACTACTATTTTTTTTTTTTGCGCACTCAGTACTCCAGATCCGCTATACCGATCGCCATGGGAAAGTGAGGTAAATACAGTAATCTCAAAAGCAAGAGATATGGTTTGACACTCTGCGCGCTAAAGCGACGCAGATTCTTTTTCAGCACTGCTAAAATTAGGAACAGTTCCTTTCTTGTTCCACAATCTTAACCGCCTAGGCATTGTCAAAACGCCTCTAGCAAGACTACGCGCATCAAAACAAAACTCGTTTTGCCTCGCTACTTTTCGTGCGATATTAATCGAGCCATTAACATCGGCATTAAATTCGATACCTTTAACCGAACGGTATAATCCGCGCTTTACTCGTTTACCTGATGCTTTCCATTTTTCGGGTTTTTCACCATATACTGGAATCTCATCATTGTCTAAACTTGAAGCAGCAGAAGTATAACTTTCTTCAGTTTCAATTGCTGAAGTAGCTAGAGCGTTTAAGGGTAGGTCTTCAAGATTTTTAAGACAAGAGTTTCCAGAGTTACTTAAATTACCTTCTTTGTGGACTAAATCTTATTTTTATGAGACGACTGGAAAAATCAGCACTGCCAAAATCAAAGAGTATATTGAAGACCCTGATCATTGGTGAATTCACTCACGGGCTTTTGCCGTTCTTAGTGTTTTTCCGCCCCGCGCACTCATCGACGGGGTTACCAAACTGCGTGTATCATGTTAATCTGCAACTCGATCGCAAGAATCACATAATTTTCAGGTGCTAGAGAAAAAAAGACGGATTTACCTTCAGGTAGGAATCTTTCTATTCAACCTAATCTTGCTCTTCCCTACTTCTGCAAGAAGCCAAACAGCCTCCCAAGAGTTAGATTTAGATCCAGCTACGATCGAAAGTAGTCCCACTCTGCAGCGCTGGTTAGAGGAAATACCCGACGTTTTAGAAGACATTCGCAACGATCGCAGTTTTAAGACTCGCTTGCGGGTAGGTTACTCTCAATTTCCTTCTACAAAAAATGCAGCAGGGTTAAATTTTGGAGTAGAAGATATATTTATTGGTGGTACGGGTTTAACTATTAGTGGAGATTATTACTTTTCTTTTAATGGCGATCGCTCTGCTGGAGGTGCAAGACTCAACTATTTTGTACTTCCTCTAGGCTATTACGTTAATTTTGGCCCAGTCATAGGCTATCGTTACATTCAAAGTGAAGATTATTCTACTGATGGCATTAATATAGGTGCGAGGTTAATGCTAGTTTTATCTCGTACTGGTGCAGCCGACATTTCCTTGACTCAAACGTTTATTTCTCCTGGAAGTAATGAAGAAGTGGGGGTAACAAGTATTTCTGTTGGCTATGGAGTAACTTCTAACCTGCGCTTGTCTGCAGATATAGAGAAGCAAAATTCGAGCGCTGAAAAAGACAGTAGAGTGGGAATTGGTTTGGAATTAATGTTTTAGCCGATCGGAATTTGAATATTAAAAGTAGTTCCTTCATCCTTACTAGAAGAGAAAGAAATACTTCCTTTATGAGCGTCAATAATTGATTTAATAATTGCCGTTCCCAGACCGGTACCGGTAGCCTTACCATAAGTAACAAAGGATTCAAATAAGCGATCGTGAATTTTCTCTGGAATTCCAGGTCCGTTATCGTAAAATTTGATGTGGGCTATTTTTGAATCAGACCAAACCATAACTTCAATACGACCGCCACGATTTTTAAAAGCCTCAACTGAGTTGTTTGCTAAATTTTGCAATACGCGCAGTAGTTTATCTTTATCCGCATCGATTACTATATCGTCCGGACAGTTAATAAAAAGCTCTACTCCTGCTTGTTGAAAATAAATCTGATTGAGCTTTTCAAAAGTCTGCAATACTTCCGCTAAGTTGACAGGATTTTTGTGTAATTCTCCTTGACCCTGAGAAAATTCTAACAATTCTTGCGCCATTGACAGCATTTGTTGCGCTTGCGCTCGAATTATATTAGACCACTCAATTGTTTCTTTATCTGGATGTATTTCTTTAATTAAGCTACTAGCTAGATTGATAGCGCTCAGAGGACTTTTTAGATCGTGAATGATCGTATTAATCGTTTCCCCTAAAAGCACCATTCTATCTTTGTATACTAGCTCTTTGACATATTCTTCTGTTGTTGTTCTAAGACGTTGCACAATATAAGAAAACAGATTGAGTACTACTGTACTTTGAGTTTTCTCTAAAACATCTATCAAACCTATGCGGGGAATTTTCGCTAAAGTAGCTTGTTTGCACACAATTGCTTGAGCGCTACGAGGTTGTCCGTCTAGTATCCCAAATTCGCCAAAAAAATCGTCTGGCAAAGCTTCGGCAACTGTTTTATATTGATTGCCATTTTGACACTTTCTAAACTCTACCTTACCGGCTAAAACCAGATAAAGAAAATCTGGTCTTTCCCCTTCTTCAAAAATTACTGTTCGATCTGGTAATTGCTCAACAATAGCAACACGGGAAAGTTGAGCTGCTTGCTCTGGTTCAAAAAAAGATATAAATCGATGAGATTTTAATTCCATGCGACGGACAAATCTGACGGGGATTCCATATATATCATTCCCCTTAAATGGGATTAAAGTAACATTGCGCTGAAGCAAAAATAATAGAATACAAGCCCCGTCCTGAAAGAAATTGTTTGTCTGTTGGACAAAGAAAGAAACTCAGGGACTTGTGTACCTTTAGACTAGATCGGCAGGAAGCAAAAGATTTTTTTCTGCTTCTGCAGCATCCTTTAGTGTGGCATCTAGCAGTTGTTCGCGTAAATCGGGCATAACCGCAAGAGCCCTCGTCCAGTCAGGAATTTGGGCTCCGGCTGGATCGTGGAAATATAGTTCGCCTCCATCTAAAATGACTCTTTCAAACACTTCGCTAATTACTTCTTCGTGATGGCGATCGTATTGGAGGTAGTTAAAACGAGCATCGACAAAGTATTGACGAGTATAGTCTTGAGCTTTGCGACGAAATTTAACTCTTAAGGAGTGAATGTGTTCTCTGCTAATTATTACCTGTTCGGTTTCAGTTAGAGTCCGCAATACAGACCGAAGAATATCTCGACACATTTTTCTGAGTCCTTCTTCGCTAGAATTACCGATCGCTTGATGCTTGTGATCGAAAATACCTAGATCGATCTGGGCAATGCGTTTTTTGGCAACATTGCGATAAACTTCAGCGAGTAAGCCTATTTCTAATCCCCAATTCCCAGGAATGCGCGTATTAAGTGCCAAATCTCTAGTGAGAGCAAATTCTCCTGAGAGGGGATAGCGATAGGCGTTGAGATAGCGTAAATAGTCTCGATAGCCATACATTTCTGTTAAAGCACTCAATAAAGGAGTGACAAACAGGCGCACTACTCTCCCGTGGAAGCGGCGAGTCTCGCTGCCCAGACGTGCATAATAGGCTTTGTTAAAAGCGATACCAAATTCTTTCTCTAGTAGGGGAAACAGCAATTTGAGAGGATAGGATTTGTCGTAGGTAACTATATCTGCATCGTGAAGGGCGATCGCCTCTGCTTGTAGAGAAGCTACTCCTAATCCCAGCCAAACTGCTTTCCCTTTGCCTTTGAAGCTCAGCAAATCCAAACCTCTCGATCGCAATTTTTCTAAAAGCTGAGTCACGCGCTCCCCATTCTCCCAAATCACTAGGGTTGATTGGGGCAATGGTTTAAAAAATTCTATCGCTTTTACATATTGTTCCTTGGTATTTGCATATAGACAAACAATAACTGTCTTGACAAAAGCGCATTTCTTGAGGTGTTCTACGATCTTTGTTAGGGCAGGTCTTTCCAGTTCGTCATATAAAGCTGGAATTAATACTGCCGTGCCATCTTCTTCACTTAGTTGAGTTAATCTCTCTTCAAGAAATTCTAAATTACAACCAAAATCGTGAATTGTAGTGATTAATTCCTGCTTATAGTCCATAGAATTCCCGAAAAATTAATATTTGCTTTGAGATTATGCAATATATCTTAAGATATGTATCTTATGTTTTACAATAACTTGCCTATAGTGCCACCAAAAACTCGTGTAGATTAGATTAGCTAATAGCTGAGATCGTCAAGCCTCAATGTTAGTTTAGGAGTTTAGCAATTCGAGCGCAATGACAATATCCCAAATTTGAAGATGAAAATACTACATTGTTCCCATTAGTGACGGTGTTTTTTTGGCTCTTCAATATCTCCATTCTCGTCTATTAAAGTTGTTTTTTAAATCGAAACAATTTTAAATCTAAATTTACTCTTAATTATATTCGATCGTAGAGAAAGTTAGTATATTGTTTTAGTAATACCTATAATTTTAACGATCTTTATTGTAAGACGTTTAAAGATTAGAACGGGTATTCTAAAAAATCAGGTTATAAAACATAGAAATAATATAGCACAAAAAACAAAAACAGAAATATCTGAGTCGAAGATAAAAATTATATTCAAGACAAATAAAGTGAACTCGACTTAGTAGGAAAAAGCCGCAAAAGTAACTATTCAGAATTGAGCCTATTCAGGATTGAGTAAAATGCTATCTAGCAACTATAAAAAGATATCAGATTGTACTAAAAAGCTCCATCAAAATCCAGAGGACGTAAAAGCATACCATCAAAGAGCGTGCCAGTGGCTCAAAATGGAAAAATATCACAAGGCGATATCTGACTTGACCTTGGCGATCGAACTAAGAAAAAACGACGAGAGACTTTACTACCATAGAGGAATAGCACATATAGGTCTAAAAAATTATCAAAAAGCAATATCAGATTGGAGTAAAGCGATCCAAATAAATAGGAAATATGCTTTGGCATATCATAATAGAGGACAAGCTCACGCAATATTGCAAAATTACTTAGAAGCCATTGCCGACTTTTCACACGCAGTAAAAATAAATCCGAAATATACTCTTGCATATCGCAATAGAGCGCTTGTATATCACGTTCTAGAAAAATACGAACAAGCTTTAAAAGACTACGATAGCGTAATTAGACTAGAACCAAACGATAGTTTGGCATACTTTAATCGAGGAATTATAATTCGCATCTTAGAAAAACAAGGTAAAAGAGTAGAGATTGATTATGACAATATTCTCATACAACAAACTTTCAAAAATATATATAACAATATATACAAAAGCATAAAAAGAAATAAATTTCTGTTGAGGAACTCGGGAGTAATTGCGGGTTCAGTAATTTTCGTTCTCTTAGTACCTTTAGTAAATTTAGTAATCTCATCTAATTCCCAGGAATACGCTAGTTTCCCAGAGGAAAAAGAAACCCGATCGCTATCTAATAAACAGAGTAATCTACCACAGCAGAAAAATACCTTCAAACAAGTTGAGGGAGTACCCAGTGGTTTGTTTAACTATGGGGGTAGTACTACCTGGGCTCCAATCCGAAAGGAGGTAGATTCAATAATTCAAGAGAATCAGCAACAATTTAAGTTGCGCTATCAAGACCATCCGATTAAAAATCCTGGGTCTGGCGTAGGGATTAGTATGTTGCTTGACAGTCAATTGAGTGTCTCTCAATCTTCTCGTCCCTTAAAACCGGAAGAATATCAAGAAGCAAAAGAGAGGCAAATTAATCTCAAACAAATTCCAGTAGCGATCGACGGAATTACAATTGCCGTCAACCCAAACTTAAATATAGCTGGTCTGAGTGTGGTACAGCTTAAAAATATTTATCTGGGCAAAATAACCAACTGGAAGGAAGTAGGAGGTCCTGACATCGAGATCGTAGCCTTTTCTAAATCTCCTCATAGTAGCGGTACCGCCGAGTTTTTTGTTAACCAGGTTATGGACAAAGAGCATATAGGATCGAACGTTCAACTTGTTTCTACCACCACTATGGCTTTACGAGAAGTTGCAGCCAATGAAGGGGCGATTTTCTTTGCTTCTGCCCCTGAAGTGGTGGGACAGTGCCAAATTAAGACGCTCCCAATAGGACATAGCACTGGCAAGCTAATTTCACCTCATCAACAACCTTACGTAACACCCAGCCAATGTCCGCAAAAGCGCAACCAAATCGATCGTCAAGTATTCCAAAACGGAGATTATCCATTAACTCGCCAGTTATTTGTGATTGTTAAAGAAGATGGCGGTAGAGACGAACGAGCAGGAAAGGCTTACGCCAATCTACTTCTTTCCAAGGAGGGACAACGGCTAATCGAAAAAGCTGGTTTTATCTCCATTTACCCTTCCGCCAACTGAAAATAATCGAGGGGCTATTTCTCGATCGCTCTATTGCTCTTCTATATCAACCCAGATACTCCCTTCTTCTATCTTGACAGGAAATACTGAGAGTGGTTTGGGTTTAGAAATCATTCCCATTGCTTTTCCAACCACAGGGGGCCACGTCGTCCAGTCTTTTGCTTCACCAGTCTTTAAGTCAAATACACTGCGGTGCCAAGGACAGACGATCGCCCCGTCAGAGGTGATTTTTCCTTTTTTCAGAGATAGTTTGAGGTGAGGACAGGCATTATCCAATGCATATAGCTGTCCCGAATGGTTAATTAGAAGAACTTTCCGCTTGCCTACTTTTACTACCTGCCGAGAATCTTCAGATAGAACTTCTTCAGCAACTTTAGTCCAACTCATAGTGTCTCCTCTCGAATTGCTCCGATCTTAAGTTTGCCTTAAGTTGGGAACAGATTAATTAAAAAATAATGTGGGGGGTGGGTAAAGTGTGGGGAGTGTGGGGAGTGTGGTGGGTGTGGGAAGATGGAGAAAGAAAAAATCCAGGGTTATTTCGTTGTATAACTTTTTATTTTAAGATTGCAGTCCATATTTTTCTTGAAGAGATAACAATTTAGTTCTCGCTTCGTCTGCATTATCAGCAAGATCGGCAAATTCGAGAAATCTTTTTAACTCCTTACGCAACAAATTACGTTCGACTTCCCAAGTTTGACGATCTAATTCTGGAGGCATAACGATCGTATCAAATAGAGTAGCATTTTTTTTATCTGGATAAGGTCTTAAAATTCTCCCGCGACGCTGAATAAATTGACGAGGGTTACTCGTACTTGCCAAAATAACAGCGTGTTTAATTGCTGGTATATCCACCCCTTCATCTAAACAGCGAATTGCTACTAAACCTTGTAACTCTCCTGTTTCAAATTGACGGCGCAATTTTTCTCTTTCTGCTAGGGGAGTTTCAAAGGTATAAGTATTAACTCGATAGCCTAATTCGATGCCTAAAATGCGGGTAACAGCTTCTAATTGGCGGCGATAACTAACAGCAGGACTTTCAACATAACCATCGCCACAGTAAAACAAAGTGTGGCTGGTCTGCAAGCGGGACGACATCAGTTTGCGTAAAGCTTCTAACTTATTAGCAGCCGCACCAATTAAGCGCGATCGCTGCATTAATAAAGAGGTTAAAGTCTCATTTGTTTGTAAGTTTTCATTCTGATTTATTGCCCAACCAATTCTTTTAGTTAACTTGGCATAAGCCAAAGCTTCTGATGGGGTTAATTCTACCAAAATAGGATAGTAAAGATAAGGTACTAATGCCCCAACTCGTATGGCATCAGCGAGAGTAAATTCTGGCTGCAAAATATTACCAAAATAGTTAAAAATAGAATCAGTACCGATGTCATCTAAATATCTTTCTGGAGTAGCAGATAAAGCCAGACGCAACCCAATTTTACGAGGTAAACTTTCTTCTAGGCGAGTAGAGCCGAGATTGTGCGCTTCGTCGCCGACTATTATAGTTTTATCGGGAAAAAATTTAAGCTGAGATTGAAAACTTTCAGCTATAAAAGTAGAGTTAGTGGTAATAACAGTGAGAAAAGATTGGTTTTGAGAAAGAATGTTATAGAGTTCAGTGGAAAGTTGATTTTGCCAGTTGCGAACACTTTCAAATGCTAGGATAGGTCGGAGATTGAACTGTTCGCACGTGCGACCCCATTGAGTAACTAAGTGGCGATAAGGACAGACTACCAGGAGAACTTGTAAGCCAATTTTTTGATAGAGTTCAGTCGCGATCGCCAGTGCAATAATTGTTTTACCGCTACCAGTAGCCATTTTGAGAGTACCGCGTCCTTTATTTTTCATCCAACTGACAACTGCTTTTTGCTGATATTCTCTCAGTTGAATAGATGGGGGAATTTGGGGACATCCTGGGGGGTTAGACTGATAATTGCTTTTAGTTTCAGCAACTTTGAGGCGTTGAGTAACTTTGCTATATTCAGAGGCTAACTTATCCCAGTCTATTGAGGCTAAAAAAATTGAAGAATTTGAATTCATCCCCGCTTGCGTATCGACGCGATCGTTAAACTTAGTTTACATTTTTCCCAAAATTGTTCGAGATACTATCAATTATTAGAAGATATTGAGGCGATCGTGACATATGGAACTATCAATTGACTTTTTTGCTTATACTCGATGGTCAGCATACGCGACCTTAGCGTTCTTCGTTCTGGCTGTATTAGGGTTTATTTTTAAATGGGGTATTCGCTTTCGTCTAGTCGGGATAACTGGTTTTATGGGCGTTCTTACAGTAGGTTTATTCGGTCTAGGACTCGGATTTTACAACCGCATAGCCATTCCTGGGGCTATTAAGTATAGTTTGGTATACGATAATGGTGCTAACCAAACAGTAATTGCGGTAGAACCTTCCATAACTCCTGAAGAAATAGAACCTACTCTTCGCCAAGCAGCTTATGACATCTATTCCCCAGGACGTTTGGGTTTAGGAGAAAATAAATTGATCGTCAGAATGCGAACAGTTATTCATCCAGAAACAGGAGTTTCTTTACCACTTTATTTGGGAGAAGTCAAGCGATCGCTTTCTAGTCGCGAAGACGACAACATGCAAATAGAAGTATTCTCAGATAATTTAGCTCAATTGCCCGAAGAAATGCCTGGCGAGGTTGAGGAGTAGAAATTAAGGGAGAGTGGGAGAGTGGGAGAGTGGGAGAGGGGGAGATAGGGGAGATGGGGGAGATGGGGGAGATGGGGGAGATGGGGGAGAAACAAATAGCAAACAGCCAATAGCCAACAGCCAATAGCCAACAGCCAACAGCAAATAGCAAACAGCCAACAGCTAACAGCAAATAGCCAACATCAAAATGAATCAAAAATTGTCAAGAAAAAAAACTATAAAATCTGTAATGCCTTTATTGGTATCCCCTGCGCGGGTATTGCGGGGGGAAGAATGTTTGCGAGAAGCAGGAGAATCGATCGCTAGTTTGGGAAAACGTCCTTTAGTGGTAGGAGGCGATCGAACTTTGAATGTAGCTGAACCTCACTTACAAGAAGTTTTCGCAAAATATCAGTTAGATGCAACTCAAGCAAGTTATTATCCAGATTGTTCCGAAACTACTTTAGAACGCCTCGCAAAAGCAGTAGAAGAACATCAAGCAGATTTAATTATCGGGGTTGGTGGTGGAAAAGCTTTAGATACAGCTAAACTGGTTGCTTATCAAAATCAGCTACCTGTGGTTACTATTCCTACTTCTGCGGCTACTTGTGCTAGTTGGGCAGCTCTTTCTAATGTTTATTCTAATGAGGGAGCATTTCAATATGGGGTTGGTCTTTCTAACTGTCCTGAGTTACTAATTTTAGATTACAGCCTCATTAAAACGGCACCCAAACGGACTTTAATAGCTGGTATTGGGGACGCACTTGCTAAGTGGTATGAGTCCTCTGTCAGCAGTGGTAATTCTACTGCTACTCTAATTATTGCCGCCGTACAAGAAGCAAGAATACTTAGAGATATTCTCTTTCAAAAATCTGCTGCGGCATTATCTGCACCAGGAGGCGAAGAGTGGCGGGAAGTAGTAGATGCTACCGTGTTGTTAGCTGGGGTAATAGGAGGTTTAGGAGGGGCTAGATGCCGTACTGTAGCCGCCCATGCAGTCCACAATGGCTTGACTCACATTTTAGCTTCTCGCAGTGCTTTACACGGCGAAAAAGTCGCTTATGGCATTCTGGTGCAACTGCGTTTAGAAGAGATGGTACAGGGTAATCAATTAGCAGCTTCAGCAAGACAACAGTTATTGAAGTTTTATGGGGAGATTGGTTTGCCTCAAACTTTAGAAGATTTGGGACTAAAAGACGTTACTTTAAGTGAGTTGCGTAGCGCTGCTGAATTTGCTTGCAATCCTAAATCCGACATTCACAATTTACCTTTTCCAGTAGCAGCAGAACAATTAATGGCAGCTATGGTTTCTACTACTGTTTCTGTTGAGGGTAAGAAAGAGGTTTTGAGTAGTCAGTAGTAGAGAGTTATTTCCGCTTATCGAGCGCACTATAAGCGGATTTTTCTCACGGGCGATCGCTCTTGAAAACAAACATTCAAGAAGTCAGAAGTCAGAAGTCAGAAGTCAGAAGTAGCAATTAGTGGGAGATTGAAACTCGCCACTAATTGTAGACCACTAAATCAAAGATTATAGTGGGGGTTTTAAACCCCGATTTGAAGTCCA
>JASJDA010000055.1 GCA_030065755.1 Prochloraceae cyanobacterium | reverse complement strand
AAAAATCTTTAAAATTTTATCCGATCGCTATAGAAATCGTCATAAAAGATTTGGCTTAAGAAGTAATTTAATTGCGGGAATTTATAATTACGAATTAGCCATATAGATTAAAAAAAAAGAATAAATTACTCAAAAAAAATCAGCAATTAATTAATAGCTGAATCAATTTTATATGTCAATTTTTCGACGGCGGCAATCAAAAACAGTTGCTGCTATGGCGATACGCTTGCGTATCGCCATAGCTACCCCTTGTCTACTAAACCGTTTAGTTTTGACGACAGGGGGCTATCACCATTTCCAGCCCTCGATCGCTAACTCCAGCCTTCGATCGCCCTTCTACTTGAACGAAATAATCTTCAATTATATCACAAAATATTTATGAAAGAGGTCTATTGAAGTACTTGGGAATAGCATTCTTTTAACCATGCAGTTTCTTTGTCTTTTTTGAGTTGCGGCAAAACACTATTTAATGCCGTTCTCCCTAATCCAAACCCTGTCTCCTTAGGTTTGATTGCATAGATTGAGTGCATAATTCCACCACCAGCGAGCAGAACCCATAACTTGGTTAAGTTTTTGGGATTGTTCGTGATTTGGATAAATTCTGACCTTGACAGCTCTATGCAACAGTTTTGCACCAACTATGATTTGCGATAAATACTATATCTAAAAATAAGCCATTAGTCAAAAAAAAAAAACACTCCTAAATATGTAGAATAAGGATGCGCTACGCGCGTTTTTTTGTTGGTCAAAATTCATCCCACAGTGAAACAGTGGGACTTCTTTTGACATTGAGTTAAGAACAACCAGCAAGCCAAAAATAATGCAAATCCGACGACGACAGCCAAGCCGATCGATAGATATTAGTGTAGTAAGCTATCAAGTAAAAGTACCAGATAGCGAACCTCGCAATATCCTAGAAAAAATTGTTTGGCATAAAGAAACAGAAGTAGAAAAAATGCGCGATCGCACCCCCTTGTTAAAGTTACGCAAGCTGGTGCAAAATGTCTCCCCGCCAAAAGATTTTACAGCAGCATTGAGAGAAAGCAAACGAAAACCCGCACTCATTGCTGAAGTCAAAAAAGCTTCTCCCAGTAAAGGAGTAATTCGGGAAGATTTTGACCCTGTTGCGATCGCTTCTTCATACCAAAAGGGTGGCGCTACTTGTCTTTCTGTTCTCACAGATAAAAAATTCTTTCAGGGTAGCTTTGAGAATTTACAATTAATTCGTCAAGCGGTAGACTTGCCTCTACTATGTAAGGAGTTTGTCATCTATCCTTACCAAATATATCTCGCTCGTAGCAAAGGCGCTGACGCTATTCTCCTTATTGCTGCAATTTTAACCTGTCGGGACTTAGCATATTTTGTTAAAATTGTCAAGAGTTTGGGCATGACTCCTCTAATTGAGGTACACACTTTAGAAGAATTAGATCGGGTTTTGGCAATAGAAGGAGTTAGTTTAATCGGAATCAATAATCGTAATTTAGAAGATTTTTCCGTGGATTTGCAAACCACTCGTACACTATTGGAGTTGCGCGGAGAAACTATAAAACAACGAGGAATTCAGATAGTTAGCGAGTCTGGCTTGCACGTCCGTACAGACCTTCATTTAGTCAAAGAAGCTGGCGCTGATGCTGTTTTAATCGGCGAATCACTGGTGAAACAACCAGATCCAGGAGAGGCGATCGCTGCTTTATATTAAGATTTAAACGGAGGGATGAGAGATTAAGGATAATAGAAAACGCCCTTCATCCTTCATAACTTCATCCTTCATCCTTGTTAAACAATCTTGACCAAACAAAGACTCGACACCCTCCTAGTAGATCTCAATCTCTGTGACTCCCGTCAACAAGCACAGCGACTAATTCGCGCAGGGGAAGTAAAGGTAAATCAGCAGGTAATTGACAAACCTGGAACTGAAGTCGATCGCCTCGCGGAAATTCAGCTACAACAGAAACCGAAATATGTATCTCGCGGTGGTGAAAAACTAGCTAAAGCCCTGGAAGTTTTTAAAATTTCTGTAGAAGGACGGATTTGTCTCGATGGGGGGATTTCTACAGGTGGCTTTACAGATTGTTTGCTACAAGCAGGGGCAAAAAGGGTGTATGGGGTAGACGTGGGTTACGGACAAGTAGCCTGGAGTTTGCGCCAAGACGATCGCGTAACTCTAAAAGAAAGAACCAATTTTCGCTATTTAACTCCCGCAGATCTCTATGGAGAGGAAAACCTTGCCGATCTTGGGGTGATGGATTTATCTTTTATATCCTTGAAGAAAGTTTTAGAACCCCTGTGGAATTTATTGGTGTTACCCAAAGAAGTAATTTTATTGGTGAAACCTCAATTTGAAGTGGGGCGATCGCGGGTAGGAAAAAAGGGAGTTGTTCGCAACCCAAAAGATCAAGCTGAGGCTATTTTTGCAGTGCTGACAACTGCTGAACAAGTAGGTTGGAAATATTGCGGTTTAACTTGGTCGCCAGTTACTGGCCCTGCTGGTAATATTGAATACTTATTGTGGCTTAGTAGTGAGGGAATTGCAGAAATTCCCGACTTAGACATGTTGCTAAGAGTTACTAATACAGCGATCGCTCACTTTAAATAATTAATTTAAATAAATCCAACTAAGTAGTCGGAGATAAATAAACGACTCTGTGTAAAAAACTGTTAGGCGTTGCTGAAACTCTTTTCTGTTCCCTGTTCCCTTTTCTCACAGTTAACTTTAATTGTGTCCGACTACTTAATTAGTGACTGTCCTCTGGGAAAGTTCTTGAGAATTTAATACTTTTTGTCGATCGAGAACTTTCTCAATCTCAGTTGCTTTATCTTCTACATCCGCGTTTATCCGAATTTGAATTTTCGGACCTGAATAAGCTAAACGCAGTACTGTACCATCTACCACGTCGATCTTCTCGACTTTTTTTCCTTCTATGTATGTTCCATTAGTTCCAACATTTACAGCCTCCCATCCCGAACCACTATACCTGAGTTCGACGTGGTGGCGGGAAACTACAGCGCTGTAGAGAATAACGTCGTTATCAGTTGACCTTCCAACTTTAATTGTCGATTCTCGTTCAAAGCTCCAAGTTTGAACGGGTATATCTTGGATAGGATGCAGTAGGCTCAGAGTAATCACAGATTTGCCATATTTCAATAATTTGACTTTTGTAGTTGGAACTTCAATCGTCCCCATATTCTTATGTTGAGATTTTTTTCTTGTTTGTTTTACAAATCGACCTTACACTTTTTCAATAATTATAACGCGACTTATTATAACAACTATACAAATAAGAACTACTTAAGGTTACCTATTCATCTAGCAATCGAGTTGTAATCTCATTAATTTATATGACAAGGGTTACAGTTGACCTGCGATCGAACTTTCGCTCTTGAATATAAATAATATTTTAATTATTTTTCCTTAAGCTCAAACTATAAAAATCACAACTTTTTTAAAAAGATAAATATTTATTTTACTCTTAAGAAGATGGAAGAAAAAACAGAGAATAAATTTACTGCTTTCTTCCTTCCTTGCTCGAAATTTTTAAAATTTTCCTACTCTAAAATTTAGCTTTAAAGCGCCCCTGCATTGGCTAGCCCTAAGATCATGCCAGCGCCAAGAATATGACCCAAACTAGTAGTGGCTATTAGTTCTGGAACTCCAAAATTTTTCCACAGGGCTGGTTTGGGTATGGGTAGATCTGGGCCGGAACCTGGATTTTTGATAGCAAAGCGACCAATAACAATAGCAAATAAATTGCAAAATAGCATTACCAAAGCTACCGATGGGTTCCACTCTATGGTAGATTGAACAGCGAAAAGCAAACTAGATGTAATCAAGATTTTGTCTCCTAAGGTATATGTTGATAAAATTTCATAAACATCAAGAATTATAGGAATCTAGTCGAGAGAAATTGCAGTTTGTCTTAATATTTAACAGTTATTCAAAGATTTAATACAAATAAAAAAATATATTGGAATTTTAGAAAAATGCGAGTTAAAATATGCGGGATTACCAAGTTAGAGCAAGGTAGAGCGATCGTCAACTTGGGGGCAACGGCGTTAGGATTTATCTGCACGAATAAATCACCTCGTTATATCAAACCAGCATCCATCAAAAGCATTATCTCACAACTGCCAAAACAAGTCGATCGCGTGGGAGTATTTGTCAACTCGAGCATTTCTGAAATTAGTCAAGTTGTCAAGGAAGCAAATTTAACTGCAGTTCAACTCCACGGAGATGAATCTGTAGAATTTTGCCAACAGTTGCGCCAAAATTTACCTGAGATAGAACTAATTAAAGCCATCTCCGTAAAAACAAAAGCATCTTTAGAAGTTGTCACAGCTTACACTAATTGCGTCCATACTCTGCTCTTAGACGCTTATCATCCAAATTTAAGAGGAGGAACGGGCAAAAGTATCAATTGGGAAATACTAAAACAATTCAAACCCAGCCTTCCTTGGCTGCTTGCTGGAGGGCTAACACCAGACAATATCATCGACGCGATCGAGACAACCGAACCCAATGGCATCGATTTATCTAGTGGAGTCGAGCGATCGCCTGGAGACAAAGATTTAGATAAAGTAGCTCAATTATTTGCCAAACTCAAAAAATATTTAGATTAGCGGTCAATCATAAAAAACAATTAACCACTAACCACTAACTAATCAAAAAAAGCTTGGTTGATGGCGAATGAGATTTAAGAATTCTTCACGGGTTTTTTGCTCCTCTTGAAAGACCCCCAGCATAGCACTAGTAACAGTCCAAGAACCTGGTTTTTGAACTCCTCGCATTACCATACACATGTGAGTTGCTTCCATTACAACTGCAACTCCTTTAGGTTCTAAAACAGTTTGAATAGCCTCAGCAATTTGACGAGTTAGACGCTCTTGTACCTGCAATCGTCTAGCATACATTTCTACAATACGAGCTAGTTTGCTCAAGCCCACTACTTTTTGGTTGGGAATATAAGCTACGTGAGCTTTGCCTATAAACGGCAACATGTGGTGTTCGCAAAGGCTGAAGAAATTGATATCTCTGACGAGAACCATCTCATTGTGTCCTTCATCAAAGATGGCACCATTGACCAGTTTTTCTAAAGACTGATTGTATCCTTGGGTCAGGAATTGCATCGCCTCTGCTACGCGCTTGGGTGTTTTCAACAGTCCTTCACGTTGTGGATCTTCTCCTACCCCTTCTAAGATTGTCTCCACTGCTTCCATCATTTTGGCCTTGACTGATTCTGAAGCTGGTTGGATTTGGGCTTCCTGACCGTTATGGGTATTGCGATCGGGTCGGCTAGAAATGTTTTGATTCTCTTTTCTAGCTAGAACATCTTTATCGATCGTTTCAGAGGATAAAGAGCGCTCGAAACCGTTGGAAGAAGCTATTGTCATAATTTAAGAAATTTTTGAACTCGTACAGAAATGTTTCAAGGGTTGAAAATCGAATAATAGGCACTACAAAGCACCTGCGCTGGGCATTAAGGTGATTTCCTCTACCACAGCTTGTTCAGACAGTAAAGCAGCATGAAGTATGGAACTGGCGACACTTTCTGGAGTTAACATCGCCTTTCGGTTTAAATCTGCTTGCACTGTCTCCGTGTCCCATAGAGGGGTATTGACAGCGCCAGGAGAAATAGTTATCACGCGAATGCCGTGGGCTCTTTCTTCAGCTGCTAAAGCTTTAGAAAACGCAACTAAACCTGCCTTACTTACACTGTAAGCCCCCCAACTTGGGAAAGGATTGCGAGCTGCAAGAGAGGCAACGTTAATAATTACTCCCCGACCCCGATCGCGCATTGCCGGCAATACACCAAGAACGCATTGAAACACACTGGTCAGATTGAGGTCAAGTACTTTTTGCCAATCTGCTAGCGGTGTTTCGCTGAGAGTATTGGTGTAACCTATGCCTGCATTATTGACCAAGATGTCAATTTCTCCGAAATCTGCGGCGATCGCGCCCATTTTTGCTTCGATCGCTTCGAGGTTGCTCAGGTCTAAGGTGTAAGCTTTAGCTTCTACTCCTACTTGTGATACGGCAGATACTACTGCTTCCAATTTATCTTGAGAGCGACTGACTAAAGCTAGATTAATGCCTGCTTTGGCAAAGGCTAAAGCAGTTGCTTTGCCTATGCCGCTACTGGCTCCTGTAATAATTGCTCGCAGTGGTTTGGAAGGAGAATTCATTTGTATACTCCTAACATTTTCTTAGTACCGATTAGAATTCTTTATCTTTGGTGCATACAATAAGGGCAGTTTGTGGCACAGGTGGGAGATACACAAACTACGTTTCATTTCACGGAGAGCGGCAAAGCAAGAAAACTTGAAACTCCCTTGACAACTTTCCGGTCAAGATACACTTCAAACTACTACAAAGCCTTTTAAGGGGAACAGGGAAAAGGGAACAGGGAACAGTGAATTGTTTAAAGGAGGATTTAGACCTCCTGCAAACCCATTCCGTCTTAAAAAACGATGCTTCAAACCAAGGCATAGGGGAAAAGGTATTTTCTGTTTCCCGTTCCCCCTTCTCCGTTCCCTTCGAGGCTTTCACCGAGGTCTTTCTGCTGGTGGGTACCAGCACGAAAAGCTGACGCGCTAGATTTTTTTCTTTGAGGGTCAAATTTTGCAACATTAGTACCAGTGCCTATCTTCTCCTGCAACAGATATATCGGGCAGTTTTAGCCCCTGTTGGCGAGCTAAATAGACATCGAATTTTATTTGTGTTCTGGTTTTGATACTCAAGGTTTCTACGCAGCCAACGCGGGCCAAATTAAATAAATTCTGAGTGTTTGCTCCAGAAACGAGTAAATCCATATAAAAATTTATTATGGAAGCAGGAACTCTGGTCTTGCTCTGGATACCAATTCTCTTGATGGCAAGTTTTTGCGTTGTCACCACGAGAGGAATTTTTACTCGCATCTTAAACATCAGGGTTATCTACTGGAGATAACCTCTAGTAATGTGAAAAATGTTAAAAAATGTTGACGTTGCTCATTATAGCATTATAAGAAAGACGATCTCGGGGAAAAATTACCTGTTACTAAATTTCTTGAAAGACACCAATCGTGCGAAACTTCTGGTAGCGTAAATCGCGCAATTGCTCGGAACTCATCTGAGATAAGTCTTCCAAGTTTTCTAACAAAGCCTCTTTGAGAGTTGCTGAAGCGCCTAAAGGATCGGCGTGAGCGCCGCGCAGAGGCTCCCTTAAAACGAGATCGACAATTCCTAATTCTTTTAAGTTGGCTGCTGTTATTTTTAAAGCTGCTGTTGCTTGCTCTGCTTTTTTTGCGTCTCTCCAGAGAATTGCGGCACAAGTTTCTGGGGGAGCAACGCTATAAACGGCGTGTTCGAACATTAATAATCTATCCCCGACGCCAATCCCTAATGCTCCACCGGATCCACCTTCTCCAATTACAGTACAGATAATTGGCACGTCGAAATTAAACATTTCCCGTAGATTATAAGCAATTGCCTCTCCTTGGCCGAATTTTTCTGCTTCTACTCCAGCCCAAGCTGCAGGAGTGTCGAGAAATGTGAGGATAGGCAGTCTAAAACGATTCGCGTGTTTCATCAATCGGATTGCTTTGCGATATCCTCCTGGAGATGCCATGCCAAAGTTTCGGGCAATATTATCTTTGGTATCTCGACCTTTTTGGTGTCCTAGTATCATTACTGGTCGTCCTTGTAAGCGAGCAATACCCCCTACTAAAGCTGGATCGTCATAGCCCAGCCGATCGCCGTGTAACTCGAACCATTCGTCAAAAATGGCTTGTATGTAGTCTAGAGTAGAAGGACGACGAGGATGGCGCGCTAGTTGTAAGCGCTGAGTTGGCGTTAGTGTTTTAAAAATTTCTTTGCGCAGTTGTGTTGCTCTTTGTTCTAATTTAGATATCTCTTCTGAGACATCTACTTTAGTTTCCTCTGCTAGTTCGCGGATCTGTTGGATCCTCGATTCTAACTCGCAAAGGGGTTTTTCAAAATCAAGCATATAAGTTCGACGCGCAGTCTTTGACATAAGTAGATCGCTAGAATGTTAAGTTTACTAACAATTGTTAATCTTCTTTAGCATACCTTTTGCTGTTGGCTATTTGCTGTTGGTTGTTGGCTTTTAGCTGTTGGCTGTTAGCTGTTGGCTGACCTCTGACCTCTGACCCCGTCTCCCCTGAACTCTAACCAATTATTTTAGAGATAAAGGGGCATCTTGTTTCTCGGTTGCTTCTCGAATTAGAATTTGCTCTGTTGAAGTGTCTTTCTCACTTGTTTGACACTCTAATTTTTCCGATCGAGGTGACTTTTGCCTCACTCTAATTAAATAAAATCCATTATTTTCTATTGGTTCTGTCGTTTGGGTTTGTTGTTGGATTTCAGACGAAAATACTGGCAAACTGGAGCGATCGTATAGGGTTAAATAGGTGTCGTAATTAGTAAGTATGGATTCACTCAATTCTACTTGTAAAGATTTTCCTCGTCCTAAGTTGCCGTAAAAGAAATCCGTGTCGGGAGCGCCTACAGGTAGATATTCTTTTTTCACAAATGACTCTGGTAACCATTTTCTCAAACGCAATATGGTGTAAATATAGTAATGAAGAGCTAAATAAAACCAGTTTTTTCTTTCGATTAAATTTTTATAAAAATCATTAATATCGGCAGGAATAGTTTGGGACTTTACTAATTGTTTTTCGTCTACTTTAATAGTAGGTAAATTTATTGTTTCCGCTCGATTGTAATATCTCAACCCTATTGTATATCTTCCTGGTTCGAGCTGTACCGATTGCCATTTCTCCGAAGAAGAATTGCTAGAAGTAATATTAGCTATGGTTTTATAGGAAGGAAAACTGTAAATAACCATTATCCAAGACTTAGCAGAATTATCGACTATTTCGCGATCGAAAGTCATGGATTCTTTGACTTTAAAAGGGCCGAGAGTGCCGATAATTGCGTGAGTATTCCAGCGAGGCCCTTTAGTCATTAAAACTGGTAGAACTAGGGTAGAATTTATTATATCTTGGGATAAAACTCTCCACTGAGATGCTTTTTCTTTATTGAGCGATAGATAAACTGTAAAGAGATTGCCGATCGCCCATTTCATTATTTTGTAAAATAGAAAGGACAAGAAAGCTAAGGGAATTTCCCATAAAATATCTAGTTGATAATTTTTCATTAGACCTAGACGAATAAATATTTTATTTTCTAACTTTGAGAATATGTGAAAATCCAATAAATTAATCAATTTTAAGAAGAACTATAGCCATTTAATAAACTATCAGCAGTATCTCTTACATACTCATTGGGATGATTAAGAGATGCTTCTAAAATTTGTCGAACATCTTCATAATCAACCATTTTTCCAAACAACAATTGATCGATCATGCCAATACTCCAGTTTTGAATATTTTCGTCAGAATCTTTTAAAAATTCTGGTATCCATTGAAGTACGGCTCGATCGGCTAAAACTTTTAATAATTCAATAGAATTGCGTTTAGTTTCAATATCTTCGCTATTTTTGTAAATGTGATAGCAATGTTGCATGGCGATCCAAGGTTTGAGACGACAAAGTACGGCTCTAGCTAACTCGAAGCCTGGTTGAAATTTAATATAATGCTCGACAGCCTGCTCAAAAAAATCAACTCCAAGAATTAAAACAAGAGCTTTTTCTGCGTCTTTATCTCCAGCTAATTCAAATCCGTCCTTAATAGTTCCGAGTTCGGTGCCTAAATTTGTCCAATCTACTTTCATCATAAAACTTTTTTAGAGTTGTATTAAGTATAGTGTTTGCTTCCTAAATAGGAAAAAACTCAAATCCCTACTAAGATTAGAATACCCATTCTTTGACCAGAGATCTATTGTGAATTTTGAGGGAACGGGGAACAGGAAACAGGGAAGCTTCAATTGTTAACTATTACCAATTACTTGAGCTAGTTTGGAAGCTGCTTCTAAATGAAGATTGTGTCCTCCAGAGAGGATAACTCGCTCTGCTTTAGGCATTGCTGCTTGCTGTTGGGTGAGGTCGTCTTCTCGATTAAAATTACTTCGATCGCCATAAATCAAGGTTATAGGAGCTTTAATTCGCCGCAATAAACCGAGATATCTCGATTTGCCAATACCGCTAAAAGCAATACCAGCACTAGTACGGAGTAAAGATGCCCAACGCCAACGCAAGCCTCCTGCACAGGGTTCGGTAATGCGCGCTGCTAGTTTAATTGCTAGTGACATCGATAAAGCGGGAGTTGCTCGACGCAGACGCTCAGCAGCAGCTAATATGTCGGGGAATATAGGGTGTTCGGGAGGAGAAGCTAGATAATCAAGATGGGTTGCTAACTGTCGTGCAGCTTCGTCGTCATCGTCAATTTCTGATGGGAGTATTGTTTCTACTAAGACTAAATTTTTTACCTTATGAGGGCGAATACTGGCGAAGATGCCAGCAACTACTGACCCTAAAGAATGTCCGACTAAGGTAAAGCCTTTATCGGTGAGCTTTTCAACTATGGCATCAATATCCCCCAACAAGTCAATTAAATTATAAGAAGATTCTTGACCTGCGCGATCGGATCTTCCGTGTCCTCGCAGGTCGGGAGCCACTACGCGATAGCCTTTTTCTACTAGACGCACGGCTACTTCTGACCACGCTGCACCTTGTTCGAGAATGCCGTGGAGACACAATACTAAGGGTGCTGAGGGAGGTCCCCAGACACAAAGGCATAATTTTAAGCCGCGCACGTCTAAGAAATGCTCGACCATGTATTTGAGGGGTGAAGTGGCTTCTTCTCGATCGCGCAGAGATCCGCGAAGCGGCACGCCTTCTGTAGTATTAGATGGGGTTCGATCGCTAATATCTTCATTGGGTAATTGGTAATTGAGCGAACAAGCTACTTGACGAGCGGGTTCTTCTAGTTGATGAGGTAGTTGAATTTTCTTCCAGGTTAGTGCTAATTTGGGGTCGATCTGCTGGTGTTTGAGAAAATTCGGATCTCCTAGAGACATCGATTTATTACTGACCCCGTCAGTCATGCGATCGCCTTCATAGGGTTTTAAAACAGAGGAGTCAAAAGGAATATCGAGAAACTCGCACAACTGTTGCATCTCTACCTGTGGCTGAGTAACTAAGTCTTCATAGCTTATTTGACAGTGGCGATCGGGATTGATTTTGGCAAGAAAGTCAAGAATATTTTGATTGGTGCGAGTCCAAATTGATTCTGCTATCTGATGAGGAGTACCTTTTTCTATCCCTAGTAGTTTGTCCATACGCATGCGAGCAAATGATTCAACTACTGCATAGGGATGGCGGACTAAATGAATGTATTTGGCATTCTCAAATAATTCTTCTGCTCTTTTTAGGGTTTCTTTATGAAAGCCGTAGGTAGGAGATTTATCTACTAACAGTCGATCGCCTGCTAGTTCGATTAGTTTGCCATATACTTTGTGTACGGGTAGATTTTCTTTGACCCAATCACTAACTAATTGTTGGCTGTTTTCAGCTTCAATGTTTTGTAATTCCATCAAAGCTCTCGCTAGTCCCTCTCCTAAGTAACTTTTACCTAGTTGCTCTTGTCTTTGACCCATTGTCTCAAAGGGTAATAGGTGCAACTCTGGGGGTGCAGATAAGGCTTGGTGTCCTGCTAGCATTACTCTGAGCAAGGTAGAACCCGATCGCGGACTTGAGAGTATAAAAACTATACCTGGTAGTTTTTCTTCACTCTGAACCCTCGAAGATGTGGAAATGGGAATACTTAAGATATTTTGGGCTTGTGCGACCTGGTGTGAAGACGTTCCATTGAAAGTCTCTATATTTTTATTAAATTCTGCTGCGAGATATTTTGCCAGACTCTCTATTCTGGGACGATCGTAGAATTCCCTGGGGTATAACATCAATTGCAGGTCTTGGGAGATCCGATCGATGGCTTCCATCACTGCGATCGAGTCTACTCCCTTATCCAGTAAATTAGAGCTAGGTGAAATATCCTCGGCTTTTATGTGGAGTATCCCCGCAATAACCGTTCGTAAATAGGTGTTTAAAAATTCTTCTCGCTCTTTGGCTGCCATTTCCACCAATTGCTGGTGCATTTTTGTAGTTGGCAAAGTTTCTACTTGTCGTGAGGGAATAGCTGCTTCGCCAATTACTTCTTGGAAATAGGGCGATCGAGCTGCGCGAGCAAATTGCTTGGCAACTACATCCCATTCAATTGAAACGAAACCCACTTGAGGGCGCGATTGGGACAGCAATTTAGAGAAGGCTTCTAATCCTTGCTCTTTTTCGATTAAATTTAGCCCTATCGCGCCTAATTTTTTATTTGCTGCCATGCCAATTTCAGACCACGGACCCCAGTTAATGCTGAGTGCTGGCAGTCCTCTATTGGCTCGCAGGTGGGCGATCGCGTCCATAAAGGCGTTTGCTGCGGCATAGTTTCCTTGACCTGGAGAACCTAATAATGAGGCGACGGAGGAGAAGGTGACGAAGAAATCTAAGGGCAAATCTCGCGTCAAATTGTGCAAATTCCAAGTCCCTTGCACTTTGGGAGCCATTACTTTAGTAAATCGTTCCCAATTCTGTCCCTGTAATATACCGTCGTCGAGAATTCCCGCAGCTTGAATTATGCCTCGCAGTGGTGGCATAGCATGTTTAATTGTTTCTAGTACTCTCAGTATTTCTCCCTCGTTGGAGATATCTGCTTTAAGTACTAAAATTTTGGCTCCAGTTTGTTCTAATTCTCTTATTGTGTGGATATTGTTGTCTGAAATTCCCCTACGACTTAATAAAACTAGGTATCTCGCGCCTTGTTTTGCCATCCATTTGGCTATATTTAGTCCTAATGCTCCTAAACCGCCAGCGATCGCGTAAGTAGACTCTGAATTGATATTTGGCGATCGAGAAATAGATCGATCGGTTATATTTTCTGACTTTTTGAGTCGAGCGACATAACGAATTCCTTGGCGAAATGCGAGATGGTCTTCTGCTTCTGAATTGGTTATTTCTCCTACGATCGCTTCTGCTTCACTTGTTTCTAAATGAGGTGATAAATCTATCATTCCTCCCCACAATTGAGGGTTTTCTACAGCAATGACTCTACCCATTCCCCACAAAGGAGTTTGAGCTACAGATATACTTTTTTCTTGTAAGGTGACGGGCTGACTTCCTCTTGTTACTAACCAAATCGGAGCTGGAATTGATTTTTTTACTAGAGTTTGAATCAGATTCAATACGCTACCACAACCTAGAATCTGAGATTCTTCTAGGGATGAAATAGTTAATTCATCTGTTTTTTTTGCTTCTAAACTCCACAGGTGAATTATTCCGTTTAAACTCGTTCCATTTGAGTAGTTTTCCTCAAATAGTCTCTCTAGATCTTCAGAGGTACTGGCGTTAATTATGGCCGTGTTTTCGCTTGTTTGTTTTCCACTTTCTTGACTGTAAATTAATAAAACTCGATCGCCTCTTGCTTCTAGTTGTTTGGCTATCTTTTCTCCTAATCCCGATCTATCTGCAAAGATACACCAATTCTTACTCGATGAAGATGCGGGTCTAGTCAATTCCTGAGTTGATTTTGCTTGCCATTCTATTTGATAGAGCCAATTTTCCCAGTTAGAGATAATAGAAACTTCTTCATTTAATTGTTTTTCTTCAATCCAATATCGCTGACGTTGGAAAGGATAGGTCGGCAGTGACAATCTATTTCGATCGTATTCTTTGTCAAAACCAAACCAGTCTATTTTTACTCCGCGCAAATATAGTGAAGCTAAACTATTTAGAATTTGCTGCCAATCTTCTTTTCCTGGAATTAAACTGGGAAGCCATAATGCTTCTGTTTTTTCCAAGCAATTGCGACCCATATTTAACAAGATGGGTTTTGGCCCTATTTCTAGAAAGATTCTATTGCCTCGATCGCGCAATAGTTCCATGCTTGGAGCAAATCTAACTGCTTCTCTTACGTGATTTACCCAATATTTTGCGGTGCCTATTTCTTCAGTAGATATTTTTCCAGTAACGTTAGAAATAATATCTATACTTGGATGTGAATAGTTTATTTCTCGCGCTACTTTTTCAAAAGCTTCTAACATTGGCTCCATCAAAGGAGAGTGAAATGCGTGGGAAACATTTAATTTTTTTGTTTTTCGGCTTTCGAGAGTAGCAACTACTGGTTCTATTGCTTCTTTTGCTCCAGAAATTACAATACTTTCCGACCCATTTATGGCTGCGATCGCTACTTTATCTTTCAAGTCGCCGATCGCTTTTTTAACTTGGCTTTCACTAGCAAATACTGCTACCATTTCGCCGTTTTGAGGCAATTGTTGCATGAGCCTGGCTCTTTCGGCGATTAGCTTCAAACCGTCTTCTAGGCTAAATACTCCAGCAATAGTCGCAGCTACGTACTCCCCTACACTGTGTCCCATTACTACGTCTGGTTTTATTCCCCAGGATTGCCACAACTGAGCTAAGGCGTATTCTAAGGCAAATAAAGCTGGTTGGGTGTAGGCGGTTTTATCTAATTTCTGATTTTTTAGTCCAGATGTTCCTTGAGAATGCACTAAATCTGGATACAGTATTTCTAGTAGGGGTTTATCTAAATAGCTATCTAGAATTTCCGCACATCGATCGAGGGCTGCGCGGAAAATAGGGGCAGTCTGATACAATTGATACCCCATACCCACATATTGAGAACCCTGACCTGTAAACAAGAAGGCTATTTTCTTGCTAGTAGAGTTTTCTCCTTTCTTTACTATCCCGTAGTTTGTTTGTTCTTCCCTATTTACAGCTAATTTTTCTCGTAACTCGGCCGTAGATGATGCTATTATTGCCAGTCGATGCTTAAAGTGCAATCGTCCTCCATTTGCCGTGAAGCATATATCTTCTATCGACACTTCCCGATCGCTTGTCAAGTATTTTTCGTAATTCTTTACTAATTCTTGTAGAGCTGTTTCAGTCTTGGCTGAAAGAGTGAGAAGGTGTAGAGGGCGATCTCGAAGAGATCCGCTGCGCGGTGCGACAGACGGAGAAACAGTTTGCGACTTTTCTAACACATCTCCTACAATAACGTGGGCATTAGTGCCGCCAAAGCCGAAGGAACTTACCCCAGCGATGCGAGGTCGATCGCTGCTTGTCCAGGGTTCAATCGCGGTAGGAATAGATATAGGGGTGTTATCAATATCAATATGAGGATTGAGCTGTTGCAAATGCAGGTGAGGGGGAATTTCTTGATGCTGCAAAGAAAGAACAATCTTTATTAAACCAGCAATACCAGCAGCAGCTTCTAAATGACCGATATTGGTTTTCACAGAACCAATCCAACAAGGATTTTTAGTCCCTCGCTCCTGTGCTATTACTGTTTTAAGGGAATTAATCTCTATGGGGTCTCCTAAAGAAGTACCCGTGCCGTGTGCTTCTAAGTAGTTAATTTCTGCTGCTGTTGTCTGGGCATTTTTTAATGCTTGACGGATAGCTGCTTGTTGTGCTACTCCATTAGGTGCGGTAAGTCCGTTACTGCGACCGTCTTGATTGACTGCGGAACCTCGAATAACAGCGAGGATATTATCTCCATCTTCAATAGCTCGATCGAGGGGTTTGAGGATAACAACGCCACAGCCTTCTCCTCTAACGTAACCGTCCGCACTTTCATCAAAAGTTTTACAGCGACCGTCAGCAGCCATCATGCCCGCTTGTGAGAAACTTTTAGTTAATTCTGGGGATAAAATCAGATTGACTCCCCCAACTATGGCGCGATCGCACTCTCCATTTTTAATACTAGAGCAAGCGAGATGTATTGCTACTAAAGAAGAAGAGCAAGCCGTATCTACACTGAGAGAAGGCCCTCGCAAGTCTAAAATATAAGATAGACGATTAGCAGCAATACTGTGAGCGTTACCCGTACTAGAATAGGGGTCGATTTTAGTACCGTGGCGGAATTGAAGTTGAGAATAGTCACTGCTGCTGATGCCAATAAATACCCCTGTCGTAGTACCTGAGAGGCGATCGGGCGCTATAGCGGCATTTTCTAACGCTTCCCAACTAACCTCTAACAACAATCGCTGCTGAGGATCCATTTTCGCAGCTTCTCGCGGGGAAATGCCGAAAAATTGGGGGTCGAATTGGTCTACGCGATCGATAAAACCGCCCCATTGTCCCTGTAGATAGCTTCTTTGCGACTGAGTAATAGCATCTTTCCCGTCCCGTAACAACCGCCAAAATTCTTCTGGGTTGTTTGCTCCTGGAAAACGGCAGCCCATACCAATAATAGCTATCTCTTCTGTCGATGTCTCGGAGTGGCGATCGATACTTTCTCTAGGAATGGTGCGATCGTCGCGTCCTTGTAAATAGCTGGCTAAACTTTTAATAGTGGGATAATCGTAAACAATAGTAGGAGAAATTTTTCTTCCCAACCAGTCTTCTAATTCTGCTGACAGTCTTACTGCGGCTACCGAATCTAAACCATAATTAACTAATGGTTCTTCAACATCTATTTCCGTTGCAGATATCCCTATACCCGTAGCAATTTTAGATACCAACCAATCAGAAATTAGTTGTTGTTGGCTGTTGGCTGTTAGCTGTTGGCTGTTGGCTGTTACCTCTGACCTCTGACCTCTGACCTCTGACCTCCGATCTCTCGTCCATTCCCCGACTACATTGAGGCTTTTTTCTTGAAATCCTATCTTACAGGCATGGCGCTGAATTTTGCCGCTAGAAGTTTTAGGTATACTGCCAGTTTTTAATAATAATACTGCGTAGGGTTGTAGTTCTGTTTCTCGTATAATCGCCTTCTTAATAGAACTAATAACCTCACCTGCATCTAGATTTCGTAAATGAGTGCGCTTCACTTCTTGTACTATGACCAGATGCTCTTCTTCATTTATATCGACAGCAAAAGCAGCACTCCAACCCGATCGCGCTGCAGGATGGCTTTTTCCTGATATCAGTTCGATATCTTGAGGATAATAATTGCGACCTCGGATAATAATTAAATCTTTGAGCCGACCAGTCACAAACAGTTCCCCGTCGCGCAAAAACCCTAAATCTCCAGTGCGCAAAAAAGGCCCTTCTTTAGTATCTGCTAAATAGGCATTAAATGCAGCTTCTGTCTTAGATTCTTGTTGCCAATATCCTTTGGCGACACTTTTACTAGATACCCAAATTTCTCCTATTTCATCCTCAGCGCAGCTAGTCAAAGTATCGGGGTTGGCGATCGCCATTTTTTGCCCTTCAACTGACTTTCCGCACCCAACTAGAGTAATTACTCCTGAGTCCGATTTTTCAGCTACCTCGACTTTATTTTCTTCTATAGCTTTTCCTTTAAAACTTTTCAGTACGGGCACACTTTTCTTGTCTCCCCCTGTAATTATCAGGGTACTTTCTGCCATGCCGTAACAAGGATAAAATATTTCTTTGCGGAAGCCAACTGATGCAAAAGCTGCACTAAAACGTTCTATGGTTTCGATGCGGACGGGTTCAGCACCGCTAAAGGCTAATTCCCAACTACTGAGGTCTAAGGTTGCTTTTTGTTGCTCGCTAATTTGACTGACGCACAGGTCGTAGGCAAAATTAGGCCCCCCACTAGTGGTAGCCTGGTAAGTAGAAATTGCCTTGAGCCAGCGATAAGGGCGCTGGAGAAAGGTCACAGGAGGCATTAAAATTACAGAAGAGCCCAGCTCGATCGGCTGCAGTATGTTGCCAATTAGTCCCATATCGTGATATGGGGGCAACCAAGATACCGATTTCTGGTGAGAGCCGTGCTGAAAACACTGTTCGATCGAGGCGGTATTTTGCATCAGATTACCGTGAGTAATCATTACCCCTTTTGGCGTACCTGTAGAGCCGCTAGTGTACTGAAGAAAAGCGAGGCTATTTTCATCTAGCGCGATTTCTTGCCATTGGGTTGCTAAGTCAGGGCTAATATTATCGGTGGTGAGGTAGCGTATTTTTTCTGTAGCGTCGGTAGTGGTAAAGCGCCCCTCTATGTTAGAAATGATGGACGTAGTGGTGAGAGCAAATTTAGCCTGCGCGTCAGATACAATTGCCTGCAACCGAGATATAGAGCGATTGGCTCTTGGTGGATAAGCAGGAACCGCAATTACCCCCGCATACAAACAGCCCATAAAAGCGGAAATAAACTCCAGACCTGGCTGATAAAGTAGTAATGCTCTTTCCCCTGTAGCGTTCAGGTTCTGCAGCCTAACTGCGATCGCTCGTGCCAGTTTATCTAATTCCTGATATGTAACGCTGTTTGATTCAGTTTCTCCGTCTGACAAAAAGGTAAAAGCGATTCGATCTCCTAGATCTAGCGCTCTATTCTTTAATAGGTCTACGAAAGTGGCTTCTTTCCGCAACATTTATTGACTTAGCTACTCCTGTGACTATCTTTCACTCACCTCAACGGTATATCGGCAGTGTTTGTGCTAAACGCTATTTTCCCAGACTGCGCTGCATTTTAGGGCTTGCCAAACTGGGAAACATACTCTTTTGGAACAAATTTTGGCAATGTATATCTATTACTACAATTAACACCTAAGTAAGCGTAGTTAATTATGTCGAGTCAATTTATCTAAGTCGGGGGCTTGGTTTTCAATGTCTTCCTCAACTGACGTCAACTAAATTGAGATAATTTCCTTATTTAGCTTAGCCAAAACCCGAATACTCTGGTGTAATTTTGTCTGTTTAATGCTGTCTGGTGCTTCCATATCTTGCTTTTCTCCTAGGTTGTTATCTTCTTTCATGCTTCTTGTTTCAACTTGGCTAATCTGCTGCTTAGCTTAACATAGAGTTCGCCAGGCTAAGAGCAACCGAATGAAATCGAACAATATCGCGCTAAATCGAAATCCATGTCTAAAAATCAACTTCAGCAACTGTTCTCTGACCCAAAAAAGATCTTCCTCTTCTTGCTACTGGCGCTGGGAGCTGGTTTAGTTTTGTTACCTCTGGCGATTGTCTTCTTGACTTCAGTAACTGTTTATGATGTAGATACTCGAGGTTTTTGGTCTTTGACTTGGAAAAATTACCAAGAGGCTTGGCAGCGAGGTAATTTTCTGCTAGCGTTTTTCAACTCTACTTTAGTAGCCTTAGCAGTTACAGCTTTTCAGATTATTACTTCTACTTTGGCTGGTTACGCCCTAGCGAGGTTAAAATTTCGAGGAAGAGAGGCAATTTTATTACTAATTCTGGGGACTTTAGTAATCCCGTTTCAAATCTTAGTAATTCCAATTTTTTTAGTTTTAAAATGGGGAAGTTTAATTAATACCTATTGGGCATTAATTTTACCAACAGCTGCGAATGGTTTTGGCATTTTTTTGATGCGACAGTATTTCTCTAGTGTGCCAGTAGAATTAGAGGAATCTGCGGCAATTGATGGTGCTAATCGATTACAAATTATTTGGCACCTAATGTTACCACTGTCTCGTCCTGCTCTAATTACTCTATTTCTGTTTACCTTTATTGGAGAATGGAACGATCTATTCAAACCTTTAGTATTTGCTAATGTACCTAAGTTAAAAACCGTACAGTTAGCTTTAGCAGACTTTCAAGAACAGTTTACTAATAATTGGCCGCTTCTAATGGCAGCAGTAATAATTGCTACTGTTCCAGTTATAGTTTTATTTGCGATCGGTCAGCGGCAATTTATTCAAGGTATTGGCACTACAGGAATCAAAAGTTAATATGCTGAATGCAGAGTATATTTTCTACTCTGTATTTTCCTTAAATAGCTTACAAAGTTCTTAACATTTGCTTGCTAAATAAAAGTTAGCAAATAAAAATCCAGGATATTCGAGCTATGAAAAAATCGATCGAAGCAATACTTGCCTCTCTTTTTGTGGGTACTACTTTAGGACTTGGAGCAATGACCGCTGCTGTTAGAGCAGAATCTCAAGTTAACAGCCACCTTGAAATAGCTCAAACTCTTAAAAACAAAGGCGTAGAAACCTCAGAGGAAAAAAAACGAGAACAGCAACTAGCCGCTCTATTAACACCTTACGCTAAAATTACCCTCGAACAAGCTAAGCAAGCTGCTCTGAGTGAGGTAAATGGAGAAGAAATTAAGGAAGCAAACATAGATGTGAATAAAAATCGCAGCTTGTACTACGAAGTAGAGATGGAAACAAGAATAGTTTACGTCGATGCAGGGAATGGCAAAATTCTGGGTGTTGAAACTATCGAGCAAGAAAGTATAGAAGCAAATATACAAAGTAGCCTTAAGTTGCCTAATAGTGTAAATTTGGTTTTTGGTGATTAATAAAATTTCCTTAACGATAGATATTTTTAAACCAGTTATCAGTTATCAGTTATCAGTTATCAGGTCTCAGTAGTGGATTTAAACCACTACTGAGACTTTCCAACTATAGAGTTGGGGGACTTCTTATCCCACAGAAAAACTTAACTGATAACTGTTCACTGATAACTGTTCACTGATGTTAAAAATCAACTGAGACAATACTTCTCATCCTATTTCGTGTTATTAGTAATCTATAACCTACTTGCCTTGGTAATTACTAAACTAGAAAAGGATGAGAATTTTAATTATTGAAGATGACGATCGCATTGCTAAACCCCTAGCAGAAGATTTGAGACATCAGTATCACGTTGTCGATATTGCTAGAGATGGAATTGAGGGGTGGGAATACTCACAAGCAGCTGAATACGACGTGATTTTATTAGATTTAATGTTACCCAGATTAGATGGTATTACTATCTGCCAAAGGTTACGAGCTGCTAAATCTAACGTCCTTATCTTAATGCTAACTGCTAAAGATACTACCAGTGATAAAGTAATAGGTCTTGATGCTGGTGCTGACGATTATCTGATTAAACCTTTTGAATTAGAAGAATTAACTGCACGAATTAGAGCGTTATCTCGCAGAATTCCAGAAACTAAACAACCAATTTTAAACTGCGGTAAATTGCAACTAAATCCGAGTACTTGCGAAGTTATTTATGGAGAAAAACCTCTTTCATTAACCCCTAAAGAGTATTTAATCTTAGAATATTTTTTACACCACCCTCAACAAGTTGTAACTCGATCGGCTCTTCTCGATAAACTTTGGGAGTTCGATCGAGACTCTGGAGAAGGAACCATTAGAACCCACATAACCAATCTGCGCAGTAAAATAAAAGCGACTGGATGCAAGGAGAATTTGATTGAAACCGTTTATGGAATTGGCTATCGATTAACTTCCGAAGTCTAATTATTATTTAGTAACTATTTATGTTTGAGAAAACTCGATATCAACTACTATTATCTTATTTGGCTGTATTAACAGTAGTTTTAGGAACATTTACTCTAACTATTAGATTTTTTTTTATCCAAAGTCTCAAGCAACAACTAATAGAAAAACTAACTCTTCTAGGAGAAGATGAATCTGTAGATTTAACATTAAAAGAAGGCAATTTTGAGATTGACATTGACTTTACCTCCGAAACATTGATAGCTCGTCAGCAAACAATAGAATGGTTCGATCTTCAAGGCAAGCTGATTAAACTACAAGGAAAAGAGACCTTAAATTTACCTCTTTCTGTGGAGAAATCTCCCCAAATTCAGACCGGTAAAATCGATATTATCGCAGTTACTTTCCCAGCGATCGACAAAAATACTAATAGACAGGTTGGCTATGTCAGGATAAGTCAGTCATTAAAAGACGTTAATGAGACCGTACAGAAGTTAGACTGGGGTTTAGGTGGCGGGATTGCTATCGCCCTTGGTCTTAGTAGTATTGGGGGGATATTTTTGACTCGTCAGGCTATGGAGCCTATTGAGCAAAGTTTTCAACGCTTAAAACAGTTTACTGCTGATGCTTCCCACGAATTGCGCAGTCCTTTGATGGCAATTAAAAGTAATGCGGCAGTAGCATTGAAGTATAAAGAAGGAATTCGCCCCAAAGATGCCGAAAAGTTTGAAGCGATCGCCAGTGCTGTCAGCCAAATGACTAGTCTGACAAGAGATTTACTCCTTTTGGCTCGTAGCGATCGAATCTCTAGCTGCGACGAGTGGGTAAGGGTCGATTTAGGGGAAATTCTAGCTGACTTGGTGCAGCTATATCAACCATCTGCAAGCGATCGAGAAATTAATCTCAAACTCGAGCTAATTGAAAATTTCTATTTATTTGGTGATGCTTCTCAAGTGCGAAGGGTTTTTACTAATTTGATTGATAATGCACTTCAATATACTCCCAAAGGAGGCTCAATTGAAGTCACAACTAGTTTGGCGAGAAAGCAGCTAATAGTTGAAGTAAAGGATACAGGTATAGGAATTGCACCAGAGGATCTTACAAGGATCTTCGATCGACTTTGGCGCGCCGATCGATCTCGTTCTTATTGGAATGGGGGTTCTGGTTTGGGACTGGCGATCGTTAAAGCTATTGTTGAAAATCACGGCGGCTCAATCACTGTTACGAGTCAATTGAGTGTTGGAAGTTGTTTTTCCGTGCGATTACCTGTGCCGACATAAAATTGATTATTCGTACAGATAACAAATAATTATCGATTAATCACTATATTTTCAATTCTTTGCAGCCGCTTATCCATCTCTTGAACTTGCTGTTTGACTTCAATTACTAAAGTAGCCAAACGTTTAAACATCTCGTCGGAAGGTTCGATACCAGTTGGTCTTTCCGTAATTCTCAGAGGGGTCGATTGAGTGGATTGGTTGGTCGAGCGATTAACTGACTGACTCAGACTGCGTACAGTACTTTCGAGTCGATTGACTCTGTTTCTGAGTCTGTTAACGTCAGAATTGAGGGAACTTATTGATTGGGCTGAAACCTTTTGAGCATGACTAATCTCAATGACTGCAGTAATTGCCAATGATAGAAGCAAAACAAGAGAGAGCTTAATTATTAGTCGCCGCATAATATATTCTCAAGCAGAAGCTAAAGGCTAGCTACTTCTACCAGCGCTACTTTTGCCAAAGGTAGATTACATTATTTGTTTCAAACAAGATAAGTCTACTTTGCCAAAGTAAATACTAAAGGCAATATTTAGATTTTCTAAGGATCTAATCAACCAGGGAACTCCTTCTTTGGCAACTGGTTCGTAATGACTGAATAGGATTGAGAATCTTTTCTCTAAGTAAGGTTTTAGTTTGCGGCATATAAGTGCTAATTTCAATAGCAAACCAACGGTCTGAGTTGCTCCTAGATTAGTAATTAGATCCACAAACACGTAGTGATTGGGGCAAGTGTTGCTTTCGACTACTAAAAATTTCATTAACTGGGAACCAGTACGTACGACTAGACCCTCGTTAAGTTGCTGAGCGTCGCATTGAGACAAAGTTGCTTGTAGCTTTTTATACAGTTTTTCATTAAACTGATGTTTTCCGTATTTGCCGTCAATTGACGAGATCAGATATTCGTATAAATTGTTTTTGAAAGATTTATACGAAGGCACCTGCTTATTATAGTTAAGAAAGCTTTGTGATAGCTCTCCGTAGGTGTAGCCGCGTTCGACTTTACCAATAAATTGTTTGAGCGCTGAACCTAATTCGGGTTCGGTCAATAGTGTGGGATTTTTCACCGATTTTATGATTCGCGCTTCTTCTGGGGATAGTTGGCGATCGCGAAGCTTTCTTGCTAATTGCAATTGATGAATAACGTACTTAGAAAGGTCAAGCTCGAATTGATGTTGATGTTCAGCTTGTATTTGTTGTATGGCTTTTTTGGCTCCATAACTGCTGTCTTCACTGAGAAGACAGTGCTCGTAAAGGTAAGGATAGCGGGTAATCAGATTTCCTACGAGCTTGGAGTTACTATTTTTTTCGTCGATAACTACTGCTAAACGTTGCAATTTTAAAAATTGCTCGCTCTTGCTGAAATTTTTTACCAACCGACGCAAACGCTTTGAGGTACGAGAGTATACACTTTCAGGGGGTAAAAGATAGTTAAATTGGTCTAGTAAGTCTCTAATAGCAGTTTGCAGTTGAGGCTGCATTTGCCAATGATTGATCGGGATGTGACAGCAACGGTTGAAAAAAAAGTTAAAATTTTCTTCTGCTCCCTTAGCGTTTACAATTTTGTCTAATGCTAAGCGAACCTCTTTATCTTCGTATCCTTTTGCTTCTATGAATAAACAGCGAAAGTCATGAATGAAACGATCGGCTGTTTTGTTTTGCACCCAGTAGAGTAGTCGATCGTATATTATTTGCTCTTGCTGGCTGGTGTCTTCAATGCTGGAGTATGTTATGTTCTTTACTCTCACTGTCGTTAGTCTTCCGATTTTATTTTCAAGAAGTTGTATAGATTTTTCACGTAACCCCTCTATGAGTTTTTTTTACTCACCGATCTTTTCAACTCACCGACTCTTTTCAAAATACTAAATAGGACAAGCTTTTACTTGCCTTATGTTTGTCGTTACTGCTAAAGAGCCTTTATTTGATTTTGTGCTATTTATTGTTATTTATATTATATTGTAACCTAACCTGTAGATTGTAATGTTTGTGTAAATTGTTTTTCAATTTTAATGCCTGAAGACTTTATATTAATGTTCGCTCTAGTTCGATAAACAGGAAAATAAACGAAGATTCAATAAATTCTGAATGTAATTTATATGTCTTTTCAGATTGAATTGGCTCAATTAACTAAAATTATCGGTGGAATTGCTGTCAACTTCTCAAGTGATGCAGGGGATCAAATAGCATCTGGAATCACTACTGACACCCGCAATCTCAAACAAGGTGACGTATTTGTTGCTTTGGTCGGACAGAAATTTGACGGACATGAGTTTGTGGAAAATGCGGTAAAAATTGGCGCGGTAGCTTTAATTACTTCCCGAAAAGTATCGGTTAATATACCCGAGTATATTCCACAATTTATCGTGGAAAATACCCTAGAAGCTTATCAGAAAATTGCTAGATGGTGGCGAGATAAATTCTCTATTCCCATTATCGGTATTACTGGTTCGGTTGGCAAAACAACTACTAAAGAATTAATTGCTGCTGTTTTGAAAACCAGAGGGACGGTACTCAAAACTGAGGCAAATTATAATAATGAAATTGGCGTACCTAAAACTATTTTGGGTTTGCAAGCTCAACACAAATACGCTGTCGTTGAAATGGCAATGCGCGCGCGAGGAGAAATCGCTCTCTTAACCCAGATCGCACGTCCGACTATTGGCGTAATAACTAATGTGGGTACTGCTCATATTGGAAGATTGGGGTCGGTAGAAGCGATCGCTGAAGCTAAATGCGAACTATTAGCTCAAATGCCTTTTTCTAGCATAGCAATTTTAAATGGGGACGATCGACGGTTAATAGAAACTGCTTCGAGAGTATGGCACGGTAAAACTGTAACTTACGGTTTGGAAGCAGGAGATATCTCTGGAGAATACCAAGAGGGACAAACTCTGAGAGTAGAAGGAATCGATCTCCCTTTACCCATACCTGGTCGTCACAATGCCTCGAATTATTTAGCAGCTTTAGCAGTGGGAAAAGTGTTGGGGTTGGATTTGACAACACTGAAAAAAGGTTTGTCTGTTAGTTTACCAGAGGGGCGATCGCAGCGCTACCAACTACCTAACGATATAGTAATTCTTGACGAAACCTACAATGCTGGTTTAGAATCGACGATCGCAGCACTACACTTGCTCAAAGAGACTTCTGGGTTACGTCATATCGCTGTTTTAGGAACAATGAAGGAGTTAGGAGCTAACTCGTCTCAATTACATCGACAAGTAGGAGAAACGGTTCAGGAATTAGGTATGGATCTTCTATTTGTTTTAGTAGACGAAGCAGAAACTGAGGCGATGGTTGTTGGTGCGGCTGGAGTTGCAAGTGAGTGTTTTCGCGATCGCGCCGAATTAGTCAAAAGATTAAAGGAGACAGTAAGATCTGGCGATCGCTTGTTATTTAAAGCTTCTAATTCAGTAGGACTTAACCGAGTTGTGGAGGAGTTTCGCGCTCAATTTTAATTATGTCCGTCTATTGGCAGGGTTGTTCACATCGGTAAACTAAGGGTAAAACAACTACCTTCCCCTTTTTGAGAAGTAACAATAATATCCCCTCCGTGAAGTCTTGCTAAATCGCGAGACAAGGGTAAACCTAAACCGGTACCTTTATGTTTTTGACTTAGATGATTTTTAATCTGAGTGAAGGGTTCAAAGACTTTATTGATATTACTTTGACTAATACCAATGCCAGTATCAATTACGCAAAACTCAATTGATTTGGTATTTTGTTGTACTTTGAGAGTAACAGAGCCTACTTCGGTAAATTTTACAGCGTTGGAAAGTAAATTTACCAAAATTTGCTTTAAGCGTCGCTGGTCGGCTAAACAAAAACTAACTTGAGAATCTATCTCCAAGTTTAATTCTAGTCCTTGTTCTTTTGCTCGCTCCTGCACTATGGCAATAGATGCTAAACATATGTCGTACACTGGTACTGTTTCTAAATATAGTTCCTCTTTTTCTGCCTCAATTTTTGAAAGATCCAAAAGATCGTTAACTAAGTCTAATAGATGCTTTCCAGAGTCAGAAATAGCGTTGATATATTGCACCTGTTTGACGTTGAGAGAACCATATATTTCTTCGCTCAACATACGAGCAAAACCTAAGATCGCTGTTAGGGGATTTCTCAATTCGTGGCTTATATGAGCGATAAATTCAGTTTTATTCTGGTTAGATATTTCGGCATTTTTTTGCTCTTTTTCTTGTTCTCTGAGATAAAGGACGATCGCAATTTGCTCGGCGATAGTTTCTAAAATATTAATGTCTTCTGAGCTAAAATTTTTATCTTCACTTATTGTCTGTAATGTTAAGGTCCCACAGTATTTTTGTTGTTCGACAAGTTTCTTAACAAAAATTGGCACGCTCAATACAGAATGAAACTGCAAATCTTTAATATTCTGGTTATTTTTTCGAGGGGCTATCTTTAGATATTGTGCTTTAATTTGCTTGTCAATTTCATTTTTTTGTTTATTATAACTATACTCTATTAATTCTTCTTCACTCCCAGTTAACGACTCGATTAGGGAACTAATTCTCTCTCTATTTTGCCACTCTTTCTCTACTTCTATTTTTCCTCTATCTTTGCGATCGAGAATTATTCTGTCAACCTGAAAGCTTTCTCCTACTGTAGTTAAAATTTCTTGTAATATTTCCTCAGGTTCTATATCGGAATTAATAAGTTTGCTAATCTGATGTACTAGTCGATCGCTTGGTTTATTTTCTCTTCTCTTAGTCAATTTAGGCTTCTGTTTTTTTGAGTCCTTATAACTGCTGAGTAAAGATTCTTTGAGAATCTCTGGTAAACTCATTATGTTATTAGTAAATACACAGTTAGTTAGGCTTTTTTTTTCGCAATCAAAAAAATCTTCTCGTACCGATGACCCTGAGACAATCACTATTAAAGGTGCCCTCTCCGGTTTAGATTGATGCAACCATTGTCGTATGTTTAATAATTTGTCTTTTCCACTTGATTTTTGCTCTTCCATACTATACAATACCACCGCATCGTAGGCATTATTTTCGATCGAAGATAGATCTTCTGTATCTGTGATTATAACGATTTGTTTGTAGTTAAAGTCAATCTGATTTTTCTGTAAACTTTCCATAATTAGATTGACATCAGTACCTATATCTGCTACGAACAACAGATTTATAGCAGTAAGTGGTTTGGGGTTTAGTTGCGACTTTAGCATCTCTCCAGAGCGATACAACATGAACAGGTCTCTGGTAAAAAAGAAAATAATTTTTTAATTATTTGTCTAAGTAATATCCTAGCTAGTAGATACCCAGATGAAAATGTTCTGTGGCTGAGTTTTGCTAGAAAATATGTAATTTAGTAAGATTATGTTATCTATGATACCAAGGTTTTCCCAGAGAAACTGTGCTACTGCTTACTATATCTCCAAATTTATCTACACTTTAAAATTCACGTCGCGAGAATACTGCAATCGAGATTGTTAAAAGCAATGCAGTGTAAAGTAAGCCATAGAAAGCATTACCTAAAAGTTGAGAAAGATCGGGTAAAGAGGCGTAAACAGCATCATTTTTGAGATTAAATCGGGATAAATCTGGTAAAACGAGATAAATAACTTGAGCTAAAAATTCTACACTCTCATTTTTGGCTATTTTCCCCAATTTCACCAACTCACTACTAGCATTTCCCATTAAATAAATACCAAAACTAAGTAGAGTGGCTAGGATAGAGCTAGTAAAAACACCGAATAAAATTGCTACGGCAATAAGTAAGGCTAGTTCAATTAACAGGTAAACTAAAGAAATTAGTATGCTATTTAAAGGATAAGAAATTCCCGACCAACTCAGAAGCACTAGATAAATTGCTGACATTAGAGCGACCATTACCACCAAAACAGCAGACAATCCTAAGTGTTTGCCAATAATTAATTCAGCACGACTTATAGGTTTGGGTATCAAAACTAAGACGGTTCGCTTTTCAATTTCTTTGTTAATTAGTCCAGTACCCACAAAAATAGCAACGATTGCTGCTAAAATTTCAATTGCCCCTAGCCCTAAATCTAATAAAATTTTGTCTTGGGTACTGACAGAAATTTCAGGTAAAAATCTCAGGGCAAATAATTGCAAGAGAACAAAAAAGCCGATAAAATAAAGGATGCGATCGCGAATAACTTCTCTGAATCCATTTTTGGCGATCGACCAGACTCTAAGAATATTTATATCCATTACTAATTGAATTTGACTCGTCAATTACTAATTATCAGCTATCTATTATTAATTGTCACCTTGGTGAAAGCCTAGAAGGGAACAGGGAACAGGGAACGGGGAACAGAAAATACCTTTTCCCTTATGCCTTGTTTTGAAGCCTCGTTTTTTAAGACGGAATGGGGAAAGGGGGAGGTCTAAATCCTCCTCTAAACAATTCACTGTTCCCTATTCCCTGTTCCCTGTTCCCCTTAATTTCTTAAAACTGGTTCTTAAAATTAGTTGGGTTACGTTCAATTACGATCGACTAGCACAAACTGCATAAAAAGGATCGGCACCGCCAACACCTAGCATTTGCAAGAAACTAGGAACTGTTGTTGACTTGCGTGCAATTACTTCTGGTTGGCTAAAACCAGGTACAGATTTAAAATAAGCTTTTACCAGTCCCACTCGACCCATTTCCGAACTGTCTCTCCAAGCAGCGATCGCCTTTTGATAAAACATTCGGTTAGAAAAACTCACGATCGCAACACCCCCAGGTTTGAGAATTCGATGGATTTCACTAAACACCCCTTCGGGATATTGTAAGTATTGAATGGAAACAGTAATTAAAACTGCGTCAAAATCCTTATCTAGCAGAGGTAACTTAGGATCTTTATTCAAATTTTGCACGAAGTATCGATCGAGTCGAGGATTTTTTTTTAGTTCCTCTTCATTCATCCCGTGTCCTTCAACGTGCGCAAATTCTATCTCTTCTGGAAGGTGGGACACCCAGCTACTCATTAGATCCAAAATGCGGGTGTTGGGTTTGAGTTTTTCGCGATAGAGTTCTGTCAGTTGGTCGATAAAAGATTCATCTACGTGGGTGACGAGACGGGGAAAAGAGTAAAATTTTTCGTCTTCTGTTGGGTCTATTTTGTTGCGTTGTTCTGGTCGTAGCAGCATAATTGGCAGGCGCGATCGAAATATTTCTACTTAAAAGTATTTTACGAAATATTACGAATGTAGGGGATGGGGAGTGTGGGGAGTGTGAGGAGAGGGGGAGAGAGGGAGAGGGGATGAGAGCGAATTTATTTTTGAAGCAAGTAAATGCGTTCTATAATACTTTGTAACCTTTGATGTAGGGTTCGCATAGATGTGTCAGAACGTAAGGGTCAGTAGCGGAATCCAAAAACCGCGAAGTCAAGTCCTGGAAAGTCCATAGCTAGCAAAATAGCATCTGTACCTTGACAACAGAATCACGGGTTGTAACAGGAAAAAATCTGCTGTTGCGTAAAAGGTTCTCAGTTCCAAGATGAGAGAAATCAAGTAATTTCTTGCTGTGCGGGTGGACTAGTCGTGCAGTAAAAACAAAATGCCTGTGGAGACGGTCTGTCGGGGTCAGTGCCTTTGGGAGAATAATTATCATTCGCTTGTACCAAAGTGGGCTAGATAAGAGTCTTTGAGCCAGGAAAGCTCATCTCGCGAGGGATGAAGCCCCGTCCAAGCGAAGTGTGCGCAGGTCGGGGAGAAGGTCACTCTTTTTTCTCAAAAACAAGGGCAACAGAATTCATGCAATAGCGCTGACCTGTTGGCTTTGGCCCGTCTCTAAATACGTGACCTAGATGAGCGCCACAGGCTGCACACAATACTTCTGTTCTACGCATAAATAGGCTATTGTCTTCTTCGTAACTCACGCTGTCTTCAGCAATGGGTTGCCAAAAGCTGGGCCAACCAGTGCCAGAATTATATTTGGTATCGGAACTAAATAGTTCGTTACCGCAACAGACGCACTTATAAATTCCTTTTTCTTTATAGTCGTGGTATTTACCTGTGAAAGCTCTTTCTGTCCCCTTTTTTCTAGTTACTTGGAACTCTTCTGGGCTCAGTTGTTCCTTCCATTGTTCTTCTGTCTTATTGACTTTAGCAACCATTGATATTTTCCTCGATCTCTTTCTTAAAATATTTACACTACTTAATAATTTTAATACTAATTTCCTTTATGTTTGCTACAGGGGGTGAGGGGGAGAGAGGGTGAGGGGGAGAGAGGGGGAGAGGGTGAGGGGGAGAAAGGGAGAAAGATATGTAGCAATAATGGGCGGAATTTGCTATTAATCTGTTGCATTTGGGTGATAATAGTTAAGACGGCTTTACAAACCACGATTGACAAAATTTATTTGAAAATGCTAGATATAAATCTTATTTGCGAATTTTCCCGCCAAAACTGCGTAGCTATTTGCGCTTTCCTCGTACCAATTAACCTGATATTCACCTTAAATACGATCGTTTTAGTATTTTTGATGCGTCCCTTCTCTCAAATTCGTTTGGCGGCTGCATTCGCAAATCTTTTTGCTCTCACTCTATTTCTTCACATCCTCACCTGGTGGACGATTGGGATATTCACTTCAGTTAGTGTTATCTTAATCGGATTGGGAACCACTTGTCTGATTATTAATTTTATAGCAATTATTTATCCCTCTTTGGGCAAAATACCGGCAATTTCGCGCTTTACTTTGCGTTTCAGAGGATCGTAATACCAAACTCCTAAATGATTGCTACATATCCTCTTCCCCCTCCCCCCCTCTCCCACTCGAAATTATTTGTAGCAAACACAAGGGAAATTGGCATAAGGCGATCGATAATTCTTTCATTCAATTAATAAAACTTAATATTTTATTGGAAAATCGATCCGCCTGACGGCGGAAAAAAGGCAAAGGGAAAAAGGGGAAGAGGGTAAAGGGTTATGTAGTCCTGGACGCGACACGCATAACACGAAAACCGAAATTGAAGTGGCGGTTGACGCGCGCAGGATCGTTGCGAGACGCAGAACGGCAGCCATTAGGATTGACGAACCAAGAACCACCGCGTATTACTTTCATGCTACTAGAGTCTGAAAGCCAAGGCTTACCATCATTTGGAGCATTTTGATAATTCTCATGCCAATAATCAGCACACCATTCCCAGACATTGCCATGCATATCATATAAACCAAAGGCATTGGGCGGAAACTTGCCTACAGGAGTAGTTTGTTGTCGATATTCTCCTTTTGGCTCAGACGCATAAGTATAATTACCGTTATAATTGGCTAGCTCGCTGGTAATAGTTTCGCCAAAATGAAATGGAGTAGTAGTTCCAGCACGACAAGCATATTCCCACTCTGCTTCACTGGGTAGTCTATATTCTTTTCCTGTTTCTTTTGACAAGCGCTTACAAAACTCATCCGCATCATACCAGGAAACCCGTTCTACTGGACGATTATCGCCTTTGAAATTAGATGAATTTTGTTCAAGATCGCGATCGATTTTAGGAAGTTTAGCAACTTGTCTCCATTGTTCTTGAGTTACTGGAAATTTACTCATAAAGAAAGGCTCAACAGTAACATAATGTCGTGGTTTTTCGCTTCTAAACCAATCCCAGTTAAATTTTTTAACTAGCCTTTCTATTTCCTCATCTTCGGTTCCCATCATAAATTTACCCCCAGGAAGAGAAACCATATCTAGAGCGATCTCATCATTGCCTAGACTAAGAGTAAAATACTGAGCTTTCCCTTGTTCTCGCTTAACTTCTTGACCTTTTGCGTCTACAGTTACTACTGGAAACTCAAAATCCTTTAAATTCCCTTCTTTAAACTTCTGAGGTGGAGGATCTACCCTTTTCTCAAGTGGAGGAGAGAATAAGTTCTTACCTACAATAGCTAAAGTCGTCCCACTAAAAGTTAATAGTGCTAGTTTTAGGAAATTTCCCCGCGTTAAAAGCTTTAAAGGGGATTTGTCTTGTTCTTGAATCGATTCAACTTCAGAAGCACTACCATTAGACAGTTGTCTCTGCGGTTCAATTTTTTCAGTTCGATATTTAGATGATACTGGGGGTGGTTTAAGAGACGACTTAACTTTTTGCTCGGAAGAAGAAGTATTATTTTTTATTGGTATGGGTAGAGTCTGAGATTTAGGAATTTGTGAATTATCTTTGTTTTCCTTAGAACGATCGGCAATATTTCGATCGGGTGTAAATTTTGTTTCGATCGCACCTACATCCTCATCTGTGAGTTCTAAAATTTTCTGTATGCGCTTTAGTTTGTTTCGATCGTCCTCTCTAAGAGGATAACGCTGCTGAATTGCTTTAGAAAAAGCTTCTCGATAACGCTGCAACTTTTTCTGACGCTTGGGATAAAGTTCGATCGCTTCAGTCTCGATCGCTTTTGCTTCATCATCAGATAAACCAAGTTTTGTCCTTAATTCGTCCAAGTAAATACGGTTGAGATAATCGATTTTTCCTTTATCTTGAATAACCACGCCATCGACTTCCTTGCGGTATTCTAGCTTGAGAACATTAAAAGGCGATCGTGCCAAATAAATTTTAAAACCTTCCTGTACTGGATAAAATTGTGGAGTCATGTCAGGAGAAGTTTCTCGAACTTTTGAGGAAACATATTGATGCAATTCATCCGCATCAATGAAGCCATCTCTATTAATGTCAGCTGCACCAGTTTCGATACCTTCGACTAAATAGCGAGTATAAATAGAGAGATCTTTATCTTCTTGCTCAAAAGATACCTCAGCGGAACTTGAAGAAGTGAAAATAGCCCTTCCTTTACCTCCCAACTGTGCTTCGATACTATCTACTTCTCCTTTTACTTTTAATCCTTTAGCAAAAGAACCACTGAAGCAACAATCTAGAATAATTATCTCTCGCTGCGATCGACTTTTGGTCATTTGAGTTTGCAAAAAACTTGCAGCAACAGCAGTAGGTGTTACGAGAATCCTATTTTTGTTCTTACGAGTGTCTGAAGTGGCGAGATAGAAGTTAAGATCGCGATCTTTGATTCCATGACCTGAGAAGTAGAATAGCACCAGATCGTCAGGTTGGCGATCGGCAAATAGATCGAAAATAGCTTCTTCCATTTGCTGTCGAGTCGGATTTTCTAATAGTTTCACGTCACTAAATCCGCCTATTTCTAGGTTTAGCAATACCTCTTGCATTTTCTCAACATCCTTGACTGGACTAGCAAGAGGCTCAAACCCCGATCGATATTCGCTAACTCCAACTAACAAGCCTATCTTAACCACTAGCCCACTCCTAGCCGTTGATAAACTTGTCGATTTCTGGCATTATCTTGGCTACGTCTTCGGGGCTACCGACTTCGATGTCTAGTTTTCTGTTATTCCCTTCGGCTTTGATTTTAATCTTTTGCCCTCCAATGAGGCGATGAGAGAGCGTTTTGAGCAAATTCGGAAGCTTTTTGATATTTACTACTGCTTTAAATGTATCGATTAGGAAAGTCCCCAAACTTTTAGACCCTGGTGGTGCTTCTGCGATCGAGATTAAGTCAGCTTCAACTCCTTGAATATTATCGGCTTCTGACTGTAAATTTTTGACGGCTTTAAGTAATTCTTCTTCCTTTAATTCGGGATCTGACAGAGTAATAGTTACCCGAACTTGGTTTTCTGGCATATTATATTATTGAGTTTTTTAATATTTTACGGTTTATAAGAGAATAAATAACCAAATTAATTGGACTTATTTAAGTTCGTTTCAATTGGGATTTCTACAACAGCACTTTTTTAAAGCCTAATGGTAGAAATTACATAACAATTTTTAACCAAAAAAACAATTAAATTTTATCGAAAATCTGAGGAAAGTGGGAGAGGGGGAGAGGGGGAGAGGGGGAGAGTGGGGAGCAGGGGGAGTAGAGGAGAATAACAGATAGCCAACAGCCAACAGCCAACAGCATTTAATATCTAACTCGCGGGTCTAAAATACCGTATGCTAGATCGGCAACCAAATTAAAAAATACAATCAATATGGCGTAGATAAAAGTAATTGCCATCACTACAGGGGTATCGCTGCGATTTATCGATTCAATTAGCAATGCACCAATTCCAGGTACGCGAAATACTTGTTCTGTAATTAAGGCTCCTGTAAAAATACTAGGAACATCCAAAGCTATCAATGTGACTACGGGAATCATCGCATTGCGTAAAATATGCTTCTTGACGATCGCAAATTTATCTAAACCTTTAGCATAAGCGGTGCGCACGTAGTCTTGAGTTAATTCTTCTGTCACCGAAGAGCGAATAAACCGCATCAATTTCGCACTAAAAAACAATGCTAACACGCATACAGGCATAATCGATTGCTGGATCTGAGCTAAAAAACTTCCCCAGTCATTTACTTCGAGGGTGCTGTTGTAGATAAAAGGCAACCAATTGAGCTGAACGCTGAAAATAATAATCAACAATAAACCAGTAAAGAAAGGGGGTATGGAAATTCCCAGAAAGGCAAAAGTAGTGGCGATTTGATCTATCCAAGAATAACGCTTGAGGGCGGAAATAATGCCCAAGGGAAAAGCAATTAGCATTGCTATTATGTAGGCTGAACCAACTACCCACAAAGTTGTAGGTAAACGTTGCAAAATTAGCTCGAAAACAGGGCTGCGACTGGTAAAAGAATAGCCCATATCTCCTCGAATAAATGCCCAAGCCCATTTAAAATAGCGAATGTAAACTGGTTGGTCTAAACCTAGAGTTCTGCGGATATTTTCACGCACTTCTGCTGTAAATGAAGGATTGCTTGCTAACCCCGATAAGGGATCTCCAGGAGCGATCGCCAAAATAGTAAATATAACAACACTAATAACAATCAGAGTGGGTAGAGAAGTTAATAACCGCTTGAGCAGGTATCGAGTCATCTGGAGAGAGAATTTTTGCCTTTTAAATTGTACTGCGATCGGTTTTGAAAATTGGTATTAGTTAATAATCGACAGACTAAACTATCTCGCAACACAAACAAGATCGACCATTTAGAATGAAATAGCCCTACGATCGAACATAGGGCTAATATTTAAAAACCTGGAATTAGCCAAATATAGTACTGAGGGATTTTCCTACATTTTGTGGTTTCATGGCTTCCATTGCGGCAGTAGGTTCGTAACCGCAATGTACCATACAATCAGCACATTTTGGATTGCCACTAGCGCGACCGTAGTTGTCCCAGTCAGTTTTTTGTATGAGTTCTTTATAACTGCTATAGTGACCTTCATTGAGAAGGTAGCAGGGTTTTTGCCAACCTAAAACGCTGTAACTAGGACTTCCCCAAGGGGTACATTCATAATCTTCTTCACCTATAAGAAAATCTAAAAATAGAGGATTGTGGTTGAAATTCCACTGTTTGTTTCCAGCTTTAAAGGGAGCTAAAATTTCTTTAAATAGTGCTTTGGTCCGTTCTTTTTGGAGAAAATTCTCTTGATCTGGCGCCCATTCGTAGCTGTAGCCTGGAGAAATCATCATTCCGTCAATTCCCAGACTGTCTACGAAGTCAAAGAATTCTTGCATTTGTTTGGGATCTGCTCCCTCAAACACTGTGGTATTAGTAGTTACTCTAAATCCTTTTGCTTTAGCAGCTTTAATAGCTTCAATGGCGATATCAAAAACACCTTCGCGATCGACGCATTTGTCGTGTAAGTCTCGCAACCCATCTAAATGGACGCTAAAAGTTAAGTAAGGAGAGGGTTCAAATTTATCTAAACTTTTTTCTAATAACAAACCATTAGTACAGAGGTAAACAAATTTTTTCCGTTTTACCAACCCATTGACAATTTCGTCGATTTGGGGGTGTAGTAAGGGTTCTCCTCCTGGAATAGAAACAACTGGCGCGCCGCATTCTTCTGCAGCAGCAAAGCACTCTTCGGGGGTAAGATTGCGTTTGAGTATTTCGGTAGGATGCTGGATTTTACCACAACCGCTACAAGCTAAATTACAGCGAAATAGAGGTTCTAACATCAAGACTAGGGGAAAGCGCTTGCGACGTAAAAGACGCTGCTTAACCAAGTATTTACCTACTTCTACAGCTTGTTGTATTTGTATTGCCATTTATTTCCTCAAACATCATTTTTATAAAAGCTTCCCCTATTTTATCTAGGATAAATTTTTACGCAATGAGTAAAAGAGGAGAAAAGAGATCTTTGTCTTTCTTTCCCCCTAGATAAGTCCTTTTCGAGCTCTTACCAAAAAGTTAACCCACTTTGACTAAAATTGAATTGTCTTTTTCTTTAACTTCGTAGCTAGATAAAGGTTTTTGAGCGGGGTCTTTTAAGACTTTACCATCTGCAGCAAATTGAGAGCCGTGACAGGAACACTCAAACTTTTTACCCTCTGCTTTCCAGTCCACAATACATTGTCGGTGGGTACATTCGGGATTAACTGCTAATATTTTGTTGTCTTCTGGGTTGCGAACTACGATTATTTTGTTCTTCTTATCGACAAGTTCGCCTTTTGCATCTAAGTCCGCTACAGTCCCAACTGCTAAAAATCCTTCTGCGTCTGTTTTTAGTTCACTTTGGGTTTGGTTAGAACAAGCAGCGATCGCTACTGGTAGATAACTTGCTAATGCACCAACTCCAACCCAGTTTAAAAATTCACGACGATCCACGTTCACCTCTCAGTTTTTTTAGCTATTCACAGTCGTCTCAAAATATGCCACATTATATGCTATCTCAATGTAAAGCTTATGTTTAGGGACTTTACCAGAATTTTGCTCGATCTCAACCGTTTCAACAAAGGGCAGAAACGGAGGTGCGATCGCCCTCGGAGACAAATATAGCCTACCCATATTTTGCACCTTGTAATTTGTGGAAGATATCGAAGAATTCAGTGTGGGAGTATGTCACAACCAGCTCCAGTCTCTTGTAAAGAGTGCAAGCGATGATAAATCCCTTGCTGAGATAATAATTCATCGTGACTGCCTACTTCTACAATACGTCCGGAATCGAGAACTACAATTTTATCGGCTTCCCGAATGGTGCTGAGACGATGGGCAATAATTATAGTAGTACGAGTACCGAGAATCGATCGCATTGCTAATTGGATCGATCGCTCTGATTCGTAATCTAAGCTAGAAGTTGCTTCGTCAAACACCAAAATATCTGGATCGACAATTAATGCTCTGGCAATACCCAATCGCTGTCGCTGACCTCCAGATAATCTTACTCCTCTTTCTCCTACTATGGTGTAATAACTGTTGGGTAAATCGTGGATAAATTCATCGACTTTGGCGATGTGACAAGCTTTCTCTACTTGTTCAAAACTAACTTTAGGGTTGCCATACATCAAATTATCCAGTACCGTACCGTTAAAAATATCTACCTCTTGATGGACGATCGCCAAGCGCTGGCGATAGCGGGTAATATCTAGAGTGGTAATGTCTTGACCGTCGATGAAAATGCGACCGGAAAGGGGATCGAAATAACGGAAGAAAAGTTTGACTAAAGTAGATTTACCAGAACCCGATCGACCGACTAAGGCTACAGTTTGATAGGGTTCGACTACAAGATCGATCTCCCGCAAAACTAGGCGTTTAGAATCGTAACCGAAACTAACCCCACTCAATTCAATCTTGCCAGTAAATTTATAAGAGTTAGAGGACAACTGTTTTAAAGCAATACTACCAGCATCTTTACCCACAGGTAGCTGCATAAACTCGTGGAAACGAATCATTGAAGCATAACGACGAGCAAAAACTTCTGCTAATTGGGCGATCGGTTCGAGTTCTGAGTATGCCATACTCGATACTGTCAGGGTGGTAATAAAGTGTCCTAGAGAAATTTCTCCTCTTAAAGTTGAGATTAGGGTTAACAGCAATATGGCAAATACGCAAAATTGAATTATCGTCCTTTCCCAAGTAGCTAGTTTGACATAACCTTTGTGAATGCGATGAATTACTATTTTATATTCTCGCTCTAGTCGCTGTCTTTGGCGCTTTAATTCGTTAGCTTCTGTGGCAAAAGCTTTGACTGTTTTGATATTGGTGATAATTTCAGAAGTACGGCTTTCAGTGTTTTCTTGGTATCTGTCTAATATTTCTTCTTGGTGGATCAAAAAGCGAAGATTTTTCATACTGAAACCCAGGATGAAAATAAATGAAATTAGAAAGGCGATCGCTATCCACTTTTCGATTAGCAAAATAACTACAAAAATCCCCAGGACTCGCATTAATTTGGGAATTAGTTGTCCCGCGATTTCTGGATAAGTCCAGGTGTGGTTGGAGATCCCTCTTGCTAAACGTCCTGCTATCCGACCTGGGTTATTTTCGTCGTAAAATTCTAAAGGTAGAGTTAGGATTTTAGCGATCGCTCTTCTGGTATGGTCGCGACGCGATCGCAAAGCAATTTCCCAGTGAAACCAAGCTCCTATCCAGGGTTGGATCGGCGCTCTTACTACTGTTACTAGAAATATTATCCCTAGTATCACTCCTAGAGATAGGGGTTTGCCTTCAGCTAAATTGGTTATATTACCAACTCGATCGATTAGGATCTGAAGCGGTTTATCTATTTGTTGATTTGAAAGTACATTGAGAATTTGTCCAATAGCGTAGGGAACTATTAGATCGACGATTTCAAAGATACTGGATGCGGCTATGCTAATAATAGCGATCGCCTTGTAATTGCGATAGTAAACGAGGAGATCTCGAAACGATGCCATCTAAACCTCCAAAATACTGCGAACATAATCTTTGTCTGGCGCTTAGGGAGATAGGACTAGAATCTAAGACCTAGCTGCGCTATGTTCTTAGAGCTTCAAAATTTTTCCCCAGGTGAGCGAACGGATTAGTAGAGTTGTAACAACATTACTTCTCCTTAGTTTACATAATACATTAATATATTTAAAATGTTACGGTGTTTTCTGCAATACTTTTGCTGCAAATCGATCGAGCTCCTACTATTGCTAAGTTATACTTTAGTACTTTAGATCTAAATTAATTAAAGCAGAAATTAGCAGTATAGCTGTGGGAATAACAAGAAGACCAATTGCTGTAGACTTATATGCTGGTGCGGGAGGAATGACTCTTGGTTTTGAACAAGCAGGGTTCGACGTACTTGCTGCGGTAGAAATAGATCCCATTCATTGTGCTGCTCACGAATTTAACTTTCCTTTTTGGTCTGTATTATGTCGCAGCGTAACTGAGACGACAGGAAAAGATATTAGAAATCTATCTTCTATTGGAAACCGAGATATAGATGTAGTATTTGGCGGACCACCTTGTCAGGGTTTTTCTTTAATTGGAAAGCGACTTTTAGACGATTCTAGAAATTCTTTAGTCAATCATTTTATGCGATTGGTGTTGGAACTACAACCCAAGTATTTTGTTATGGAAAATGTTCGAGGAATGGCGATCGGAAAACATCGACAATTACTTGAAGAATTGATTGCAGAATTTCAAGATAATGGCTACCAAGTAGAGGAAAATTATCAAGTACTCAATGCAGCTAATTACGGAGTTCCCCAAAAGCGACAAAGATTATTTTTACTTGGATGCAGAAAAGGTTTTGAATTACCTAAATATCCCCAACCATTTACTCAACCAACACCCCATAAAACAAGCATTGCTAAAGCTTTGAAAACTCCCACAGTTGAAGAGGCAATTGGGGACTTACCAGAAGTTAATAACTATCTAGAATTAGAAAAAAGAGACTGGGTAATAGCCGAGTATGGAAAACCAAGTAATTATGCTGAAAAATTGCGCGGTTTGTGTTCTGTAAGAGATAATTACTCATACGATCGCCAATACGATCCCAGAATACTTACATCTAGTTTGGCAACAAAACATACCCCTAAATCAATTTCTCGATTTGCTCGTACCCCACATGGAAAAACAGAGCCAATTAGTCGCTTTTATAAGTTACCTCCAAACGGTTTATCTAACACTTTGAGAGCAGGAACGCCAAGTAGTCGAGGTGCTTACACTTCTCCTCGACCAATTCATCCTCATATACCCCGTTGTATTACTGCTAGAGAAGCAGCGCGGCTGCATTCCTATCCTGACTGGTTTAGATTTCACGTTACTAAGTGGCATGGGTTTCGACAAATTGGCAATTCTGTACCTCCATTATTAGCAAAAGCAGTGGCTCAAGAGATCGTAAAATCTCTAGGTATTAAACCTATTAAACCGACAGAAAAACGCCAGCTTGGAGAAGAAAAATTACTCAATTTTAATATGTCTCAAGCTGCTGAATATTATGATGTAGATTCTCATATTATTGAACCGAGAATTAGGAGAAGGGGGAAGGGGAGAGGGGGAGAGAGGGAGAGGGGGAGAGAGTTATAAACAAACAGCAATCAGCAATCTCCTGGTTTATAAACTTTACTCAGACTGCAATATTTTAAAAAAAAAGATAACTTTTTATTATATCTTTTACTCCTAGATCGATCGCTTATTTAAAGATTATGTAAAGTTGCCGTGTAAATCTTGTAAAAATACTGGAATATTTATTAAGATGATATGAAAATAAAATAATTAAAGTAAATTATCCATTTGTCCAAAAGAGAACTAAAGAGAACGGATTTTAAGATTATGAAGATAAAATTCAGCAAGTTAGCTTGTTATTCAAGCTTTTTAACCTTGGGAGTCGCATTTTTTCTTCCTCTATTGCCAGAAACAGCTCTTGCCAAAAACCATCCTCTTAATTTAATAGAGACTAGCGATCGGACCGATTATATAGCTGACATTACTATCCAAACACCTTTCGGTATTAGGACACATCATCGCGATAACAACGGCGGCCGTTATTATATCCATGAAGGTCGCCGCTATCGGGTTCATCGGGACGGTCGTCACTATCGCAGACATCCAAGAGACAATCGGTATATTTACGTCGATAAACGCGGTCATGAGTATTACGTTCACAAACACGGTCATCGCACCTACATTAGACAACTTCGCTAAACTTACCTAAATACAACTGAGGTAAAAGAGGCTAGAAGACAAGGAGTTATTAACAGTTAACGATAATCTCAACAAAGATCTACATTATGTATAAACGAATACTTAATTACTAGTATTTGTGTTCGTTATATGTTATGTTCTCAATTGAGAGTAAAAGCTACTTGTAACGCCTAGTCTATTGTGATGATAGAAAAGCACGTACAGGTTCCATACTTTGACTCTCATTAAAAAGCAATAATACGAGCTTGTCTAACGGACAGTTAGAGGTCAAGCTACCAGATGAATTTTTAGCTTTAGTTAAAAAGGGGTCTAGTGGCAAGCGTCCTCGACGCACTTCTAAAAGTGGTTAAAGGCCACAAGCTAGTGTGACAACCGCTAGTCACACGACTACATAGATTTATGTAGATTTTTATTAGCGGTTTAATAATCCTCAACAGATGGAGGAAAAAATCGCGCTGGCTAATTCATTTGTGGCCCTAAACGAACAACAGCGTCAAGACTTAATCGATAAAGTTGCTGATTTAGCAGGAAGAAGAGTTGAGTTTTACAAAGCATGAGGATTCTTTCTGGGAAAATGAAATACAAAACTATTGCTGTTTAGTTAATTATTCCAAGATTCAGCAACACCTAAAAAACAGCCAACAGCCAACAGCAAAAAAGTCAATTGGCAATGACTTAGGGCTACTGAAAACTCCTACCTCTCAGTCAGACCCCAGGTCTGTTGATAGGTAGGAGTATTTTATACTAAAGCTTTGAGAAGAGATTGAAGTTTGAGCTGAACTTCGGCAAATTCTTTTTCGGGGTCGGAACCTGCAACAATGCCATTACCAGCATAGAGTCTGGCTTTATTGCCTTCTATTAAAGCCGATCGAATGCCGACTATAAATTGACTGTTTCCCCGATCGTCTATCCAGCCAAGTGGTGCAGCATAGAGAGAGCGATCGAAAGTTTCGTAGTGACGAATTTGTTGACAAGCAATTTCTCTGGGAACTCCAGCAACAGCAGGAGTAGGATGAAGTCGAGCAACGATATCTAAGGGACTAATTTCAGATGGAACTTCAGCATAGATTGGCGTCCAAAGGTGCTGAATATTAGATAATTTTAATAATTGTAGGGGCGATCGCTGTGGGTTCAATCCCAATTGATACAACCGTTGGATAATATATTCTCTTACTGCTTGGTGTTCTCGGATTTCTTTCTCGCTATTTAAAAGTTTATTTGCCAAGGCAACATCTTCAGAAATAGTTTTTCCTCTGGGTGCTGAACCTGCTAAAGCATCTGTAATTAGTTGCTGGGCTGATATGCTAATTAAACGTTCTGGACTAGCACCAATAAAATTCTGACCTCGACCGTTACCGATCGAGAAAATATAACAGTCAGGATATCTTTGACGTAAATTATCTAAAGATTGTATTAAATTAAAATCGATCGGGTAAATTACATCTAAAACATCGGCAATAACAATTTTAGAAAATTCTTGGTTTTCGATAGACTTTAAGACAGAGTTTACTGTAGAGCTAAATTGCTTCCCTCCATCTTCACGAAACTGTCTATCTAAGTGCGAAAAGATTTTATTTTCCCGAGAAATTAGAGAGTATTTTTCCCAATCTATACTTTTAATTCGATCTTTAATTATTTGCCTAATAAACTTAATATTTTCTTTCTGGTCAAAGGTCAGGTTAACAACTAAAATGCAGCAGTTATTTTTCCTTACTATTTGCCAGCGAGGAAGAAAAACTGTAGCAGCAGGAAAAGGAGAATAGGGATCTGTAGAGTCAGGAAAGAAAGTAAAACTGCAGAAAAAATGAGGACCAGCACCAGGTAGGTGAATGTCACCTATTTTAATAGTTTTAGCGAGGCAATTACGGACAAATTGTTGGGATTGAACAAATCGATCGCTGTGGTCTGTAGTAAATAATTGAGTGGAATCGCAGGCAGCGATCGCCTCAGTATTAGAGGGATTTTCCCAGTAAAAATGGAGTCGATCGGGGGCGAGGGATTGGATAATAACTAGAGGATCGACAAGGGGAATTTGTTGGGAGAAACTGACAATTTTACCACTCTTATTACGTGACAGTTTTTTCTGACAAGCAGAGAGAAAAAGATCTAGTTTCTTAAAATCTTGAAACAAATTAGTAGAATAAGGGATAACTGGCAAAGATATCCTGGATTTTGTCATTGAAGAAAAACCTCAGACATGGCGCTAACTCGACGACCAAAATTTGCTTGTTATTGGTGACTATTAAATTAAACTCTTTTGAGATAATCTAATCTGAGATAATTACAGGCGATAGCTGCTTAAAGTAACTTGATATTAGCAGTTAACGATCGTACAAGGTAGATTATAAGTCATAGGCCCAGAATTACTAATGAAAATTCCAGATGGTCCCAGATTGCCCTTTTTACTGCAAAGTCCTTATCTTATCGCTCGGCCGCTAGAATTCCTAGAAAAATGCGCCCGTAACTATGGTGATACCTTCGCTTTACGCTTTTTTGGCCCTAAATCACCACCTGTAGTATTTTTCAGCCATCCCCAGACATTGCAACAAATTTTTACTCTAGAGGAAGAAAAGTTCGAGTGGGGAAAATTAACCTACGTTTTTCAGCCACTTACAGGGGCGCAATCTTTGATAATGTTAGAGGGGAAGCAACACCAAGCAATGCGTCACGTGTTGATGCCTCCCTTACACGGCAAACAGATCTATGCTTATGGAGAAGCGATAGTTGACATCACAAAAGAGATAATCGACGGTTGGAAGGTCGATCGGTCGATCTGTATCCGAGATAATATGTGCGACATTTCCTTGGAGGTAATCTTAAGGGTCGTATTTGGTTTCAAGGAAGGCACGAGATACGAAGATTTTAAACAACTGATTAAGCCATTTTTGGCAGGGGTGAGTTCTCCTCTCAACTCAGTACAGTTTTTCTTTTCCTTTTTACAGCAAGATTGGGGAGCTTTTAGTCCTTGGGGTAGATTTGTAAGATGCAGACAGCAAATAGATGACCTGGTATACGCTGAAATTGCTGACCGTCGCGATCGAAATACAGGAGAGGACATCCTTTCTCTGTTAATGATGGCACGAGACTCACAAGGTAGCCCTCTGAGCAAAGAAGTGTTGCGGGATCAGTTAATGACTTTGCTGCTTTTAGGTCACGAAACGATCGCATCTGCTTTATCTTGGGCATTTTATTGGGTTCACAAACAACCAAGCGTACTAGAGAAATTAGATCGGGAATTGGAAAGTTTAGGAAGTGATGCTGACGCGATCGCTATTTCTAAACTCCCTTATCTCAATGCTGTTTGCAATGAAGCGATCAGAATTTACCCTATTGCTATAATTTCAGAGCCTCTGTTAGTTAAAGAGACGATCGAGCTAGAAGGCTATAATTACGAACCAGGAGCAATTTTAGTTCCTTGTATTTATTTAGCCCACCATCGCTCTCAAACATTCTCAGAACCCGAAAAATTTAAACCCGAAAGATTTATCGATCGCAAATTCTCTTCATACGAATATCTACCTTTTGGGGGTGGCGATCGCATTTGCATAGGAAAAGCAATGTCTTTGTTTGAAATGAAGTTAGTCTTAGCAACAGTTTTATCTCGCTACAGATTGGCACTTTCCGACAAACATCCCGTTAAACCAGTCCGTCGCGGTGTTACTATAATTCCCTCTGGAGGTTGTCAGATGACAGTAACGTCGCTACGCGAAGAAGTTAAAACTCAAAAGCGGAGCGCCCGCTTGGAGGTTTCCTCCAAGTAAGGACGCACCAAGCAGTCAAAAGTCAAAATTACGGTCTAGGGAGTGTGGGGAGCAGGGGAGCAGGGGAGAGGGGGAGAGGGGGAGAGGGGGAGATAGGGGAGATAGGGGAGTAGTGAGATAATTAACAGCCAACAGCCAACATCCAACAGCAAATAGCAAATAGCCAACAGCCAACAACAAAAAACATGACTACCAAATCGATCGCAAATTCTACAAGTAAAAGCAAATTATGGCTAGCCGCAATTAAACCACCGATGTATAGCGTGGCGATCGTACCTATTACGGTGGGGACAGCGGTTGCTTTTAGGGAAGCAAGTATTTTTGACGCGCAAATATTTTTCACGTTTTTGGGTGCAGCAATTTTAATTATTGCTTGGCTAAATCTGAGTAATGACGTATTTGATTCAGAAACGGGAATAGATGTTAATAAAGCCCATTCAGTTGTTAATTTAACTGGCAATAAATCTTTAGTTTTCTGGGTTGGTAATTTATGCTTGGCATTAGGTATTCTGGGCATAATTGCTATTTGTTGGTGGCAGCGAGATTTAACTATATTAGGATTTATCTTTTTGTGTTGTGCCTTGGGATATAGTTATCAAGGACCTCCATTTCGTTTTGGCTACCAAGGATTAGGGGAGATAATTTGTTATATTACTTTTGGCCCGTTGGCGATCGCTGCTGCCTACTATTCTCAAGCTAAATCTTTTTGTCCTGTAGCTTTAGCCGCTTCAATAATTATTGGAATTACTACTTCAATTATTTTGTTTTGTTCCCATTTTCATCAAGTCAAAGACGATCTCGCAGCAGGAAAGCGCTCTCCGATTGTACGTTTGGGTACGGCAAAAGGTGCTAAAGTTTTAGCTTTATCTACAGCTAGTATTTTCTTTTTGACTGTTTTGTTTGTTTTATTGGGATATTTTTCTTGGTGTACTTTACTAATTTTTGCTAGTTTACCTTTTGCTTATCAATTAGTTAACCACGTATGGCAATATCACGACCAACCTGAA
>JASJDA010000338.1 GCA_030065755.1 Prochloraceae cyanobacterium | reverse complement strand
ACTTGCACTCCAGCTTTCTGTGAGGATATTTTTTGTGCTGTTACCAGTTCCTGTTGAGGTAGTTGAGGAGTAGCGGGATATGAACTAGTGATAATTGTCAGTTGGGATGCTGGAAAAACAAACTGCTCAATACCTCTTCGACGATCGTACAAAGTCAAGTCGAGCGGATAACAACTCACGCGAGAATCTGCACTTCTGACTACTTCGTAGCAACAGCCTGCATTACTAATTACCAGATCTCCTGGTATAAATTGTGGGGATTGTTTCAGGATTTTTTTACTGACAAATGTCGGACGAAACCCTTTGGCAATGACAAAAAGTACTGTAAATCATTCCTCGCATCGAACAATGAGGTTAAGATCAACTCCTAAATATTTAGCTACTTGCCGTATCATTACTTCTAGAAGAGAAAGCGAACGCTGAATCAAATAGTCTTTCTCAAGGCACATCTATACTAATATTATACTCAATTATGGCCATAAGCTGGGTTCTTGGGTGTTTTAGCTGCCAGACCACATGGGCTCTCGGAAAAGATTTGTAATTCGATGTTTCGATCGCGATCGCCTGCTCAATCCTTTGAGCGCATGTTGCCTCCTTCAAAGCTTTAGCAAGACAAGTTGTACTTTTTTAACTTTGCGCTCATTTCACTAAACCGTTTAGTCACTAGAGGGCGAGTATGGGGCAAAACTAGCCAAAGTGTCATGAGGGGCCATCTGGAAAATTTTGCAGCAATAAGTGGTTGAGATGGTCTAAATGGTTATTTCTTGATAATTCCTCAAAGCTTTTCTCTATATAGGTTTCGGCTATTTGCCAGCTAGAATTGAAATTCCCACTTTTGCAGTTTCTAGGCATTTGCTGCAATATTTACTCATCTGTGATCTCGAAGAGATCCGCTTCGCGGCGCGCTGAATTTTCTCATTCTAAAATGCTTATAGAGTAAGCGTAAAGAGCGCTTATTGCCCCTGGTGACAGCTTCGCGCTTATCTGGCCCTAGGAGATACAGCCTGTCCTAACCGAGCGCAAGCGATTGGAAAATATAGCGGTGCTTGTAAAGATATTGGTAAAATATTTAACGTTCCATTTGTAGTTTTAGCCCAAATTAACCGAGGTGTTGAGACTCAGAATAATAAACGTCCTACGATGGCGAAGATTAAAGATTTGGGAGATTTAGAGCAGGATAGCGACCTGCTTTTAATGCTGTATAGAGATGAGTATTATAAGTCTGACACTAAAGATAATGGAGCAATGGAAATAATAGTCGGGAAAAATCGGAATGGTGCTACTGGCACTTGTAAGGTTCTATTTGAACCATCAGTTGGAGCTTTTTGTGATTATACGAGCTAGAAGAGCGTATCACAACGATTCTGACCCTTTAGGGTCATATCAAACTCAGAATTCCGGCGCTGTAACCTCCTCCCCCGATGCTGGGAATTTCCATCTGAAGTCGCAATGCGCAGCGCCATCCGCGATGGTTTGTGTACGCACCAACTCAACGCCCAATTCGCGCGCCGCAAGGTAATCCAGGTTACACGCCGCATGCGGGGTGAGCTCGGGAACGCCTTGGTCCTTAAAGTAGTCGGCGAGCGGACAAAGGGTCACGTCAAACGAAACGCCTGTCTCCGAGGGGAGATGCCGATGAACGAACGGAGAGGAGAAGAAGTCTCGGGTCATCATACCCAGCAGCCATTTGACCCTGGTTGACCGGTTGGCGCTGCGGAGCCGCGAAAGTTTGAAGAAGGCAGCCGGCACGGGTTGATAAGCGTCCAACATGATCGTCTCGACAAGCGCGCCGGCCTCGGCTTGGCTCATGCCGTGTTCCTGCACGGCTCGATAGAGTGCGCAACTCCACTCCATATATCGCATCAAGAAGTTTACCGAGGCGCTATGGCGGGGGCGGTTGGGCGCCAACCGAGATTGCCAAGTGCGCGTTGAGCGCCAGACTGGCTCTGACCTGTCCGGAAAATGCGCCCGTAATTGACGTCTGGCGACGCGCCTAAAATTGGTATCCGGTGCGTACCACAGAAGAAATCCAATAATGCTCATATTCCGTCTCCTATGAAACAACTCGCCAATACTTGATAGCCTGTAGTCGAACTCGTCGGACCTCATTAGTTCAATGAGTGTCATCCATCGTTCCTGGTCTTGAGTGGCGGGTTGGTTTGGTTGCCTAACTATTTATTATGCGGAAACTTTCTGGATATCCACCCTATATGTCATTATACCCTTGAATCTTTCTTTCTATTAACCTCATTCAGAATAATATTAATAATTATTCAGACTATCATTCCTGATTGGGACAATATTTAGAATATTTCTGGATCTTACCCGATACTTCTTTCTTTCAAAGATACTATGAATTAAATTCTGAAGGATTGATTAAGTCATAGTTCTTATTATTAACTCAGCTTATATTTCTTGTTTGTTTGGGATAATTTTCAAACTCTAAACATCGAGGTATACTAAAGAAAATGGCGTACCTTCTCGGTGCAGCGCTTGCGCTCCCGCTACGAACTCCTTTTTTGGAGGAGCTTTCATAAAATGTACCCAGTAACGAATAATTCATTTTTAATAAGGAAGTCCTCATAAAGCAGTTAAGTTAATTGCTCCAGCAGATAAGTTATCGTAAAGGACTTCCTTATTAAAAATAATTTTCTTCCGTTAACTTATTACTGCTTGTGGAGTTAAGCCAGTTGGTTTATATCAGTGGTTATTTGAATATTTATGGCGACCGATTTATTTATTTTTTATAAGGTACCCCTTTTATTTAAACCTTTGTCACTTCGCAATTAACTTATCGTATAGAGGGGTACCTTATAAAAAATAGAATCATTGTATGGCTTTACGGTTTGGTTGAACCAAAAACAGGAGATTCTTTTTTTTATGAATTTAGCCATTTAGATACCCCTTGCTTTGAGAAATTTTTAGAGCTTTTTTCTCAAAAATATCCTGAGGAAATTCATAAATAACGTAATGTCTCGAAAAATCAATCGTGACGAGAGATGTTTTTATTTTTTATTAGGGAACCCCTTTTCTTATAATTATGTCCCTTCGCAGTTAAGTTGTCGGCTATAGAGGGGTTCCCTAATAAAAAATGAACTTTTTGTTGACCATGCAAAGAAAACCCACCGTCCCATGGTGGAAGATGAAGAGATTGCTTCTCAACTAGAAGATTTATTGACACCAGTCATCTCCGCACAAGCTAGTTATTATCGTCAACTAAAGTTACGCGTACTGCTTGCAGCAGCGCTTGCGCTCCCGTATATTAAACTTGCCGTTGATGATGGCAGCCATTTTGACACTAATTTGGCGAGATGTGGCGGGAGTAACAGAAGTAACTAGAATGTTAGCCAGAGATGGTTTTTTATGGTGTAATCCGACTAAAATCAGCCAACAAGCCCTATCACAAAGATTTTTAACTTTTCCTGCCATGCAAAAAACTCTATTTTTAATAAGGAAGCCTTCATTGCAAATAACCTTTTCTGCTAGCCGATAACCTATCGATAAAAGGCTTCCTTATTAAAAATAAGTACATCGGTCGCTATTTTATTTGAAAGAGTTTTTAAAGAATTACTGCCGAAACTGAGAGAAAAATGGCACAGTAGAAAAAAGAGACCACTTCCAGAGAGTCTTCAATTTACTTTAAGTCGATTTAAAAAAGTATGGATAGCTGATAGTTCAGTATTAGAATCTTTATTTAAAAAGTTAAAAAGTTTAGAAGATATACCCAAAGGAAAGCTAGGGGGAAAAATCGGAGTAATAATCGATTTGGTTACTCGACTACCTGTAGATATTTGGTTTAAAGAAAATCCCAATGCTACACAAGGAAATCATTTTTATGAGAGAAGTCCTTTTACGATAACTTATCTGCTGTGACCGTTAACTTAACTGCTATATAAGGACTTCTCTCATAAAAATAAGATCCTCTCTCGCCAATGACGTAAATTTTGAAAAAGACATCTTAAATATAGCAACCGATGGAACTTTAATGCTCCTCGATCGAGGATTTTATCATTTTGTTTTTTGGCTTAAATTAATTGAAAATAATATTCATTTTATTACTCGTTTAAAGAAAGGGGCATCCGTTAAAATAAAAGAAGTTTTTACTAATACTTATTCTCTTCGCGATCGACTGATTGTTATTGGTTCTGGAAAAAAGAAAACCCCTTATGTTACTTTACGATTAATTGAAGTCCGCTCGAAAAAAAAATGGCATTCTTATTTAACTAGTGTCCTAGACCCTAATATTCTACCACCGTATGTAGTAGCCGAGCTATATCAAAAAAGATGGCGTATTGAAGATGCTTTTAATACTGTCAAAAGGCTTTTAGGTTTAAGTTATTTATGGACTGGTTCTTTAAATGGAGTTCAATTACAGATTTGGGGGACATGGTTATTTTATGCAGTTTTAGTAGATTTGGGTGATGCAGTAGCTGACGAGCTTAGTTTACCCTTCGGGAGCGAAGCGCTGCTGCAAGCAGTTCGCATCTCCTTAGAAATGATTTATCGAGGACTTTATCACTTTTATTCGGCACGCCAAAAGGGTTTAACGTCAGATCCAGTTAAGTATTTTGCCGATCCAAACAATCGAGATCTAGGTATTGTCAAACGACAACGAAAACCAAGAGTTAAATTAATTGTTGCTCCATTTCCCGATCGTATGAGATCCTCTACGGATTTTTTCTTCAATACTAAGTCTCAAAAGCCCTTGACAGTGGCGATCGAAGCTTAACTTGTGACGAATGCCGCACCACAAGAAGCCTTAATCAAAAAACTAAACCCTATAATCATGGGATGGTCGAACTACTACAGATACTCTGTATGCAGTGAAATCTTTAGTAAAATAGACTATCTCATCTTCTGGAAACTCAAGAAATGGGCAGATAGAAGACACCCAAATAAATCTTGGAAGTTCAAAAGACCGAAATACTGGAGAACTATAGAAAATAACAACTGGGTCTTCACAAACGGTAAAAGCAGGCTCATCAAACATAAAAAGAACTATGATGAGTCAAAAAAGACAACCAAGAAAAAGGGACGAAAAACACAAGGAGAGACATATATCAAAGTAAAAGATACACGCTCTCCTTACGATGGGGACATGGTTTACTGGAGTAGTAGGTTAGGTAAACATCCTAATACGCCAACTAGTAAAGCAAAACTGCTGAAATGGCAAAAGGGAAAATGTCCACACTGCGGATTACGCTTCAAAGATGAAGATGTAATGGAAATCGACCATATCATCCCACGCCAAGCTGGGGGTGATAGCAGTTATAAAAATCTCCAACTCCTTCACAGACATTGCCATGACGAGAAAACAAGGGAAGACTTAAAATTAATTGCCGAATACCAAAACAAAAAGGAATTGGAAAAGCAATACAACAAGTCTATCAAATGGTTCAATGACCTATTCTCACAAGAGAAATGGAAATGGATTAACGATACCCCTGTTTTGATTAGTGTTCGTGACAAGAATCATGTTTCTGAGGAGCCGTATGAGGTGAAAGTCTCACGTACGGTTTTGAAGACGAGCAGGTCAGGTAACTGACTTGCTTAGTTTAATACTACTGGCTTAGATGCTGATGACCAAATCATAGACATTGCTATTATTAGCCGCCACGGTTCTACTATAGTAGACACTTTAATTAGGACTTGCTGAAAAAAGTGATAAAAAATCAATAGATATCTACTGTTTTTTCAACCCAACAAAAAAGATAAGTTTCTGTTATTTCTAATGAGCAAAATATAATTTTTGATAATTCTCGATCTCGAAGAGATCCGCGTAGCGGCGCGAGAAAAACCCCAGTTTTTTCAAATAAGCATAAAAAAGCTGTCTCAAAACCTGAGACAGATTCCAGGGTAAGCTCATCTAATTTGGTATAAAATGTACTTGACAAAAGTTACTTTATACAATTTTTTTTAATGGTAGTGTAGTTCGACAAAGTTAGAAGGGTTGCAATCAAAGGTAGTGGAGGCATAGCCTCCCTTTTGTAAAACTAAACCGTTTAGTTAAAAGTAGGGGGGTATGACGATACGCACTGCGGAGTCATACCCGAACTTATGCATGTAATGGTGATTTTCAGGAAATCACCCAACTTCAAGGGAGAACTTCAAGAAAACCTATAATAAAGTCTGAAAAATACGGTAAATTGAGACTATTAGGGGAAATAATTGATGGGGTTAGGATTTGCACCTGCAAAATTAGAAAAGAAAAAATCACGAGCAAAAAGACCAAAATTAACCCCAATAAACGAAATACAAGCCAATTTATCGAGCTATTTTACTGATGTTAAAGATCCTAGAGTTAAGAGAACTAAAAAGCACTTGTTAAAAGATATTTTAGTTATTGCTATTTTAGCCGTAATCGCTGGAGCTGAAGGTTGGGAAGACATTGAAAATTATGGTCAAAGTAAGCAGGAGTGGTTAGAGGAATTCTTAGAATTACCCCACGGAATCCCCAGTGATGATACCTTTCGACGTGTTTTTGAGAGAATCGACCCATTAGCTCTTGAAAACGGTCATAAGCATTTGGGTACAACAATTAATCCCAACACGATGAAATTGAAATTGTCCCAATTGATGGCAAATGTCTCAGAGGTTCTTACGACCGTAATCAAGGACTTAAAGCTCTACACTTAGTCACAGCTTGGGTAGCACAACAAAATTTGACTCTAGGACAAATAAAAGTCGAAGATCACTCCAATGAAATTACAGCTATTCCCGCACTGTTAGAGCTAATTGATATTAAAGGAGCGATCGTTACTATTGATGCGATGGGAACTCAAACAGAGATTGTTCGCTTAATTCGTGCCAAAAAAGCTGACGCGCGTCTTGACACTTAAAAGTAATCATCCCACTCTCCACTCTCAAGTCAAAGATTGGTTTGATGCGGCGCTCGCCAATAACTTTGAAGGAATTAAAGTATCAAAAGCTCGCCGAGTGGAAAAAGGGCATCATCGTAGGGAAAAACGTCTAGTCTGGGCTGTTCCTCTTGGCGAGTTTGGTGGTCTTTACAAACAAGAACAGTGGTTGGGTCTTCAAAGTATTGTGATGGTTGAAAGAACCCGCCACCTGTGGAATAAAGTTACCCACGAAGTCCATTTTTATCTATCATCCTTGCCAGCAGACGCTCACGTCCTTGGAAATGCAATCCGAACCCATTGGGGGATTGAAAACCAAGTCCATTGGACTTTAGATGTGACTTTTAATGAGGATAAATCCCGAATACGCTCAATTCACGCTCCTCGCAATTTCGCTCTCCTCAGACGCATGGCACTTAATGCCTTGAATCTAGAGAAGACCTTGAAGCGATCTCGAAGAGATCCGCGTAGCGGCGCGCTGCGACAAAAAAGCAGGCGGGCATCTATGAATAATAAGTATATGATGACGGTTCTACAATGCTTTTGTCAATAGGGTTTGAGACGCTCTTACCCTGGAGTAAATTACTAGCCATTTTTGTCTAAGCCAGAAACTCTTTGCTGTTTTAATTTTCTGTTTGATAGCATCTAGACTCAGATGTGGAAAAATTTTACTGATTTTACTCATTTAATTTTTTAAGGACACGATCGCTTTTTATATATTCTACATTTGATTGCAACTTAGTATCAAACCCAAGTAGGGCAATGGATATACACCAAGCACCAAAAAATCGCTGAAACCCAAGCATATCAAGACAACAAGCAAATAGAAGTAAAATCGATGCTGTGTATGGGTTTAAGGCTATTTTTGACTGAAAAATGTCTAAGTCCCGTTAAGCAAAGCGATAAGCTTTTGTGCGAGGGGATTGGCGAGAAAAAATAGGGTGTGGGGAGTGTGGGGAGAGGGGGAGAGGGTGAGAGAGTTGGATGCAGCAAGAATAATTTATCACACAGAAAACTCTTCCCCCAGTCTCCCCCTCTCCTCGATTTAACGATAACTATATACTCGGATTTCATATTAGAAATGATAAAGGCGATCTCAAAGAGATCGCCTTTTAAGGACAAATTAACAGTCGATCTTTTAAGACGACTCTGTTTCTGCATCTACAGAAACAAATATTTTTGTTTCTGATATATATTTCCAAGCAATTCCTTCTGGATCTCTACTCTGGCTCCACTCAGGAAAATCGGACTTAGACTTTTGTCTGCCCACAGTACTAGAATTAAC
>JASJDA010000337.1 GCA_030065755.1 Prochloraceae cyanobacterium | reverse complement strand
TATTCCCACGGAATGAATTACAAACAGTTTAATGAAGCAGAAGTAGATAAAACAGCGATCAAAGAACTAAATCATACAAAAGCCAATGAATTACAAGAAACTCCAATTCCTAACGATGGATTTGGGGGTTTTTATTCATTGGCTATGAAGGAGTAGTTATGAGATGCAAACATCTTATTCTACCTCTTTCAGCTTAAGAATAATTTAAGCATTGACCAGTACTAATGCTCTAGTTAGGGCGCGAAGACCAGATTTTTAGAAATCAAAATCACTACGTTTTGGAAACAAATAGGAGATTGACAATGACTAAAAGAGCAAGACATCAATTCTTCACCGAGCAAAATACAGGATTCACTACTGATTCGATTTACATCCCAGATTCTCCTCTCTTGTTGAAGAATAACTGCAAAGAAGGGTGCTGGCAACTTGGCGATACCAACTATGGAAGTCGATTGAAACTAGTTGCACTAAAGTTTTCGAGGTATCTGCACATGGGCAATGATGCCATTGCAGCAGGAGCACCAATTGGGCAACTTTGGTTTTGTCCGATCGATGGGGGAGTAGGCTCGGATGAACAGGGTAATGAGATTCAATTAGCACTTAACTTGGTGTATTATACACTTCTTAAAAACTCGAAATCTGGTAAGTCAGGAAGCTTGCTTAATTTTGGACAAAAAGCAGCTTTATTACAAGGACAAGGAATTGATTATCGAGAAGTAGTTTGGATACCAAAATTTATTAAAAAAAGCGGTACTGTAACTAACGATATTGGCCAAGCTGAAAGCGCTTCGTGGTATGTCTTAGACTGGGGGGTTGTTTTACCTGAAGACCAGGATGACTCTACATATAACAAAATAGGCAATCTCATAGAAATTCTCTCATCTGGCGAAGAAATGGGTAAGTTAATCGACCCGATCGTCGAGGGAGAGTGCCGCTGCGTAGATGGATTGAAGCCACAACAAATAGCCCAGCTAGCTAACTCAATGGCTGCCTCTGTTAATGGTTCTACTCCTGCATTAACACCAGGATAATTTTCTATTGTTGCAATCAGTAAGTAACTGATCGCAACAGATATAGAGATAGATATTTCTATCTTAACGCATCAAGACTAATAGATTCACTATTTCCCTAAAATTTGAGAGACAGAAAATGAATAATTTAGCACAACATTTTTCAAGTAGTACACAAATTAGTATAGTAAGAGTTGAAGACCTCTTAGTAAGACTAGAAGAGGAAATAAAGCTTCAAGAAAACTTACTCAATGAAATTTTATCAGCTAGCGATCGTCTTGAAATAGAAGCGAATTTAGAAGAGGCGATCACTCAGAAAAATAACTTAATTTCCTTATTGAAAAAGAAATAAGGAGAAATAACTTATGTCCGAAGATAAATCTTTAGAAATTCAAAGAATGAGTAGCAATATTTCGGAAATACTAGCTGCTTACTGTGGCTTGAGAGAGTTGTTTTTACTAACCGAATACATCTCTCAAACAACGGCCAGAATTACATACAACAGTGAATACGTAACAGATCCAAGAGTCCTAAGAGATAACAAAGTGAGAATTCGAGAATTAGAGGCTGTTCAAGAATATATCGATCGCCGCTGTCAAGTTTTAGGTAACTACCACGAAAACAAATAGGAGTTAAAAATGAAGAAATTACCTTTCACGACACCGCCAATACTCCCCGAAGCATTAGAAATACCATCTAATTGCCAGTACTTTTCTATTTACTATTGCGATCGTCAACCAACTTGGTCAACAGGCGATCGTCAAGGTAGTTTTGACAAATATTACATTTACCAACCAATAGTAGAGCATTTTGTTGTAGCTATTCATTTGTTAAACAACGTAGCCATACTTGGAGATGATAATTCTCCGCCCACTCATCAATTAATATTTTCGCAGAAAGAAGAAGTTTGGTTGGCTGAGTATTCCGAAGCAAGTGATTTCTTGAACAGGGAAAATGCACAAAACTTATCCCAAACACCAGAAAAATCCCAGACAACTATATGGTGCGATCGAGAACTAGAGAAAACCAAAGTTATTTACCAATTAGTTAACGATCGTCAGTTGTCTGCATTTAATTCCAAAGAAGAACGAAATCTCAGTATAGCAATAGGAATTGTCAATCATCTCAATAAGTTTATTACTGACGAACTAATTGAAAAATATGACAGTATGAGTTTCCTAGGAGATTTAAAAGCGCTCTTGGGTCTACATTATTTCTTTAAGATTCTTCAACGAAAGGAAGAAGAACAAGAGAAGAAGTTTTTCACGTAAAAAAAATAGGCGATCGTTTTAACTGCAAATTAATCATTCCGAACAACGATCGCCATTAGGAAAACATAAATGGTTTGAGGTATATCCATGATATATGCTGACAGGATTTTTTGTGCCAAATTACTAATAATCAATTCAAGTTTTCTTTTCTCAATTTATTGCCAGGAGGTAGTAAAATGAGTTGGAGAAGATTAGGTAGAAATTGTCCAATCTGCGGTGGACTCAGAAATGATTGCCGAGAAAGTTTAATAACCAATTTGATACATTGTCGCCACCTGCTTGCAACGCCTGCAGATTACATCTATTTGAGAGACGATCGACTGGGATTCGGGATGTGGCAACATAAAGATTCCCGACAAGATTTTATTGACGAGAAAGCTGAAGAAAGGAGAAGGGAAAAACAATACAAATACGAAGCGTATCAGAAAGAATTAAAAGAAGCACAAGCTCAATCTTTATCTGTTGAGGAACGCCATAACGAAATAAGTCTAGTGCTAGAGCAGCTAGATTTATGGTCAGTTCATAGGGACAAGTTGCTAAAGCGCTTTAGTGTCATAACTGAAGATGTCCAGGAATGCAATCGCCTCATAGAAGAAGGTGGATATAAATCCGTAAGCCAATGGCAAAAGTTGAAAGTTGCTGTCAAGGATAGTTTACCAGGAGTAAAATTAGGAGGCCAATCTCTTCTCGTCAGTGGCGATGGCATACTTTGCCCAATTAAAAATGAGAAAGGATTATATATAGGTTGGCAGGTTCGTTTAGATAAACCCAATCAGGGGAATAAATATCTCTGGCTAGCAGGAGAAAGGAAAAGGGCAAATCGACCGACATCTCACTTAAGATCGGGTGAGCTACCGATCGCCATATTTGCCCCAAACAGCAAAATACTCATTGAGAGCAAGAGAAATAATACTATAGGATTGGCAGAAGGAATAGCATTTAAGCCACAAATAGCAGCTAATCGACTGGGAATACCATTTATTGGAGCTAGTTCGGGAAATTTTGCCAGGAGTCGCCAACTACTCAAACAGTATTTAGATTTCCTTGGCTGCGACAAAACTACGGAAATAGTCTGGTTTGTGGATGCAGGAGCGATCACTAACCTGAGCGTAATGGGTGTTTATCGAAGGTCGATCGATCTATTACGTTCTTGGGGATATAAATTAAAGATAGCCTGGTGGAAACAAATTCGGAAATCAGATGGAGATATCGATGAAATCCCAACTGAGAAGTTAGAGACGATCGAATACATTAGCGTCGAGCAATTTCTACAACTGGCTCGTCAAGAGCAATCAGAAGACCATTTTCCTCCAGGTAAACAATCTCAACAGTATGGTCCAGCGATCGAACAAGAACCAGATTGGACGGATTATGCTGCATACATGGCAGCCGAAGAAGAAGAAGAGAAGGTAAACGAAGCAATCGCTAACAACGATTTTTGTCTCTGGTTAAAAGCTAAAATAAGAGGACTTTCCAATCATTTTAAGGGATTTGCTACTCGGGAAGTTCAAGAAACCAAGATCGATAAACTACCCCGAGTAATAAAATGGCATCCAGGAAACCCCCTTCCTACCCCCGAGGTATACATAGGAGAACCATCTCCTCGTATTATTTTCCCCAAGGGATATCGCCTTGAAGTCCAGATGGGATTAAAGAAAGCTGGATGGAAGATAGTTTGGGATTCTAGCCCTACTGGAACTGGTAAGTCCTATGACTGCGGTTTGCTAGATATCGATAAAGCTGGAGTTTCAACAGCCTGGTATCTTGACGAGAATCATCGCAACTGTAGTACGCCTGTAGTCAAACAAAAATATATAGACTTAGAACCCAGACATGAAGGGCAATATCTCGATCGCTTTGGTAAACTAAGGTTAGCGTCCACTGATGAAGATAAAGCCAAATCCGTCGTTCAAGCCAACTGTATGAACGCTAACTTATTTGCATTGTTAAAGCAACAAGGTTGGCACGCAGAATTAACTGACACCGATGCACCAAATGCTATTTGTGCTAGTTGCATTCACCACGTTGAAAAGACCAGTAAAAATAGTAACTCTGCTAGATGCAGCGTCTTTGAAGGTGAAGGCTTTGGTTATAGGACTCAAAGAATTTCTACTTTGCAAGAGAAATATATCAGAGCCCATCTAACTTCTCTACCAGAACCAGATGATGAACCAGGCGATCGAACTGATGATGACGATCGAGTTAATAGCTTCTGGGATTATTCTAACAACTGGGCTTACATTGAAGAAGCTGGCAAATCCTTGACTGGAATACAAAGCATAGAAGCCAAACTGAGTGATTTCGATCGCCAAATGATGACGATCGCTACTAACTATCCAGATCTATTCTCTCAACTTAAACCTCTTAATATTCTCAGAACCATTTTAGAAGGATCGTTTCCAGAAGGTATAGGCGATCGATTCGGGATAAACCATGACGAACTAATTAAACTGCTAGGTAAACCGCCAGAGAATATTATTGACCTACTTGCGGCTATCCTGGAAACCCAGCCTACTGGAGTTATAGCTGAGCCTACTGATATAGTGGATCCTAATGCGATCGATAAAAAATGGCGCAATGCTGCAAAAACAGCTAACAGAGTTTCATGTCGAGAAGCATCCCACAAAAGCACTCAAACCCTAAACACTATTTATGCTAACTGGCTCGAACCATTATTAAAGATCTGGGCCCGACTCGAATCTGGGGCTTTAAGAATCTGCTTTACCCACGATGGTATTAAGCTTAAAATTACTACGAAAAACCATCGCGTTACCGAAATACTTAAAGCCTTCGGTTTTACGGTGCTGCTAGATGCTACTCTCAACAAGAAAGTAATTAAACTAAGCCAGCGAGTCACCTCGCCGACTCGTCTTCAAAACCGTACGTGAGATTTTCACCTCATACGGCTCCTCAGAAACATGACTTTTGTCACAAGTACTAATCAAAACAGGGGTGTCATTAATCCATTTCCATTTCTCTTGCGAGAATAGTTCATTGAACCATTTGATAGATTTATTGTGTTGCTTTTCTAATTCCTTGCGGTTTTGATACTCAGCAATCAGTTTTAAATCATCCCAAGTTTTTTCATCATGGCAATGTCTGTGAAGAAGTTGGAGATTCTTATAACTATTACCACCCCCAGCTTGGCGTGGGATGATATGGTCGATTTCCATTATGTCTTCATGTTTGAAACTTAGTCCGCAGTGTGGGCATTTTCCTTCTTGCCATTTGAGCATTTTAGCAATGCTAGTTGGCATATTTGGGTGAAAGCCTAATCTACTACTCCAGTAAACCGTATCCCCATCATAGGTCGAGCGTACATCTTGTACCTTTTTAAATGTCTCTCCTTGGTTCTTTCTCCCCTTTTTCCTGGTTTTCTTCTTTGTCTCATCGTAATTTTTCTTGTGTTTGATGAGTCTGTTTTTTTTTCCGTCTGAAAAAACCCAGTTATCACCTCCGATGGTTTTCCAGTATTTTGGTTTTTTGAACTTCCAGGATTTATTGGGATGTCGATGGTCAGCCCATTTTTTGAGCTTCCAGAAGATGAGATGGTCTATCTTTGAAAAGATTTCGCTACAGACAGAGTATTTGTAGTAGTTAGACCATCCTCTGATGATGGGGTTTAGCTTATAGATTAGAGCTTTTTGAGGGGCTGCTTTGTATCTCTCTATTATTTGGGCTATTTCCCGATAATGTTCGAGATATTTTTCTTTAGACGGTTTGATGTGAAGGGTGTAGGGTTTGATATCTCCCTGTGTCGTTTTGTTAGCATGGTGTTTTCCAGTTTTGTATTGTCGGATATTAAATCCTAAAAAATCAAAACCAGGTTTTTCTTTTCCATGTTTATTTAGGCTGTGACACACTCTGGTCTTTTCGGTTTTCAATTCTAATCCTAGCTTTGATAGCCAAGTTTTTGTGATTTCGGTCGCCTCATTTAGTATTTCGATATCTTTGTGTATTATTACAAAGTCATCTGCGTACCTTATGATTCCCAGGGTTTGTTGCCTTCGGGATTTTCTCATTACCGTACCACACGGGTATCTTAGTGTTTTTCCTCTTATCCAATTCTTGAGGTGTTTTTCTAATCCATGTAGTGCGATATTGGCGAGTAGTGGTGAAATCACGCCACCTTGTGGCGTACCTTCAGTAGATGGGAATAGTTTATCTCCATCTTGTATTCCTGCCTTGAGCCAGGCTTTAATTTGCCGTCTCATGGTAGGGAAGGTGTTTAGTTTTTCAAGTAGGGTTTTGTGGTTTATTCTGTCGAAGCATTTTGCTATATCTGCGTCTAGTACGTAGGCTGTTTTTTTACCTAGGTGTCCGAATATTGCTTCTATAGCATCGTGACAGCTTCTACCTGGTCGAAAACCGTAGGAGTTTGGCTCGAATCGAGCAACGCAATTCAGGTTCGAGAGCAAGTTTTACTAAGCATTGCCTAGCGCGGTCTTCCATAGTTGGAATTCCTAATGGTCTTTTTTCGTCTTTTCCTGGTTTTGGAATCCATACTCTGCGTACAGATTTTGCTTTGCCCGTTAGTGGTTTCAGCTTGTAAGCCAGTTCTAGACGTTGTTTGGGTGTTAAGGATTTAATCCCGTCTATCCCTGCCGTTTTCTTGCCTTGATTATCCTGTGTTACCCTTCTAACCGCTATTGCCTTAGCCAAGAAGCTTCTCAGCAGTAGTTTTTGTAGTCTGCGGATAGCTTTAACATCGCCACGTTGACGCTTCTTGATCAATCCGTCTCTGGAGAGAGAATACGACTTTTTCCGCCCGTTTCCAGGGGATATTTTGCCAGGATTCAATTTTACTTTTTCGGTCTATAGACTTACTCATCGGTAACTTTGCTCTCTTTTAATAGCTTTATCATTCATGTTTCCGTGCGTACGTCAGCAAATCCCGTGGGAGTTACCCCAGGCTTTTTGCTTTCTTACACAATCTCCCCTCTGAGTTACCTACTTACGTAGATTTTTTGCATCTTGGTTGACTACTCAATGTATCGACCCATTGAGAGTAATCTCAGAGGTTAATTCGTTCCTAACTAACTTTGTTTTCTGACCTTAGAGTTCCTTTTTATCACCAGGAGATTTTTTTGGGGTACAATCAATCATTAACGCAGCATGATTGACTTTTTCTGTTGACAATTTACAGATTTCTATCTCCGTGGTCTTGTTTTGACCGCAGCGTATCAGCCTCCCGATCGCTACTATAACTGGGATGGGTTATGGTGACATTTGTGGTTTCTTCAGCATTAAGCTTGCTCGTAGCCAGTTGCTAGCCGAGTTTCTACCTTTGGGCTGGTAGATATCGACATTTCACCCCGCTTCAAGGATTGATGACCATTCTCTACCTTGGGGGCAATGCTTTCACTCCTGCACCTGGAGGGATGGACTTGCTTGTCTCTTAAATGATTGTTAAGTAATGGTATTTCTGTTACACTTCTTCAGCTTTCCCAAGTTGTAGGTGTAACTTTATACCAAGCTCACCATCAAGCTAGTTAAGTTGTCTAGGTTCGAGAGGATTAAGGCACCTCTCGTTAATTCCTAGCGGCTAATCCTTCAAACTGTTGCCCTGTGAGGGGTTCAGCCGATTTCTAGCCGACGAATCGCACATCGCCCAAGTTATCGATCGCCACCCAGATGAAATCGTCGAGATTAGGCAAGACACCCCATCTCTTAAAAATGTTAAAGTAATCTCCGTCGAATCGGTAGGAATGCGATCGTCTGTCTGGAGCAAAGCCTG
>JASJDA010000336.1 GCA_030065755.1 Prochloraceae cyanobacterium | reverse complement strand
CGACTCCATAAATGGTGGAAGTGGGGGTGACATCTTAGAAGGTGGCTCTGGTAACGATACTCTTTCGGGTCAAAGTGGTGCGGATAAGTTTGTTTTTAATTCATCTTCACAAGGAATTGACACGCTCGAAGATTTTAATATTTCTGAGGGAGACCGAATTAAGATCGGTGCAGGATTTGGAGCCACTGCAATTGGCCAGTTCAATTTTAATTCAGGCACGGGAAATTTATCTTTTAACGGACAGAACTTTGCTAATCTCAAAAATGTAACTGATTTCAACTTATCGCGAGATCTTATTTTAGAGGCTGCTGGCAATGATGTAGCTACTTTTACCGAGCCACCAGTAACTAATAATCCACCTGTTGCTAATCCAGTTGTAACTTTTCAAGAAGATACTTTCTCTGGAGAGGAAGGAAAACAAGCTACTATCACTCTCACTCGGACTAATGGAGACGTAACTCAAGCCTCTACAGTTACGGTGAACATTAATGATACTGGAACAACAGCAACTGCTGGTCAGGATTATGACAATAGTGGCTTCCCTCTAGAAATTCAATTTGCGGCCAACGAGCGAGAAAAATCCTTCAACATCGGTCTTTACTCAGATACCATCACACCAGAACCACCAGAAACCATTTCCTTCGGCTTGGAGTCTGTAAGCAATGCTACTGTTGCTCAGAATGAGACTGCAGTTTTAAATATTACTGATGTTCCTAACCCCCCTTCTTTAAGCCTAAATGGAACAACAGCACAAATCGCCTACATTGTTTACTATGGAAGACCTGGAGATCCAGGAGGACTTGATTTTTGGAATCAGATGCTTACTGATAATCAAGTCACATACAGTCCACGACAAGGCGATCCCTTAACTGGTAATCAAAAAATAATCTACGAGCGAATTGTAGGTCAATTTGGCAATTCACAAGAACAACAGCGTCTCTTTGCCGGACTGACAACCGATAGAGAAAAACTCAATGCAATTTATCAATTCGCTTTCGAGCGCGATGGTGAGACTCTTGGGTTAAACTTCTGGACTGAACAATTACAAAAAGGCAACATAACATTTGTTAACGCCGCACTAGAAATTGGCTTGGGTGCTCAAAACGAGGATCTTATCGTATTGAACAATAAGATTAAAAGCGCAGATCTTTTCACTCTTTCTATTGACACAGCACAGGAACGACTTGCTTATCAAGGTGGTTCGGCTGAAAAATTCGGACGTGATTTCGTAGATAACTACGGTCTGACTGCTAGTTCACAATCTCAGGTTAATTCAGCTCTTGACAACCTGGTTAATGGCAATAATATCTTTTAATAATTACACGACGCAAGCAAGTTATCAAAAAATAGCTATTTAAGAGGCTCGACAAAATATACATGTATGGTTTTGAGTGCCTTTCTAGCTGCGATCTCTAGTTTGAGCAGTCTCAACTGCAATTGTCTTTTGTGGCGCGGAGCACTGGTGGATCTGGTTTTTTAAAAGAGGTTCAGTCAAATAGCTGAAAAAATAGACAAATTTTTCATATAGTTTTCCGTAATTACTACCTTTTTAAACGTTAACTAGAGTTGTTTAAATGAAAAACAAGGAGAAAGTAAACACCCTTCAAATATTATGGAATACATTTATTTTTTAGCGAATGCCAGTCTAACATTGCGAATTATAGACTATTTAGAGGGAGTAACCGATTTCCAATATCCTTGCATAACAGTTATGCATCGCATAACTGGTTGGCTGATTAGAATCAAATTTGACTTACCTATAACTTCAGAACAAGATAAAAACTTTGTGGCTTTTCTGAGTGAATTGGGTATTAAGTACGAACCTGAATGTGATTTAAAAGTAGTATTTGAGAGTTTAGATTACGGACAATCCCGTCTCGAAGCAATGTTTCGCCATAAAGTGCTTATAGTATCTCATGGTCATAGCGAGCGAGCTTCTGTTGAAGATTATTGCCAAAAATACCAAGAAAGGTTAGGATATTGTCCATAAACAAATGCCTAAATAGATAAGAAAAGATTCTTAAAGAAGAAGAACTAAGGGAAAAATCCCCATGGATACCCCTCGAAACTAATAAATCAAATTCTCAAGTGGCTATCGCCACATCGCCACATCAACTTCTAATTGACCATAACTCTTTAGAATGGTCTTTAAGAAAGCATATATAGTTGAGCAAAAAAAAACTAGCATCAAAGCTAGATACTAGTTTATTGACAGCAGGCTATTGTATTTGGGACTAAATTATTAACGAGTAGTGAGTAGATCGTTTCGAGTAGTGAATAATTTAATGATTACCTCCTAGACTGGTTGATTGTTTCTGGTAGTATTTTGGCCAAACTAGCTGTGTTTATCAGTGAGAAAAAGTAAGAAAAAGTATGAAATTAATTCCAGCTTGCTGTAAAAATCTAGTAATTAAACTGAGAAGAATTCAGCAATTTGATGAATGACTACAATAACCGAGCTCGCTCAAAATTGAATTAATACTAGAAAAGATGGCTAGATACTAGCAGGAGAAAAAATAATTGCGAGAAGAATTAGGAGATTTTATTAGTATTCTTTGTGTCAAAGCAATGATTGCCGGAATTGAAAAAAGTATGGGACGAAGAGCTAGTGCTATTGCTATGAGAGCGGCTGGTCGTGAAAGAGGAAAACAGTTAGGAGCTACTAGAGGAAATAATCAAGCTAAATTATCTCTAGAAGATCTTACTGCAAGCATTAGGCAAATATTAGGCAAAGAAGGAACTCGCCTCTGTCTTGTTGAGCAAATAATAAGGGGAGAAAATGTTTATTCAGTTTATGTTAAAGAAATAATCGGTTCTTGTTCTGAATTAGAGGGTGCTAAAAGCTTTTGTACTTATACTAATGGAGTTATTCAAGGTCTTTTAGAAGTTTTCTTAGGAGAAAAGCTTTTTCCTAAACAAATAGAATCCGTGCTGAATTACTGCCACCAAGAAGTCCTAGAATTTACTGTTATTCCTTAAAAGTTGACCGGAATGTGATTTCAAGCAACTCCGCAAAATAGCTTGAAATTTGAGACAAATAAGTTAGATGATTTTCAGTAATTACTACCTTTTAAAATCCTAGTATGTCCAAGTTAAATTGAAAAAGAGAAAGATAAATAAAGAAATATTTTGAGCAATTTAATGAAAATTGAATCAATATTTTGTCTCGAGCAAATTATTATAATAGTCTCTTATACTTCGTCCAAATTTTACCAAATTACTTATCTCAATCGATTAGGAATAGTTTGTAAGTATCAGGGCACTTTCTACTCATTAGAGGTGGCAAAAGCAGTAGCTATAAGATTGATTAAAATTATTACAAACAAATAAAAAACGACTCCGAAGAGCCGTAATGAAATAATGAAATATTGCCTTAAGTGATAAAAATCAAGCTTTAAATAATAGGATAATATAAACTCAAATAATTATCAAGTTTATATATTGTTTGGCGTAGATAATCTGGACCTATTTACGCTCATTTATACCAAAGCCAAATTGGTCTCAAAACGAATAAACAAAGAATTTTATTGTGCTTTTAGGTAAGCTAAAAACTCGAACAACTCTTCATCAGTAAGCAACTGACGTGAACGTTTACGGAAGAAAATTATTTTTAATGAGGAACCCTTATATAGCAGTAAAGTTAAAAGCGAAGTATATAAGTTATCGTAAAAGGGTTCCTCATTAAAAATGAATTATTCGTTACCGTAAGTTGCTACCAAGTAATCTCGACCTTGTTGGGCATTCCAACCTAAGCGTCTTAATTCAACGTTAGTTTCGGTAATAATATCACCAAACTCGATCGTATTTTCAGCTGGATTAACTGTTTTAGGTGGGAAAGTAGAAGTTGTGGCAATTTCGTTCTGCTTTTCAATACGACCAGTACTGTCTTTTCGATCCCGAAGGGATCCGCGTAGCGGCGCGCCATCTACGGGGTTTAAAGTACGATCGTTCTCTACGGGGTTTAAATGGCGATCGCCATCGACTGGGTTAAATTGGCGATCGTTCTCTACGGGGTTTAAATGGTGATCGCTATCGACTGGGTTGAAAGTACGATCGTTATCTACGGAGTTTAAATGACGATCGTTCTCTACTGGAGTTAAATGACGATCGTTCTCTACTGATTTTAAAGTGCGCTCGCCATCGACTAGATTTAAATGACGATCCCTCTGACCGAGTGCAGGCGCGTTATCGACTAGATTTAAATGACGATCGCTATCTACTGGAGTTAAATTACGATCGTTATCTACTGGAGTTAAATTACGATCGTTATCTACTGGAGTTAAATGACGATCGTTATCTATTGGAGTTAAATGACGATCGTTGGCTATTGGAGTTAAATGACGATCGCTTTCTAATGGAGTTAAAGTACGATCGCTTTCTACTGGAGTTAAAGTACGATCGTTATCTACTGGAGTTAAAGTACGATCGCTTTCTACTGGTTTCAAATGACGATCGTTATCGACTGGAGTTAAATGACGATCGTTATCGACTGGTTTCAAAGTACGATCGTTATCGACTGGAGTTAAATGACGATCGCTTTCTACTGGAGTTAAATGACGATCGTTATCTATTGGAGTTAAATGGCGATCGTTATCGACTGGAGTTAAATTACGATCGCTTTCTGCTGGTTTCAAATGACGCTCGTTATCGACTGGTTTCAAAGTACGATCGCTCTGACCGAGTGCAGGCGAGCTTTCTACTGGTTTCAAATCTTGCTGGTTATCACGCTGGTCGTACCATCTTTTGATTATTTCAGAGCTGGGATTATTAATCTGTGGTGTTGTTGGACTAGTATTAATCTGGCTCATCTCATCACTCTCACTAGATGGGGAAATTGATTGACCAGAGAGTGCTGATGGCTGAGCAATTGACTGCGGCACATTGGTTGATTCAATTGTCGTTGATTGTATTACAGTTTGGCTAGAATTACTCGGGTGCGATGGTAGTGCAGCAGCAGTTAATGCTCTAACTCTTGCTCTATCTTCTGCTTCTTCTATTGTCTGAGCCGAGGCTAATCCTGTGGCGAGCGTTTTCCCTTCTACTTCTACACTAGCTCTAACTATATATTTGTCTCGGTCGATTTTAATTAACTGGCTAACTATACTGCCCTTTGGATAAATCTTTCTGAACTTATTTAACATCCAATTGCCAATTTTCTTTTAATATAAACTTTTTTGGCGATTTTTCGGAAATTTATCGAGGGGACTCACTCTAGGGTTCGACATCGGCTTGAACCAATACTTCAGTACTATAACAAAAGGTTCGATTCTAACTAATATGATTTTAATCTAACCTTTTATAAAATCCTTTATCAAACCCATGTCAAACCCTGACAAAAGCCCTGATATTACTGAGATACACGAATTTGAAGCCCAAAATTCTAACTTCGATTCTAACCAAAAAGGGTTCGATTCTAACCAAAAAGGGTTCGATTCTAACCCAAAAAGGTTCGATTCAAAGTTAGAATCGAACCCCTACAAACCAGAATTCCCTCTCACTAAAAGCACAATAGGAGAATTACTGGGAGTATCCGACGTAACTATCGCTAAGTGGTTAACTCGCCTCACAGAGATCTACCCAGCCCCAGAAGCGAGATCGTTTTACGACAAGAAGAAAATCACCGCTTGGGGGTTCGACCAATTAGTTGCTTACCAACGAGCAACAGCGCTAAAAATTCCTGGGTACGATCGTACGACAGGAAAAATTTATTGGAACGATCGGGGTCAGCCAGTAGAGATGGTCGAAAATCCCAATCGAATTAAACCTTCCTCTTACCTCAAGAGACTTCAAGATGAAATCTTGCTCAAGACTAATGAAGTAATAGCAACAGAAGTAGAAGTGGTATCCACTGCTCTAGTACCAACAGAAATCGACGTTGAATCTATTGCTACTACCGTTTCAATTAATCAACTTGAAGCGGAAGAAGCCATGAATGAGGCAATGGCAACGCTCGACCAGATGGGCTCCAGATATCAGTCTTCTAGAGCAATGAGACGAAAACAGATTGCTGCTGCTGCTCTAAGAGATGCTGCACAAGATGCTAGCCTATACGCCAAAGTTTATGATGCTGGGTTCTCGAAGTTAGTTGGTGATATGGCGGAAGGAATTGAAGGTAAAGACCAAGACGAATAGGTTAAGAAAAGTTAATTACTTTTGAACCTTATCTTAAGATATATAAATTGAGACTCTGGTATTATTAGTTGGGAGGCCAAAATATCTCCCAATTTTTATTTGAATAAATTATTTCCTATCAGTCTTTTCTGATAGACCAATCTATATGAAATAACTAGGTTGTGGCGCAATTGATTATTGCGCCACAATCGTTTGATTACTTTATCAGCCAACCCTCTTATATATCGATATTGGTTGGCAGTTTTGAAAAGGGTATTTAAATCTCTACATAAAAATATAAACCGTTAAAACATTATTTTACATTTACTTTAGTTTTTCTTTAGATTTATACTCCGTCCACGATCGCAAAAGGGATCGTGTAGGGGAGCATCATCACCAGAAACTCTGAACTGACCAACCATGAGGGATTTTCTGATTCATTCTGCGGTGATAGTCCGAATCTGCTATTGGTATAGTGGGCTTAAGTATGTTCCAATTGTCAGAATGCAGTTGGTATAAGGACTTGACTAGATTAAGCTTGTTGCGGGTATCTTGTATTTCGGCAATATAACGATCGAACTGTTTGTTATCAGAATTAGACTCGTCTACTGAATCTGGGTGAATATCTAGCTTGTGTATATCTAGCTTATATTGAGTAATCTTAGTTTCGAGATGTTCCTTAAGTTGACGATAATTGCTTTCTAGCTCAGTTTTGGTAGTAGGCTCCCCTAAGATTTGCATTGCGGGGCATTTCTGAACTCCGCTTAAAGGAGGACCAGATGGGAGAAGACGATCTGCAGCAATTATCAAGTTGAGTTTTATTTGTCGATCGTACTGAGTTTTCTGGCTTTCCAGTTGCGCTTCTAGTTCTTCGATTTTGGCGTTCAGTTCCTGAGTCTGAGCCAGAGTTATTTCTTCCGTATTTAAAACATTTGTACTATCTTGAGGTTCTAATTGTCGATCACTCTCTGGTGTGGGAGTTGGGTAATGCTGTAATTGGATTTCGGCTGCTTTTACTGCTAGGAGACATCGGTCGAACTTTTGACGAAGGTTAAGATCGTGAAGTTGCTTGAGATTATTGAGCTTTGCTTTGCTCCAGGTTCTTTTGACCAGCTCGTAGTGTCCGATAAGCAGATCTTCATTTCTAGCTAGGAATGGATCGCTCGAAGCAATAATTTGCAATTTTTCAGGAGTAAAGCGATCGCTTAATTCGTTGGTATCAATTTTGTTAGTATTGAGCTTAGTTATTGTTTCCATAGCCTTTTAAATCTCAAAATAAAATATTAAGAATGTTTGTCTAGTTATTGACTTTCAGTCCCAGTTTCAGTTTCATTCATATCTATTCCCATTAGTTGCATTGCATCTAGCTGGGAATTAGTTGGTTGAGAAGGAAGTTTCAGAGAAATTAGAGATGATTGTTGCTCTCTTTTTTGCTGCAACATATTCTCGAAACTAGGCAAAGATAAAGGAGTCTTATTATCGGGTAACTTCGCAACAGGTTGTGCCGTAGACTCTTCTAGTTCTAAATGCTTATCTACTAGACCTTCTACAAAATTTTGCGTTAATGTTCCTACTCCTTCTCTAACTCCGAGGAGAAATCTTTGTGCTTCGATATTCACCTTTTCCTCTACCGAGCGTGACAGGTTGAGGATAAATCTTTGTTTGAGTGCTGCAATTAAAGATAGAGAATAGACATCAGAGGTTTGGTCAATAATTGCATCTAGTTGCCATTCTACTTCTTGCCATGTTGTGTTTATCTGTGAGGCGATTGCCGATTCTAAGCTCTCGAAATTATTAGGTGTAACAGAAGAATGATTGTCTGAGTTATTCATAAAAGTACTTCTCGCTCGTTTCTCTATTTTTAGTGAAAAATGCTTGCCGATTTTGCTAAAGCTTTGAAAGTATATGTAGT
>JASJDA010000335.1 GCA_030065755.1 Prochloraceae cyanobacterium | reverse complement strand
TTCTGGATATGTTGCTCTTAATTCAGGTAAAGTCTCTAGCTCATAATCTTCTTTAAGTGGTTCATTGGTATAATAGAGTTTTTTTGAATTATCTATTATATATTTCCACAGCTTATCTATTTGTGAATAGACAAACTCTTGATTTTTTGCTCTGTATTCTTGTAGCAAAGGCTTTTGATTTACTGGGGAAACAGAATTAATCTTTTCTTGAAAATGTGAAGACATTAAAGGGACTCCAAAGTAATTCAAATGTTTTGTTTTATGCTATTCTTCGATAGCTGTTTCTGTTGTTTCTGCTTCTTCAAAATCGGGGCAATTTTTTAAGCCATAGGGATGAATGGCACAAACTAAAGAATTCCCGTTATAAGTTCTTCCATGAAAATTGATACACTCCGAACAGCCAAAAGGATCATAATAATCATCTGGCAACGTAAAAAATTTTAACATTAATAGATTTTCATAAATAAATATTTTTTTTTCCCAAGAAAAAATTGATAGCAATTGTAGGCATAGATAAACCCATACCGTCTTTTACAAGCAATATATATAAACCTAAGCTCATTAATAAAACAGCATAAATTAGAGTTATTTTAAATTTGAAAATCCCCAAGAAGCTCAGACATAAATTTATTAACAAAACCATTAAAGGAATTCTGACTAAAAAATAAAAGCGAAGTTTTTTAATTTCTTGCTTACAAAAATCAAATATTTCTTTCTTTTCAACAGCAGATGTTTCTAGAGCAATTTCTCTTAATAATAATCTTTGCTGCTCAAAATCAGGATAATTTTGGAAATATTTTTTAATCAATTCAATTTTTTCTTTTCTCATTATTATTTTCCCCCTTTTAATCAGAACACTTAAAAATTAATTACGAGAAAACTTAGACTTAAACTTCAAATATTTAGATTCTTGTTTAACTAAGGGATGATTTTTAGGTCTTAATAAGAATCCGACAGAAATACAATTAAATACAAATAAAGCCGTTAAAAAATTATTCGCAAGAAGTCCAGGAAACAAAAAAGATAAAGGAATATACATGAGAGTTGCCAAGAAGACTCCTAATATTAGATATTTTAAGTTTCTGCGAACTAATTTTGGGGCATTTTTTTTGAGTTTAGCTTGGCAATATCTGACTAATTCTCTTTTCTCAAAGCTACTTATCCCCCTCATTAGTTGACTTAATTCTTCGCTATTAATATCCATACCATCGGTCGATTTTTCGATGTAATCTAAAATACGCTCATAATTGTCAGGCATGATGTTACTCTTCCTTTGAAATTTCATCTGGCAAACAACCAAAAATAAATACCAATTAAATCTACACAAGTAAACAAAGTCCCCGAATAACAAATCATAATTTTGTCCTTTTCCAGAACCGAGGCTATTAACATTTGACTAGAGCTACAAGCGAGGAAGATAAATCCATAGCCACTCCAAGAATTATTTAGTGCTAATATTAGTCCTCCGCAGAAAGCAAAGATACTACTAGATATTTTCAAAGCCTTAAGTCTTAATAACTTAAGTTGTTGTTTCTTTTTCTTGTTAAAGTTCATTAAATATTGATGTTTATTGGCATTTTCGATAAGTTTGATTTTTAATAAAGATGACTCATCAATTCCTAATACTTGTCTGAGTAAGGCAATCTTTACATTTTTATATTGAGCAAAATTAATCTGATTAAATCTGGCTCTTTTACTTCTCCCATACTTGAATCCCAAACCAAAATGATAAAAGTCTTGATAGGTAAATCTATAAGGATGAGGGTACAAATACAGAGAGAAAAACTTAAATACTTTGAGATGCCAGGGTTTAGTATTGGGGTCATTGCCCATCGTAAAACCTATAACAAAAGCCTCATCTGATGAAGTGACTTTACGGTCTAATAAAATATGAAGACAGTCGTGATTGTATAATGATATTTTCCCTGGCAAAGCAATGGGACTTTGAGGGTTTTCTAAGAGTCTTATAATCCAGGGAATCTCCTCTGGTCTGTCTATAGAAAACTCTTGTAGTGCTTCAGATAAGGTCGGGTTTTTATCTGTTATCATGGTCATAATTAGCTTTTTATCTAATTAATTTGTGAGGAAGACGAAATGAGAGAATACTACTGGGAAAGAAAATTATTTAAGTAATCGGTTGACCCAAAAGTATTATTTATTTTTCAAGCAGAATCTTTAACTTATGGGTCGATTCCTAAGTTATGGGGTTATGCCTTTTTTGTGAGAATTAATCAATAAATATTCAGTTAGAATATCTACAACACTTTCAAACCATCTCACCTGGGTAACTACTGTCCCATCAGAATGTTTTGCACTAGTTAGTTCTATATGCCCATGTTGCTTTCCTAAATTAGTTAAATCGTAAACTATTTTTTTTCTTCCAGATTTCTTACTAATCTTTTCTATGGGAATTTGTAAGCCACACTCAATTAAAAATCGATTAATTTTACGAGCAGAAATTGTATCTGTTCCTAATTTTTCTCCTACTCGTTGACCTAGCTCTGTTGGAGATAGAGGAAGGGTTGCCAATTCTCCTTTGGAAGCTATTAATTTCTTGGCTTCAGAGAAGACTAACTGTTCAGTTCCCTGGGAATACTTGCTGTACTGATCTAGTTTCCACAACTGACTTTGTTGCTCACTTATGCCAGCCTCTTTGAGACATTCAGTAGCAATCTCTATGGCAGCTTTGGGGAAATGTGTTTGAGACTGTGGAGTAGTCAGAGAATAACTCCCGGTTTTCCGAATCGCTGGCAAGACCTCAGAAGTGAGCCATTTTTTGAATTTTTTAGCTTTGGGCTTACGGGAAGTAAGAACAAGTGAGTACAAGCCTGATTCAGTAATTGCTTTGACGATTTGCTGTCTGCCGATGCTGTCGATAATAACAACATCATCTTTTTCATCATCATCCAATCTGCTTAGAGCATCACGATTATTAGCAATCTCTAGCACGGCACAAACATCAGCCCCAACCCACTTGGGTGCGTCGGGTGTGCCAACCACTCGAATTACTTGATTCTCAAACTTAAATATCGTCTTCATAGTTCTCTCCACATAAAAAACATTTCTAATAGCTAGTTTCTGTTTATCTCCAAGGGGGTAGATAATACCGACATCATCTTTTTCATCATCTATTTATTCTGATTCCGAAGTGAAACAAACCCAGATTGATCAACGATCGCCTGCCCCTGATAAGACAGAAGAAAGTTACTCATAGCAGTACCAGCAGCTTGAGACAGAGGGCGATCGCTGTTTACTAAATACAATCTCCGCACCAGGGGATAAGTACCTTGGCTAAAAGCTTCTTTGTTAGATTCTCCACCTAAAAATGGTGGAGTATAGTTAATCACTTCAGGATTAGCAGGACTAGCTTTACCCAATGTTAAAAACTTGAGTAACTGCTGGTTTTGAACTAGGCTGGCGGAAGCATAACCGATCGCCCCATTCGTATTGATGACTTTTCTCACTGCCAGGGTGTGGTTAGGAGCATAAGTTATGTTGGCACTATCGCTTACATCAAAGCCTAATGACTCGATATTTTCCTGACTCAGAATCACAGGAGCGATCGCGATATCCTCCCCTCCTAATTGCTTCCAGTTGGTGATTCTTCCGGACATGATGTCCATAAGTTGCTTAATCGTAATCCTGGACACGGACAACTCAGGATTCACATAGAAAACGATGCCATCTAGTGCGATCGCCCTTTCTTGTAATCGAATATTCTGTAGAGTAGCCTTAGCTAATTCAGTAGAAGTCAAAGGTCGTCCGTTAAAGACAAAATCAATATCGCCCCGACTCAGCATTTCAATTGCTACTGAATAGCTTGGGTCTTGATTATGGGGGACAACGTACTTAGACTCGAAGTTAGGAAAAGCTTTAACTATTTCTTCGGTTAATCCGTTGGCGAATAGTGCAGCAAAATAACCTTCACCAGTAAAAGAGAATATACCACTGGGAACATTGCTAACATCTTCTATGCTTTTAACTAACTCAATTCCTTCTCCTAGTTCTTGGTCTTTGGCTTTACTAACCAGATAATTTTGCCACAGATAAAGTGAAAGTAAGATAACCAGAATACCTAAAATATTTTGGGGCTTTAAGATTTCTAGCGATCGCCATCGGGGACTTTTTTGATTGTCTTTTTTTGAGGGATTATCTTTGTCTGAATTATTCCTCATCGCATGATAACTTAAGATTTTGGTTTCTTGTTCCCCCTTAGAGGGATTAGGATTGCTATCTAAAGAAGCACCACATATTTCACATTTAGTCAAATGTATGGGATTAGCATCATAACTACAATTGGGACAGACTTTAGTTTTATTTGTATTTTGATTTTGTAGAGGATTCATTCTTCTAACTATTTACAAACTTGGCTTCTAAAAGATTTTTAATATCTGGCTTCTTGTCCATTACTTTTAACTTAGACATCAAAAACTCGCTTATTTTCTCGGCAGCAAAGTTTAAGTGTTTCATGTTGTTACCACGCTTAAAAGCTTGGATGTTATCGGCTCTATCAAAGATTTTTACTCCTGAAGAAAATAGCTTTAATTCTTCTAAACTTACTCCTGCTCGACGAGCAATAATTTGTGACGCACGTTCGGGATTCTGTTTCATGAAATCCAGAATGTCAAACCAAGTATTAACTAATCCTTGTACTGCCTTGGGATTCTCATCAATCAACTTTTGGGTGACAACTAATAAGTCAGGAATCGCACCAGGGAAATCCTTGGACGAGATTAATTCTCTACTTCCTTCTCGTTCTAAAGCAGTTAACCAGAACGGCGGGAATGCTCCTACTGCATCTACTTTTCCTAGAGCAAAGGCTGAAGCTGCTGCTCCTGTTTCTATATTAATAATCTCTACGTCATCGCGGGACATACCATGCTTTTCTAATGCTAGGGTTAAAAGAAAGTCATCAACAACTCCTTCTTCTAGTGCTACTTTTTTCCCCTTTAAGTCTTCTATTTTGTTGATATCTTGAGAAACGATTATCTTGTCATTACCAGCAGAATTATCGTTTACTAATACTACGACTTCGCCATAGATAGCCTTGTCTGCTTGGGGGATGGTATCGTTCAATGTTTGGGAGTTAGCGTCTAATTGTCCTGTAGCTAATGCTGTTATGGATTCCGAGTAATTGTCGAACCATTTTAGATTAACTTCTACACCGTTCTTCTCGAATAGATTTTCTGACTTAGCTATTTCCCAGAGCCACCATCCTGACCAGTTGCTGTAGCCCATGTTTATGGTTTCTGAAATCGGAGGCGAGGTGGATTTATTTTGGCTTAATATCTTTGATATATTGGGAGCATTTACTGTCAACAAAAAGCTTGTTAATAAGAGTATCGCAAATGTCCAAATTGTTTTAGTCATGATTTTAAAATATTGAAGAGTATCATCATTTCCTTTTTCAACAAAAAAACTTAAGTTACAGGGAAAAATTATTATTCTTATTTGAGAATGACCAAGCTCTCTGACCAGAAAAACTGATGATAAACTTATCAATTAAAGGTAAAGATTCAGTTAATCGGTTATGGTAAGCGAATTGTTTTTCAGGCGTATCATACTCTACTTATCGGACGTTTCTTTTAACTGTTGAATGAGTACCTAATTACTAATGGCTATTTCCTGAAAATGATTACTTTCTTGTTGTTTCAGCTTAACTTCTGAAGTTAACTCTTCAACTAATTGACTATAAGCATCTTTAGTCATGACAGAGAGTTTATCTAACAAAATCCTTCTAACTTCTTCGATGGAAATATACCCACAACTCCCCCATCGATTGAGAGGAACTCCTAAGTGAGTTTCTAACTCTTGCTTTAAGCTTTCTGGACTTTTTACTGAACAAATATGCTCAAAAAGCGTTGCTACTAAAAGATTAGTTTTTGCCTCTGATAATTGATAACTTTCCTGAAACTTACTTAAGAAGGAATCCGAGGCAATGAGGTTCTCGATTATGACTTGATTATCTTGTTGAATTCGTCTAAGAATGTCGATTTTAAAGTTACAAAGCTCTGACTTTAATTTATACCTATAAGTATGAATTAAAGCTTTAGAAGCTAAGTCGTAATTGATTTTAACTTTAGTATTGTCTATCGATTTGTCTTTATCCTGAATTAATTTATAGGTCAGGGAATTAAAAGACTTTTTCCCACCGTTTTCTTGCTTGAGTAAAGTTTGCTTTTCTTGCTGGTACTTGTTCTGACAAGAGATGAGAAACCCCTCAATCTTACTGAGGAAATCGAGAGTAGATTTTGGGGAACTAAAGAGCCAAAAAGAGTTAACAAATTTTTTAAACTTATCCCTGGCTTCTATTTGGGGAGCTTGAAAATGTAGTGTTATTTTTTTTAGATATTCCCTGTAGTACCAATCCCCAAACCTCTCCTGAATCTCAATCAGGTTTTCTAAATTAAGTTGGGAATCAGTAGTATTCTGAATCTCATCAAATTTAAAATCTAATTCGTCAAATAATAACTTAGTCCCTTCCAGATTAAGAATGTTTAACAAGCTTAGAAAGTCGTTAAAGGAAGGTAGGTTAGATTCGTACTGAATCCAACAGTTAACGATTTCTCCTGCTAGTAATTGATTCCACGTCTCCCAACGCGATTTTTGAGATATCACAATTTATCTCCATCATCAAATATTTTGAATAAGCCAACAAAACTAACGAGATTTTCCCGCAATCTATTGAGTATTTAATTGTTACTTTTATTACTGTTTTTTGAGTTAGCCACTATTCTGGAGCAAGGCTAAACACAACAATTTAATATTAGCACATATTAGCTAATATCCCTATTATAATAAATAACTTAATATTTAATTTAAGAAGAGTTTTTGGATAAGATTGTTTACCCAATCAATCCAAAACATTACTCGCGCCGAGAGATAATTTTGCCACAACCAATAGATTCCATACCCAAACGGAATTGACCACAAAGGCTTACAAATAGTCCAGAGAATTAGAAAAGCAATCCTGAGATAAGTATTAACAAAAAACCTGATAGGTTGTGTCCAAAGAAACTTAGACCCAACTAGATCATGAGCGAATTTAGAGAGAGGTACGAGGTGAAGAAAGGGCATTTCAAAACCAAACTGATTCCAACCCAAATTAAAGATAAAATAGTAAGTTAAATGATGTGTTTGTTGGGCAGGAAGAAAGGGGAATAAGCAACACCTTCCCCTAGATTTGTTAGACAACCAAAAAGGTCGAGTAAGACTCCTGACCCAACGCGATTTGTTGCGCCAGGTCGAAGAGTTTAAGTAATTAATGTATTCCCGACTGTGATAGGACATCTAGCGAGATAACCCTCGACCTTTTTTCTGAGTTTGAGCTTGAGTTTGAGTTTGAGCGATACTTTTAACTTTTTCTGGCAATTCTTTGAGAATTTTGATATCTTCTGGAGAAGCTTTGGTAGTAAAGTTACCTTTTTCTACAATATTGTTTTGGGTGGTATTGGAAGTAATTGAGAGTTCCCCAGTCTCCATATTCTTATTGTAAGAATACTTTTGCCCTTGAAAGGACAAAATACCAGGCTTTTCTTCATGTCCATATTTATCAAGAACAAAGTTAACAGGCTTTTCTAAGAACTTAGCAGTCTTCTCAGCTACTTTTTCAGTTACATTCTGAACAGATGAATCAATTAAGTTCTTAATTGTTGACTTAACATTATTCCAACCTTGATATAACTTACTACCAAAATTACTTATCCAATTGCCAAGCTTTTGGTTTTTTAGTTTAGTGTTATTCATAGCAATGAAATTAAGCTTACTCTCAAGTTTTCTTTCGAGTTGCTCAATTTGTTTTTGCTGCTGCTCTACAGTTTTACCAAGTTGTTCTAACTTCTGTTCTAATTTCTGTTCTAGACTTAATTTTTGTTCTTGTTTTGGTGCTGGACTTAAGTTGAGTTTATCTACAAGAAGTTTTTGTTTATCAACCCGAAATAAAGTTTGTCTTCCTAATTTAATTTTTAC
>JASJDA010000334.1 GCA_030065755.1 Prochloraceae cyanobacterium | reverse complement strand
TTGTTGCGCCTCGATCGCTCTTTTAAAGAGGAATTAAGCGTGCGCGAAAATTCGAGCACTCTCGATCGCCCCACTGGGAAAAAACGTAATCTGTGCGTATTACATTTAGACGTGCGTAAAGGGAACTGAAATATAAAGCCGAATGGGAGGGAAAAACCTACATAGAAGTAGATAGGTTTTTCCCTAGTTCTAAAACCTGTAACAATTGTCTTTATCAAATAGACAAACTTCCTCTTGATGAGAGAGTGTGGGACTGTCCGTCTTGTAACACTAAACATATAGATAGAGACATCAATGCAGCTCAAAACATTAGAGATGAAGCACTACGATTATTAGCCTTGGGGCGCAGGGCTACTGCTTGTGGAGGGACTGTCAGTCTAGGTAGTGGACGTAAAAAATCTACTACTGAGCTAGTCCCCGAAGGATGTATTTATTTTTAATGAGGAACCCTTCTATACCGTTAACTTATCTGCGAAGTGACATAATTATTTGAAAAAGGGTTCCTCATTAAAAATAGAATCATTGTAACCCTTGAATCAAGAATCCCCTCCATCAGCCTAGCGGCGAGGGGAGCGTCAATTCTGACAATTGCTGAGGTTGCCACATTCCTTTAACTGCAATAGCGCGACCTGCGATCGAGAATAGTAGAAGGAAACATAAAAGAGCTGTTCTTCTCATAATTTTAAAGGATTTGAGAGAGAAATTGACGAGTTCGTTCTTCTTGGGGGTTATTAAAAAAGTCTTCTGGGGTAGCAATTTCGACGATCGTTCCTGAATCCATTAATACCACTCGATCGGCTACTTCACGAGCAAAACCGACTTCGTGAGTTACGCATACCATAGTCATACCCGAATTAGCTAAAGTGCGCATGGTATCTAATACTTCTCTTACCATTTCTGGGTCGAGAGCAGAAGTAGGTTCGTCAAAGAGCATAATTTTGGGTTGCATTGCTAAAGCGCGGGCGATCGCCACTCTTTGTTGCTGACCCCCTGATAATTGAGAGGGATATTTGTGAGCTTGTTCGAGAATTCCTACTTTTTCTAATAGCTGCATGGCTATTTCTTCAGCCTTGGCTTTTTTCCAGCGTCGAACCCAAACGGGTGCCAAGGTCACGTTTTTGAGGACGGTTAGATGAGGAAATAGATTGAACTGTTGAAAAACCATTCCCACTTCTCGACGAATAGCATCAACATTTTTTAGGTCGTCAGAAAGTTTAATCCCGTCAATTTCGATGCTACCTTTTTGATAAGGTTCTAGGGCGTTAAAAGTACGAATAAAAGTAGATTTACCACTGCCAGAAGGCCCCATAATTACTACTACTTCTCGCTCGTATACTGTAAGGTCAACTCCCTTGAGTACGTGAAAATTGTTGTCGTACCATTTATTAACATTAGAAGCGATAATAATCGCTTCTGATGCTTTAGATTTATTTTTCTTGGTATCTATTTCGTAGTCTGTCACTTTTTCGCTCTTTTGCTAGTTAATGAAACTGAATCTAATTATTTTTCTAGCCTTCTACTTGCTATAGACATAGAATAGCAACAGACCCAGTAGATTAAGCCTAGAAATAAATATAATTCGGCCGATCGCCCTAGATATTTAGGATTAGCCAAAATAGATTGAGATATTCCCAATAAATCTACTAAACCTACAATTGCCATCAAAGAGGTATCTTTAAACAAACTAATAAACTGTCCGACAAGTGAGGGAATTACCGCTCTTAAAGCTTGAGGAAGAATAATCAAGACAATGACGAAAGGAGGACTCAAACCCAAGGCTTTTGCGGCTTCAGTTTGACCGCGAGGTATTGATTGCAAGCCACCGCGCACGTTTTCTGCTACGTAAGCACCAGTAAACAAAGTGAAACCCGCAATAGCTGTAATCACTTGCGAAAGTTGAAGATTGCTAGGCAGCACTAAAGGTAACATGACTTGAGTCATAAATAAAATGCCAATTAAGGGAAGACCCCTAATTATTTCAATATAGGCGACGGACAGCCAACGAATTGCAGGTAAGTCGCTTTGTCGTCCTAGTGCTAGCAAAACTCCGAAAGGAAAACAAAGGAGAATACTGATAAGTGCTACCGAAATAGTTAAGAGCAGACCGCTAAGTCTGTCTATCCCAATTGGTTCTAGTAGGAACCACAAAAGTACAAAAAAACTAAGCAACCAAATTAATGCTAACCAGCTTTTTAGCTCTGGAAATAGCCGCTTCAGTTGTTTGCCTAAAAAATAGCCCGCGACTAAAATAACAGGCAAACTCAAAAGTATATAATTCGAGCGATCGACAGAAAAAGCAACAGAAATAAAAACAGCACAAATAATGCCGAGAATAACTAAACTCTTCCGCTTCAACAAAGAAGAATAACTAGATAATATTCCCCAAGAAAAACCTCCTAAACCGACAATCGCTCCTAAAGTAGTCCAGGTAAGCCAGAGCAATTCTTGTGGATAATAACCGACAAACAAAAGCTTTAGATTAGCTTCTATAACTCTCCACTGTGCTAGGGTCAACGCCCACTCAATAAATGCCAGCCCTATCCAGTAGATAAATAAAAGGCTAATGAGAGTCAGAACTGCATTATACCAAGTGCTAAATAAATTTTTCTTCAGCCAGATCCAAGGGCTAACTTTGTTCACAGGTGATAGGAATAAATTTAATAACCGATCGAAATATTAGGTCACAATCACTTAAACTGTCAAAGTTAGAGCGGCTGTTATTGCCGTAGATGCTTGCTACGATCGAAAAAATATGCTATGCTAAAATGCGGATTAAAAAATGGGGCTGTGGCTCAGTTGGATAGAGCAAGCGCCTCCTGAACGATCGGGCACCATGACAGGAAACTGTATGAGTGAATGTGGTCAAACTCAAGGAAGCCTAAGTCTAAATAAAAGATAGGGTAATCTTGAGCCAAGCTCTACATCCCTAGTAGAGAAGGTGCAGAGACTGGTTGTAGAGAAGAAAAGGGGAAATAAGACTATTAAACATAGATACCTCTACAACATAACGGCCACCACCTAAGGGTAAACTGCCTATGGTGAAGGGATAGTCCAGAGAGTGGGGAAACTCACACCAATCTGAAGCGCTAGGTCGCCGGTTCGAGTCCGGCCAGTCCCGTTGAATGCCATTCAAAGAGACATTCCATAAGTAACTTAGGTTCTCCCGAACTTTACTTGTAAAACTGATAAGAATTTGCGCGATCGAGCTGTTAAGTTAGCGGATTCAGTTTTGCGAGCGCTCCACCTGCTTGAATAGAGTGGGTTCTTATCTGCTCGCGTAGTTTGAGCAGAAAATTAATGATGCGACTCCAATATCTGAGACGCATCAACTACACCCTAGAAAATAAGCACAATCGATTTATCTAAATAATAGTCTCGTCGAACTTAAAAAGAAATATTCTCAATTAACTCTTAATTAATTGGTTGATGAGGAGGTGGGTATTAAGATGTTTTGCAAGGAACTTCCCCTACTTCTCCTTCTGCCCTCTGTCGATGCTTAATGCTTGGTTGACCACCATATTGCTTGGTGCAAAATGTAAGCCCCTTACGGGCCAGTGTCTCGCTCTCGCTATAGATGAAAGAAGCACGTCGATCGAGAAAGCTAAAACCGTTACTGGGTGGGACTTGTAAAATGTGCAACTTAAGAGGTTAGTAAACTTTAGTAAATTATCAATGATAGAAATAATTATCAATAAGCTGCAATTAGAGATGCTATCTGTAAAGGTAAAAGCTGATGCGATATCCCTGGTAGTTGAGTAACCACATTCAGAACAATTATGCTTGCACTCCCTTAAATCTTTTTTTCTTGTATAAGTGTTGCAGTGAGGGCTGATTTGAGAAGTATATTTGTGGTCTACTTCAGCAAAATATTTACCTCTTTTCTAATTATTGGATTTTTCTTAAACTGTGGATAGTAAAAAGAACGATATTGACCAAACTTTTTAAAGCGCGGAAAACCAAATTCTCTTTTTCTGAAAGATTCTCAAGTATTATGCATGCTCGCGAGCTACATGTTGAGTAACTTGAAAATATACCTCTTCAAGATAAGAGTTTGTCTTTTTCCGAAGAAAACAATTTGTTTTTCATACTTTTTTTAACTTTTTTTTTATACTTTTTCATACTTTTTCTTACTTACAAACAGCTTCTAAATACTTATATTCTAAATAGTTGTTGTAATTGACTGATTCCCAGGTAGTGGAAAGAGCGAGTGTAAAATATGATTTATTGTCTCAATCCCGATTGTTCTCGACCCCATAATTCTGACGGGACAGACTCTTGTCAAAGCTGCGGCCGGATTCTCAAAGATTGCCTGAGAAATCGTTATAAAATCACCAAAGCAATTGGTCAAGGGGGTTTTGGCAAAACCTATCTGACCGAAGATCGCGATCGACTCAATCAATTATGCGTTGTCAAGTGACGCTATTGCCATTGCTACTCATCCGAGTCTCTCTGTTTCTGGTTTAACGATCGCTCAATTACAAGATATTTACACTGGCAAAATTACTAATTGGCTTAAAGTCGGGGGTCCCGATCTTCCCATCGTTGCCTATTCACGCCATCCTCAAGAAGGGGGTACTGTTGAATTATTTATCAAAAATGTTTTGCACTCTCAAAAGTTAGGTAACAATGTGGTTTTAGTTCCAGATACCACTGCTGGACTCACAAAAGTTGCCAGTGACCCCAAAAGACGGGCAAAAAGATGAAAAAGCAGGTCGTGCTTATGCCCAACTTTTACTCACCGATCGAGGTCAACAACTCATTAACAAAGCTGGTTTTGTTAGTATTCTCTCCTCTGCTGATTAGGGTTAAAAATAAAGGCGCGATTACATCAAACCGATTAGTTTTAGCATTTGATATCGAAGGCTTGACTATTGCCAATTAGATATGGAAATATCAATTCACAACCAGTTGGAATTGTATCGCAACTTTTCAAGAGGCTTTTATATCTGAAGTGGAGTTTCTTTTCGAGAGTGCATTTTTAAGAAAATCTTATTATTTACTCGGAGATTTGTTAAGTTTTTTATGATTTTTACGGCCGTCTAAATTAATAATATTTTTTTTTGATAAGATTGAAAATAACTTTTTAAGAAAAACTTAAAGCAATGAAAAAATTAAAAAATAATCGCGCATCAAAAAGTCTACTCAAACTGGAACAAACAAGCTCAAACAATTTGAAAACTATTGAACAAGAATTAGCCGATAAGAAGAAGATTTTGCATAATTGTCCCTGTTGTTCTAGTTTAATGTTACGTCACGTTCGCCACAAAGAAATTTATTGGTATTGCTCGCACTGTTATCTTGAAATGCCCAATACTATTTCGGTTAAAAACCGTCATTTATTAACTAATAAAAAATGAGTATTGAATTGGTCAAGTCTTTACAATCAGCAGGGGTCAAATTTCTACGCGTCACTTTTTGCGATAACGCAAATGTGATTCGTGCTAAAGCGATTCACTTGGGCATCCTCGAAGAAAATCTAGAGTACCCAGTTGGTATCACTGCTGCCCAGCAAGCCTTGCCAGTAATGTGCGATGAGGTAGTTAATAAGAGTGGTTTGGGGCCAGTGGGCGAAATTTGGTTAGTTCCTGATTGGTCAACTGTTAAAGTTTTGCCCTATGCCCCTACTCACGCCAGGGTGATGGGAGATATGGTGGAAGATCAAAAGCCGTGGTCATTGTGCCCCCGATATTTCCTCAAACGAGCAATTGCTGCAGGCAAACAAGCAGGGATAGAGGTGATGGCAGCTTTTGAAAACGAATTTTCCTTGCTCCACGGTGTTAAGAATGAAATTATACCCAGCGATCATACCGTATTTGCCGCCACCCTGGGCATGGATCTCAATCGCAAAATTATCGACGCGATCGCTGATGCTTTAGTCGCCCAAGACATTACCGTAGAGCGATACTATCCAGAATCAGGACCAGGACAGCATGAAATTTCGATTCGCTATACGTCCGCTATGCAAGCAGCCGATCGTCAAATCGCATTTCGAGAGACAGTACGCGCTGTTGCTATTGAACTAGGTTTTAAAGCTTCCTTCTTACCAAAAATATTTGCTAACTGTGCGGGCAATGGTTGCCATTTACATCTGAGTTTGTGGCAAGAAGGCAAAAATATAATTGGCGACGGCGCTGGAAAACTTTCTCCCACTGCCCTGGCATTTATCGGCGGAATTTTACACCATCTCCCAGGTCTTATGGCTCTGACGACCCCCAGTACTAATTCTTATCGTCGCATTCGCCCCCACTGTTGGAGTGGTGCTTTTAAAGCTTGGGGTTACGACAACCGTGAAGGAGCAGTAAGGGTGCCTAGTAACCCAGTAGCACCAACTCCAACCCATTTTGAGTTAAAAACTTCCGATGCTTCTGCCAATCCTTACTTGGCTTTAGGAGCAGTCATTTTCGCTGGGTTGGATGGAGTCCGAAATAATCTCGACCCAGGTCAACCAGTAGAAATCGACCCAGGAAATTTTTCTCAAGTAGAATTGGCTGACCGCGGAATTTCCCCATTGCCCCAGAATCTGGGAGAAGCCATCGAACACTTGAGTCGCGATCGCCTGCTATTAGATGCTCTCGGTATCGAATTGTCCCGCGCTTACCTAGCGGTGCGAAAAGCAGAATGGAACGCCATGAAAGAGATGGAATTAGACGAAGAGGTAAATCTTTTACTCGAACGCTACTAGTAAAAATTATGGAACTTGCAGATATTCCTCTAATTGACCATCACGCCCACAATATACTCAAACCAGAAATTTTCTCCGAATACTCTTACTCGGCTGCTTTTACCGAAGGCGATCGTCCGTCAATTGTCAACTATCACGGGCGTCAAACCCTTTGCTATCGTCGCAGCCTCCGAGATATTGCTGCACTTTTAGACTGCGAACCGACCGAAACCGAAATTCTCCAGCAAAGACAAAAGTTAGGACTCGAAAAACTGACCGAACTTTGTTTGAGTAGGGCTAACATTGAAACCATTCTCTTGGATGACGGGTTTCTTGCCGAGGAGATCTTTCCTTTAGAATGGCATCAAAAATTTCTCCCAGTTCGTCGATTATTACGTTTAGAAAAGCTTGCCGAGACTTTATTTGAAAAAGCCGACTCTTTTGAGAAATTTGTCAACGAGTTTCATACTCAGCTTACAAACCTCCCAACTAGTGTTGTCGGCTTTAAAAGTATTGCTGCCTATCGAACTGGTTTAGCTATTCAATCGGTTCCCGAAAAAGAGGCACAATCTTACTTTTACTCGATCAAAGATGGAAACTCCGACTCGCTTTCAGCCGCAGTTCCCAAAAGTCCATTTCGACTCACAAATAAATCCTTAATTGACTTTTTGCTCTCGATTGCTCTAGAAATTGCCAACAAGTCCCAAATTCCCGTACAGTTTCATACTGGTTTTGGCGACCCAGATTTAGACTTATTTTTAGCAAATCCTCTACACTTGCGACCTATTTTAGAAGATTCCCGTTATGGGGACGTACCGATAGTTTTGCTACACGCATCTTATCCCTATACCCGCGAAGCTGGCTATTTGGCCTCGGTTTATCCCCAAGTTTATCTCGATTTTGGTTTAGCCGTACCGTTGTTAAGTGTGTCTGGGATGCGGGAAACTTTAAGAATACTGCTGGAGTTAGCACCGACTTCTAAGATTATGTATTCTTCAGATTCTAATTTGATTCCCGAACTATATTATTTAGGCAGTCGCTGGGGACGAAAAGTCTTGGCACAAGTATTAACAGAAGCTATCTCCGATGGCGATTTGACTGCAAGACAAGCTGAGGAAATTGCTCGCTCTATTTTACGTGAAAATGCTCTTAATCTCTATCAACTCCGTTCAAAAATCTAAAGTCAAAAGTTAAAAATATTTAACTTCTGCCGAGAAATGTTCTTATTTTTATTAAAGTCCCCTTTATAGCCTATAACCTATCCTGCTAACCCATAACTTATTGAAGAAGGGGACTTTAATAAAAATAAATTCA
>JASJDA010000333.1 GCA_030065755.1 Prochloraceae cyanobacterium | reverse complement strand
ACTTTCATTTCCCGACATTTAACCTTCTCTCTCTTGTGGGTTTTATTCTAATGTTGCAGGTTCAACTTCATCGGGATGAACCACTATAAGTTCTGTAGTGAGGGTAAAGTCTTTAGGATTGAAGGTTAATATGTGAGTGAGCGATGATGTGATCGCCACTGCCATCAATCGTGCATCATGGGTTCTTTTCCCTTTGATTTGATATCTGGTTACTAATTCTAACCATTGTGCCAAAATTGACTCGGTTTCTTCTATTAAAGTAAATTGACTTATAAGTTGATTAATTTTTTTCTCAGTTTGCTCAACGCTCCATCCGAGTCCATTTACTTCCACTGGACGAGTCGCAACTACCCAAAATTCAATCAAAACTTGGGCTGTAATTACACATTCGTGTCCTTGAGCAATCAAACTCGCTACGGAATTGACCGCTAAACTATAGCGCGGGGAAGCGCGATCGCTTGCCCTCAGTAAAATATTGGTATCCAGTAGGTATTTACTCACCTTACTATTCTCAATCGTAAATACTGTCGCGACTCACAGCTTCATCTGGTAGTCCTGGACTATCTTTTGGATTATCCTCAGCCCAATCGAGCCACTTTTTTACTCGTTGCGTTCTTTGACGTGATTGATTTTGGGGGAGAGATTTTTGAGCAATAAATTCGACAAAATCTAAAACTTCTTGCTGTTGTACTGAGGTTAGACTACGCCACTTATCTATTAATAATTGTTCGCTATTCATTTTTTCTATTTAACCATTTTCTCCTTCTCAATCCCTGCGACACTATCTCTATTTTACTTGTCTCCAGGTTTTGTAAGTTTGTAAGAATTTAAGTCGGTAGAAATGGAATTATCTATTTCCTTTATCTCCTGATCTAACGTTGTATCTCGCTCCTGTTGAATGTGGGACAACATAGATAGGGAGGCGATCGCGCCTCGGACTTGTTCTGGTTTAACCTCTAGATATCTTTGCAGTTGTTCCAGGTTACGATGTCCCGATATCTCTTGAATGATTCTCAAGGGTATTCCTGCATTACTCATTTGAGTTAAAGCAGTACGTCGGAAGCTATGGGAACTAATACCGATTAACCCAATTCGGCGACAAGCTTGTTTGAGTAGTCTAGCACCACTATCAGGATGAAGATGACCTTTACCTCCCTTACCAGGGAATAGATAAGGGTTTGGGGGCTGTGTCTGATAGTTAGCCAGTAATAAGCGTAATTCCTCTAAGACTGGTATAGTGCGGGTTGCCAGTTTATTTTTAGTATTTTTCTTGCGAAGGATTAATTCAGGTCTTACCTTGCAGTAAGGGTCATAGACATCAATTTTTTGGAGAGTTACACATTCATTAATGCGACAAGCTGTATAGAGGCAAACACCAAATAGAACACGGTCGCGTTCTTTATCTGTACCCTGATTAAACAGTAATTGTATTTCTTCTGGAGTTAGTATTTTTGCCTTACCATGCCGATCTATCTTCATGGTTACTAAATATTTGTGAGGTAATAGTAATTTCTCACAATTTGAGCCATTCCCATAGTAGATATTTCAATAATCTCAGCGAAAATGGAATTATCACCAAAAAACATACAGCAGGTAAATTGGTCGGTTATCGGTTTCCTATTGAAGAGTCAGACCAGGTATAATTACTCATATAATTCCCTCTGCATTGGTAGATACTGACCCATAAAATCAGTACTAAAATTGGGGTCAAATATAAGCCTCATATCAAAAAGCCTGAAAGTAGCTGCACCACTGCGCTGCGCTCCGTGATTCCGCGCAGCGAAGCTGCCTCCAACTCCCAACGTTGGGATAAGACTTTGTACAAAAAACCTCTGTAATGACTTTGATAGCTGAAGAGAATTTGTACAAAGCCTGGGGAACAACAATTAAAAAAAAGGTCAAGACTAAAAAACTGTGAAATAAGATTGCAAAACTAGCTCGTTAAGATACCAAATCGAGATAGACTTACAATTAGAAAACCGCTTGCTCGGAAAACTTGGCGGTTGAAAGAGCAAACGGCTTTCTGTTAATAAAATTCATAACCTGCTCCAGCTAAGAACTGAGGGCAGAAATAGAAGCTGTGAACGTGAAATTCGCAACTAATAGTAGTGTAAACGAAATAGAGCCAAAAGACCAGTCTAACAATAGTACTTCGTTCCCTAAAAATCCCACTCTACAGCAGAAATTATTAAAAAATAAACTGATTTTTGAGTCTCATCAACAAGAATGGACAAAGGGCAGTGGAATAGGAGATGCCATTACCAAACTTAATCTCAACAGCATCTTTGACAAAGAAGAAATCGCTTCTCTAAACAATTGGTCTTATTACGGAGGCTCGGCTGGCTGGTTCGTACAATCCATTGACTTACTCACTGGACAATTACGTCCCTTCGGACAATTTAAACCAGATGTTGCTCTAACTTTTCCCGATAGTGCCAAAGCCCTAAAATATCTCACTTTTCCTAAAGGGGACGGTACAGAGATTATTTTGCTGATTCCAGACATGGCAACATGGGAAAAAATAGCCGATAGATATCAAGTACCCATAGAAGCATCAGATATTGATGAAAGCAGATTAGACTTGGGTTTTTGGCGATGGGTAGCTGATAATCCCCAATTGCCCATCGAAATTACCGAAGGAGCGAAAAAAGCGGGTTGTCTGCTCTTTCATGGTTATATTTCCATCTGTCTGACAGGAGTGTGGAATGGCAAAGAAAAGAAAAAATTAAGAGCCATTCCCACCCTAGCTCCCTTCTTGACCAACGGAAGACCGATTCATTTAGTCTTTGATGCGGATATCGTAGTTAAATATCAAGTTCAAGAAGCTCTCAAGTATGCGGGATATCTAGCTGTCAAACAAGGTTGTATCGTAGGAGTAGCAACCTGGGAATTAAGAGAAGATAACAAGGGTTGTGACGACTTAATTGTGAATTACGGTATTGAAGCCTTTGAGGAGGTTATGGACAATCTTATCCCTTATAAAGAATGGCTTAAAAGCCTAGAGCGACAACTATCTAATAAGAGTATTCAAGCTAAAACTCTGGATACGAAAAACCTTTTAGAATATGTCACTAACAAGTATCGCGACCGCCTCAAGCTCAATGAATTAAAGCAAAGGATTGAACTAGATGGGTCAGAATACGCTTTAGACCGTGCCTATTTAACCCTAGCCAAACACGACAGCATTAATGCCCCTAAAGCCAAAGCAGCAGATGTGTTCCGCGAAGTAGCTAGAGAAAATGCCTTTAATCCTGTTAAAACCTATCTTGAAGTAGTCGCTAAAAATGTTACTCCCATATCTCTAGACAATCTCTCTAGCCGTTACTTCGGCACTTCTAACCCACTGTATGATTCTTTCTTGAAAAAAACTCTCATCGGTGCAGTAGCTCGTACTTATGAACCAGGATGTAAAAACGATACTGCCTTAGTGCTTCAAGGAAAACAAGGCATCTTAAAATCTACCTTTTTAGGAGTGTTGGGGGGAGACTGGTTTGATGATTCGATGGGAGATGGACGGAATAAAGATGATTTGATCATCCTCCATAAATGTTGGATTCAGGAATGGGGCGAAGTTGAGCGGGTATTTAGCAAACGACAAGCAGGAGAACTTAAAGCCTTTATCACCAGACAAACCGATACCTTCCGTCAACCCTATGCCATGACAGCATCAGAATGTCCCAGGCGTTCGATTATTGTCGGCTCGGTCAATGATAGTCAATTTTTAGTTGACCCCACAGGCAACAGACGTTACTGGGTAATTCCCATAAAGGTTAAACGCATCAATATTAAACGGTTGAAGCAGGAAAGAGACGCAATTTGGGCTGCTGCGGTCAAAGCTTATCACAATGGTGAACCTTGGTGGTTAAGCCCTGACGAGGAAGAATCAAGTAGGGCTAATAATCAACAATTCCAGATTGTGGATGAATGGGAAAGTCCCATCTCTAACTACATTGAGTTACGGCAACAGGTATCAATTACCGAAATTCTCGAATCTGTGTTTAACTACGAACTAGGAAAAATCGACCGTTCCTCTCAGATGCGAGTCAGCACGATTCTGACATCTGTGGGTTGGAAAAAAGTCGGCAGAAAACAACACCAAGGAAAAAGACAAATAGTATGGCAACCTGGCACACCGATAAAATCACCTCCAGGTATGCCAGAGGTATGTCAAGCTGAAAACGTTGCCCCGATTGGGTTAGACATACCTGGTACACCTGGCATACCTAGTAAGAAAGTTATTTTAAATTCTGAAAAATACGAAAACCCAATTTCAAAAACCAAGTTAGAGACAAACGATAGTCAAGGTATGCCAGTATGCCAATCTCAATTAGGACAAGGGATTAAGCCTGACACACAGGCTGACACACCCCCAAAAAAAGCTGTCATACCTTGGGGTGATTATCCCTATAGTGGCAATAGCTGCGCTAAAGAGCAGAGAGCTAACAAAGTCAAAGAAAGGATTTTAAATTGCCAAACCGATAATGAGTTAATTAAGTTGTTGGCTAATGGTCAAGTCAGCCAAGTAGAAATGGATTGGTTGAAAAACAATCTACTCACTTCCCAAGAAATAAAGCAATTAGAAACAATACTTAAGACTCATCAAGGTAATTTACTAACGGTGAATGAATTAGAAAACAATTCAACCGCTAACTATTCAGAACTAGAGACATCTGATGATGAGGAATTAAATTCCTCATCTGAGAACTCAAATATATCCCTGGAGTGGAACACAGTAATTAATGAAATTGATGAGTGTCTGAATTCATTAGATTGGTCAATTGAAGATGGTCAAAATTATCTCCAAAATAAATATGGTGTGAGAAGCCGTCATCATTTAAGTGATGAAGAAATAATGGAGTTTCTGAGATATCTTCAAAGCCAATTAAAATAAAAGTTTGACCAGAGTGTAAATGATTGATAGTTACCAGTGACCCGACCTACCGAGCGTTGGTCGCTACGGTCTCTCACTGGTTTTAAACTACTAATTCCCCGAAACGCGAATTTCGTTTAAGAAGTTTATTATCTTTCTGACTTTTGATATTAATTTAGCATGATGAAATCGGAAGAACCCTGTTTACTAAAATTAATAGCAAGATACTATTTAGCTTGAATTTCAATCGAAAACGGAAATTTACCTAATGAACAACTTGACCAATTCCCTTTAACTAGAACATTTAATTTATTACAAAAACCACTTCTTCTACCTGTTAGTTGATAATATTTACATAAATGACAAGAGCTAAAATTTAAAAAACTATCTTGAGCTTTATCTTGAGCTTTTTTGTCATATATTAGATTTGATTGGATAAACATGAGCATTAAAATCAAAAACATGACTATCAATTTGTGATTTTAATATTAATAATAAATTTTGAGAAACTTGTGAAGAAAAAAAATTTTATAATAGTAAATATTTTTCAAAACTTACTATTATAAAACAATTAAATTCAATTAGTTAACTTATAATGCAATTTATACATTATCTAAATGCGAAATCATGAAAAGTCTCTTGAATTTGAAATTAATAGTTTAATAAGTTTGAAATTGAAAGCTATAGCCAAATCCTCCTCAAATATATTTCCTTATCTTCTAGGAGGATTTTTTTGATGTACGTACGTCTATGAACAAGCCAACATCTAGAGCTAGATCGAATTCGCCCTCGCTCTCCTCAAATATTGGCGATCGCTATTTGGAGAAGATCATGTGTCACTTTGATATTCTAATGACCTCAAGCCGTTGTAGATGATGGTCGGAATTGAGGTCGATATATCGTGATTTTATCCTATAGTCTCATTTTTTACTTTGGGGGCAAGCAGCCCCGAAAGGAATCCTAGACAAATATAGACAGTCTTCGTGAACCGATAACTTAATAACTCTGACCGATAACTTAATAATAAGACTGTCTATAGCGGTTCTCAAATTGGTGAGATACAGTAACAGGAATGAGCAAACCAATTTCTGATGTCTTTCAAAGAGATTTGACTATAGGCATCGGCGATCGCTAAATCTAAAGCTTGATAGGTTCTAGCACCAATAGAACGTAGAATATTTTTGACTTTTGACCAGAAGTTTTCAATGGGATTGAAATCTGGGGAGTAAGGAGGTAAATAAATTAATTTAGCTCCAGCTTTTGTAATTGCCTTTTCAATCTCTTGTCCTTTATGGATACTATAATTATCCCAAACTACTACTGCACCCTTCCACAGTTTTGGTATTAGTTTTTGAATGACAAAGGCTTCAAATGTTAAGCCATCGATTGAACCAAATAAATTGATAGAGGTGACAATTCCTTTCAATGAAATTGCGCTAATCATAGATACATTCTTACCTCTTTTGTGAGGACGAATACCTCTAGCCCTTTGACCACGAGGCGCACGGGCATATAATCTGACTAAAGCTAAATTTACTCCTGCTTCATCCAAGAAAACCAGGTCTTTTATGGGAATATTCCGAATTTTTTCCCAGAACTCAAGTCGGAGTTTTTGTACTCTTTCCGTATGTTTTTCATTAGGATATAGAGTTTTTTTTAACAGTTAATTTTAACTTTTGTGTCATTCTTCCCATTGTGGCACGAGAAATACTAATTCCACTTTGCTTTTTCAACATCTGGCAGAGTTCATCTAGAGTTGCGTCATTATTATGTTCAATTAACTCAGCTAGTAACACCAACTTTTCAGGGTTTAATTTTAACTTAACTCCTCCGTTGAAGGGCTTGGGTAATATGTTTCCTGTAGTTCGATATTGTTTTAGTAGCTTTACTATGAAACTTAGAGCCACATTAAACCTTTTGGCTAATTGACGTTGAGAAATTTCCTCTTTTTCGTAAACATCAATAATCTTTTGTCTTAGATCGAGTGAGTATGCTTTCATTCGGAATTAGCGGTTCTCATATTTCAATTAGTGTATCTCACCAATCTGAGAACCGCTATATATTTGTACTGGTTCATTGTAGCCCCCTTTCCCCCCAGGGGCAGATGAGAAAGAAAGATGTCTATTTGCTTTTTTTAGTTAATATCAATAACTCTAAAATTATCTACCCTAATTTCAATATCTTCTGGAGTTAAGTCATGTTCTAGTTCTTGTGAATGTTTTGATTCAAGATTCACTATACCTGAGATTTCAATGTTTTTATTTGGGTCATAAGGAAAATCATTTTCTTTCATCTCGATTACGATTTTATCTTTGCCATCTGTAAAAATATAGTCTTGTTCTCCTTCTTGTTGATCAATAATTCTACCTCTTAAAATTACTTCTTTTCCATCAATAGGATTTTTTAAAATAGAAAAAATACTTGTAATTTTACCTTGACTTAAAGCTTTTATAGTTAATAAAGAATTAAAAATTACTAAACTTAAAATTACATTTACTTTAAACATATTTTTTTTCTATCTCTTTCAATCTTATTTGATATTGACTTAATAATTATAAGTTTATATTAAATATCTTATATAAACTTAAGTATTTTTACTTACTAAATGAATTAATTTTTGACTCGTACTAAAGTTAAACCGCGTCAGGAATGAAACCCAGAGTTTTTGTAAGTAGTTAGGGGAAAGGTTAAAGGTTAAAGGGCAAAGGCTTTAAGATATCTTGTCTTTCCTGCTTTAAAACTCCAGTTTTGAATATGGACGAGGTTTATTAAGATCGCCTAGCTCCCAATCGCTTCATAGGGATTAGTGATGACCTCGTTATAGCCTGGTTTGGCGAGGTGACAAGAGCGATCGCTCAAAAAGTTTTACTTTTTTTTCCCTCAAAAGTTTTTTGAAGTTGCTTTAATGATCTTTTACTAATATTGAGGTAAGCGTTTAAACTATTTGCGGGTTTAATTTTAAAGTCTAAGTAAAGTGCAGTAAGTATGAAAATACCATTACATACATAAACATCAGTTCTTGGATGAAGGATTCTAAAAATATTTTCAACTTTATGTTTTAAA
>JASJDA010000332.1 GCA_030065755.1 Prochloraceae cyanobacterium | reverse complement strand
GGCGACAAACCCTACAATGGCGTTTATTACTATGAAATAAACAAAGTAGATAAGGCATCTCTCCTCATTAAAGAAGATTCTCAGGTAAGGCTCTATGTCAAAGGAAACATAGAGTTAAGCGGAAATGACGCTATTACTGCATACGTTGAAACCACAACAACAGGAGCAGGAAAAGGAAAAGGAAAAGGAAAAGGAAGCAGCAGTACAACTGAAGAACTTAAAGTTCCCACTCCAGGTCAAATTAGGATTTATGGGATTCCTACCAAGGATACTCAGGACTTCTCAATCGCGGGTAATGCCTGCATAATGGCTTTGATTCACGCCCCACAAGCTGACGTGGCTCTTACTGGAGGTGGATCGGGGACTAAATGTAAAACTGCTTTCAATAACGGAACCGTTAGTGGCTCCTTATCATCAAAAATTAGGGACTACGAGAAGGAAATGAGTCCCAAATATCCCAATATCTACGGGTTAGCCTGGGTCAAAACTTACCAAAAATATGGAAATAGTAGCAACGCCAGTTCTTTCTGGGAGGATACCAAACTTCTAGACTTGCTAGTAAAAGATGAGGCAGAATACCTCGAAAACTTTGTTCCACCAAAGATGTCCCGACCTAACAGTTGGAGCAAAGAAGCTGTTAATTAATAGACTATTTTGCTTACGCCACCCTTTGCAGACCTTTGAGCCAAGACAATGAAGAAGAAAAACCAAGAAGAAGGATTCACTTTAACAGAAGTATTACTAAGTATTTTGATATCTACCTTGTTTGTCAGCTCTTCCCTCCAGTTGATGCTAGCTTCTAGTTTAATGCGAATCAAAGCCAATCAACGCTCCGAAGCCACTAAATGGATTAGAGAACAGATAGAACAAGTGCGGCTGACTGCCGCCACAGATGATTTATCCGATGGCACTTGCGGAGAATACAGTAAAGCTCTTAGAGAAACGCTTTCTCATAAGACTCCTAAAAGCGAAGTAGATGAAAGGGAATTAGATGAAAGCGAAGTAGATGAAAGGGAATTAGATGAAAGCGAAGTAATTGACAGTGGAGTAATTGACAGTGGAGTAGAAGTTAATCTAGATACTACAAAAAATGTTGGAGGGCAGAATATCTGGCTAAAGCGCACCATGACTGATAATGGAGATTCTCTGCAATTGGCTTATAGCGCTGTGCTAGAAGATACTAACTCCCCAGGTTCCCCAGGTAATGAAGTAATAGCTCAATTCTATACAGAGGTGATCGCCAATGCTGCATTTAATTGCCAAGAGTAAAAGCGAGAGTGGATTCACTCTTATCGAAACCCTAGTAGTGGTAGTCTTGATTGGCGTGCTTGCTGCTGTTGCTACCCCCAGCTTTACCGCTTGGCGCAATAAAAATAACGTTAATCAAGCTATAACCAACACGCGCAGCGCATTAATAGAAGCATACCGCCAAGCGCAGCGGCAAAGCCAAAATTGCTCTATCAACCTGGGGGCGAGTAGCATATCCAGCAGCGATAACTGCTTGCTAAGCGCTCGGGATTTACCAAGTAACGTCGAGCTGGCCAGCAACTTAACTGGAGGAAAACTAGATTTTGACTTCAATGGAAATATCTCGGCTGGAGGAACCATAGTTCTTTACGAACAGGAAACAGGTTACAAAAAATGTTTAGTCATCTCCGAGCCCTTAGCCATTATCAGGGAAGGTTCTTACACTGGCGACATCTCATCCATAAATGACAGTAATTGCAAAAAGGATTGAAGACAAACAGATGAAAACGATAAAAAAGAGCAACGCTGGCTTTACCCTTATAGAGCTACTAGCTGCCGTTGTCTTAACTGGAGTCGTCGTCAGTGCCGCCGGTTTAGGAGTTATCCAAATGATAAAAGCCGATCGCAATTCTAGCGACTTGACTGAAGGACGGGTGGATCTCAATCGTGTTACAGACTATATCGCTGAAGATATTCGCTCCAGCAGTAATATTGACTATACAGTAAATATCGCCTCCTATAGCTTACCTGCAGAATTGCCTACGGGTGGACAAGCAATTATGGCGCTCGACAATGGGGGTGGTCAAATAATTTACTATGAAAGTCCAGAACCTGATGATTCGGTTTGGAATGGGCCTAAAACTCTCTGGCGCTGGGACGTGGACGCTAATAAAGCTAGCTTACTGATTGACGAGTTAGACTCTGTTGCTGCGATAGCCTGCGACGATAGTACGCCGAATGTTTGTGCAGAAGTGATCCTAACTCGCGAAGAGCAGGAAGTTACCGCCTCGGCCGTAACTCGGATCAGGTAAATTGGTGTAACTGGGGTTGAGCCGAGATCCGAGTTTGATCCAAAATCATTCTAGTTTAACCAATTTTATATACTTTTTTCTTCTTGAGGTAGAGAAGAGAAATTGGGACAAATAGGCTCAGAGCTGCTGTTAATCCAGGCTCAGGAACTTTTTGGGTGGGGTCTGGTGTGATACCGCCTTCCTCAATGACACTACCTCCTAATAATTTGTCACTTCCTCCTCCAGCATTTACCGCTTGGAAACGAGTAGCTATCTTAAGTTCATTATTTTTAAATCCAGTAAAAAACTCATTTTCAATAGTTTCGGCCGACTGGGATGTACCTGTTAATAACAAGCTCACAATAGTAGATTGATTTTCCCGAAGACCGTTATTTGGGTTGCCACCTAAAATTTGATCGTCATTGGAAATAGCAACATCAAATGTTCCGAATGGCGGTAATTTTTCGCCTACTAACAACTCAGGAAAGAAAGCGTTACCAGTTACCAAATCTAGATTGAGTGTAACTCCAGGTAGATCGAATAAAACAGCCGTTAGTATCGATTTAGTAGCTTCCGAGCCAAAATCCGTTTGAGCAGTGGTATTAGTAATATCAAGGTCAAGTCGAATACCTGAATCTATTTGAGTAAAATCAAAGTCGATCGAAGCTGAAGTACCAGTAGCAGGATTGTTAGAAGATTGACTGGTTTCGCCAAAAGATACACTAAATGCTGAGGCAGGATTTTGTGGCAATAAAATCGAAGAAGAAATAGCTAAAAATGCCGTTAAAAAGGAAGAATTAATCAGTTTTGACAAGGTAAAGTTCATAGTTGTTACTTCTTGTGTTTGTATCTGAATGAAGATAATTTAAAAATAGATTATTGTTGTTTATTTTAAACAATAAAACTCTTCTCAAATCTCAAATAGAATCTAGCACAATCAAAAAATACACGTCTGTAATTTCTAGGAAGATTAATATAACCTTTAAAAAAGAAGTCAGTATATTTTGTGTCAACAAAATTCTTATTTAATAGAACTATTTCACAAGTTTCTTATGTTATAATCATACCGCGGCTTTTTTTGTTCTATAAACTCAAAATTAGCACTCGCTACCATGATTGATTATTTCTCAATCCCTTTTAATTGACCATTACCAGCCACTGGGGATTGAATATGTAATTGCTGATGTTTGTTCTCTCGGTGTTTGACGTAGGGCTTGCTCTCGTCGTCCCCTTCTAAGAAAAAACCTTGCTGTATCAACAACAAGGTTTTCAAACAAATTATTTTTTTTTAGAAGTTATGTCTAGTGTATCAAATACTGACAGTGGCGATCGAATCATTTTTAAAGATTGAATAAAGTTAATTTATATCTTAAAAATATTGATTTACGCTCTAGCAAAAAAAAACATCCAAGTGTTATTAAGGATAAAATCAAATAACAAAACATTGATAATGTTACTCAAAAAAAATAGCCATTGGCAATAGGGTAAATTTAATCTTGATAAAAAATTGATATTTATGGAGGCGCTGCTCAATGAAGAGTAGATTTGTTAGATATCTGGAACCCTATCTGAAGAAGTTGCCCGCTCGAACAAGTGAATTTCGCCAGGAAGATTTATTTAAATTTATATAACATTTTTACTATACCGATCGTTCCTTATAGACAACTTAGTCCTTTTGATTATTACACTTACCTAAAATCTAAGCCAGAAGCTCGGTAGCAAACTATAAGATAAAAAAACATATCAAAATTGCTATGTAAATTTACATAATATTTATGTTGCAAATCACTGCCAAAAACATACTGCGATCGAGTGCTAAACCAGAACAAGAAAATATTCGATCGCCTAGAAAAAAAGCAACCCTAGATGTAAGTGGAATGAGATGTGCGGGTTGTGTTGCTGCGGTAGAAAGACAACTAACTCAAAATAATGGCGTTGTCTCTGCTTGCGTTAATTTAGTCACAGAAGTAGCACTAGTCGAATACGAAGTAGGTGTAGTAGAACCACAAATATTAGCCGAAAAACTAACCTCAAGAGGATTTCCTTCTCAACTACGATCGGAACATACCTCTGGTGAGGGGAAATCTTCAGTAGCCGATCGCCGCAAACAAGAAAATCGACAGCAACTCAGGCGATTAATAATAGCCGCAGTATTGCTATTTTTCTCGTTTTTAGGGCATCTAGAACACATAGGCGGGCCTAGCATACCTCTACTGAACAATATTTGGTTTCACTGGGGTTTAGCAACAAGTGCGCTATTATTCCCAGCACGTTCTATTCTCGCAGACGGTTGGCGCAGTTTGCGCCACGGAATGCCCAACATGAATACTCTAGTAGGGTTGGGAACTTTAAGCGCTTATCTGGCTAGTTGCGTAGCCTTGCTATTTCCTCAACTGGGTTGGGAATGTTTCTTTGACGAACCAGTAATGTTGTTGGGATTTGTTATTCTCGGTCGTACTCTAGAAGCAAGAGCAAGAAGTAGAGCATCAGCAGCACTAGAAGCATTAGTAGCACTAAAACCCCAGCTAGCGCGTTTAATTGGGGAATCTAGTGCTTCCGAAGAGACAGGGATTGAAATTCCTGTAGAACAAGTGCGCGTTGGCGAATGGGTGCGGGTATTACCAGGGGAAAAAATGCCCGTTGATGGGGAGGTAGTTGCGGGTACTACCTCAGTAGACGAGTCAATGTTAACAGGAGAATCAATTCCTGTAGTCAAGCAGCCAGGAGATAAAATAGCTGCGGGTACGATTAACAAGTCAGGAGCGATCGCTGTTAAAGTTACTGGGACGGGGAAAGATACCGCTCTAGCTAAGATTATCGCCTCAGTAGAAGAAGCGCAAACCCGCAAAGCACCAGTACAGCAGTTAGCAGATACAGTCGCAGGATATTTTGCTTATGGGGTAATGACAATTGCTTTAGTAACTTTCCTATTCTGGTATTTTGCAGGGACGAAAATATGGCCAGAAGTTTTGACAGCAAGTATGTTCAGTACCATGGAACACCACGCCACGGTTATGTCTACTTCGCCCCTATTATTGAGTTTAAAACTAGCGATCGCTGTTTTAGTTATTGCCTGTCCCTGCGCCTTGGGTTTAGCAACTCCTACTGCTATTTTAGTGGGTACGGGGATCGGTGCGGAAAGAGGACTGTTAATTAAAGGTGGAGACATCTTAGAGCAAGTTCACAAATTAGATGTAGTAGTTTTTGATAAAACTGGAACTGTCACTGTTGGTAAGCCAATAATTACAGATTGCATACCTCTTACCTCTATTAGTTCCGATCGTCTGCTTCAATTAGCAGCAGCAGTAGAAAGAGGAACTAATCACCCCCTAGCAGAAGCAATTGTTAGCGAAGCTATAGAAAAAGATTTATCTTTACTACCAACAGAAGCTTTTCACACAGAACCAGGATTGGGTGTATCCGCGCGAGTAGCAGGAGAAAGAGTATGTTTGGGTAATGCTGAGTGGATAGAAAAACAAGGCATTTCTATTAGTGAAGAGATTCAAACTTCAGTAAACGACTTGTCTGAAAGTGGAAAAACTGTAGTTTACGTAGCTAAAGAAGGAGAGTCGATCGGAATAATAGCCCTCAAAGACATTTTGCGCAAAGATGCGCGAGAAACTGTAGAAAAATTGCAAAAAATGGGGCTGCGAGTGGCATTACTTACGGGAGATAAACCCGTAGTAGCCAATGCGATCGGCAAAAAACTAGGAATAACAGAAGTTTTTGCCCAAATTCGTCCCGATCGCAAAGCAGAAATTATCGAAAACCTCCAAAATGGAGTAAATTCCAGCAAATCCCAGACAGTAGCAATGGTAGGAGATGGAATCAACGACGCTCCCGCCTTAGCACGAGCAGATATTGGTATTTCTCTTCACGGAAGTACGGATGTAGCCAGGGAAACAGCACAAATAATCTTGATGAGAGAGCGTTTGCTGGATGTAGTCGAATCAATTCAACTGAGTATTGCTACTTTTCGTAAAATTCGGCAAAATCTATTTTGGGCTTTAGGATACAATGTTATTACAATCCCAATTGCTGCAGGCATATTGCTTCCTAGCTGCAGTATTATTCTGAGTCCAGTTGTTGCTGCTGCTTTAATGGCATCGAGTTCGGCACTCGTCGTTACTAACTCTCTATTTTTGCGTCGTCAGTTTAGGAGCGAAAAATAAAAAAGCTCGGCGCTCGATCTTGTATTATGCTGATAGACAAAGCCATGCCTCCTTAGTACGCTTGTCTGGTATTTTCTCATTGAAAAAACAATATGAACTAGATTAAAAGCTAGATAATGACTTCCAAATCGGCAAAACCTCGTATATATCGTTGTTTAATTATTAATGACGACAAAGGAAGGCACGAAGTAGTCTTAAATAAACCCACTTATTCTCTGGGTAGAGAACGAAATTGCGATATTCGCTTACATTCTCAGTTTGTCTCTCGTCGCCACGCTACCTTATTAAGAGTTCAGGGAAAGGATTCTTATCGAATTGTTGATGGAGATCCCCAAGAAGGAACCCTCAGTTCTAATGGACTGCGCATAAATGGTCGTCGAGTTTCTTCTCACGATCTCAAAAACGGAGAAAAAATTTCTTTTGGTTCTCAAGTATATGCTATTTACGAGCATCGTCGTCACGATAGTTTTCCCACTATTCCCCCAAACGATCCATTTGATATTACTTTGATAGATCCGTCAGGTAATGAAAGCCAGTGAATAGTTTGACTCAACTGGTAGGACAAGATCGAGCTGTTGAATTACTTTCTCGTGCTATAAAACTCAACCGTATTGCTCCAGCTTATCTTTTTAGCGGTCCTTCTGGAGTTGGTCGCTCTTTAGCTGCTAGATGTTTCAGCGAACTTTTAATTTGTCAAGGGATAGGCGATCTAGAGAAGACCTCAATTCAAAAACGCTTGCGCGCTAACAACCATCCCGATCGACTTTGGGTAGAACCTACCTACCTTCACCAAAAAAAACTTCTGAGTGCAACTGAAGCCGCAGCAATGGGATTGAAGCGTAAAGCCTCTCCTCAAATTCGCATCGAACAAGTTAGAGAAATTACTCAGTTTCTCAGTCGTCCCCCTCTCGAAGCAACTCGATCGATAGTAGTAATCGAAGACGCTCAGACAATGAGAGAAGCTGCGGCTAACGCTTTGCTCAAAACTCTAGAAGAACCAGGAAAAGCCACTTTAATTTTAATTGCGACTCCAAATTCTTTATTACCTACTTTGGTTTCTCGCACTCAGCAAATACCTTTTTATCGACTATCTGAAGAAGATCTCAAACAGGTATTACGTCAAAATAATTATCAAGAAATTTTAGAACAAAAAGATTTATTAGCGATCGCTCAGGGAAGTCCAGGAGACGCGATCGCATCTTTCAGCCAATTAGAAGCAATTCCCAGCGAATTATTAGATAAATTAAAACAATCTCCTCAAACCTCTTTAGAAGCCTTACAACTAGCAAAAGAAATAGACGATCTACTCGATACTCAAGCTCAGCTATGGTTGGCTAATTATTTGCAATACTACTACTGGAATCGTTACTTCAAAAAAAGTGTTGTCGAACTATTAGAAAAAACTCGTCACTGTCTTCTCAGTTACGTTCAACCCCGCTTAGTTTGGGAAAATACTTTTCTTAAGTTGTTTGCCGATCGCTGATGGCTGTTTGCTATACAAGCTTAAAGGCAAAAAGACGTACTCTCC